>CAZQYU010000176.1:0-6860 GCA_964597585.1 uncultured Thermoanaerobaculia bacterium
ACGGGCCCCGCTACGGCCTGCTCAAGCGCGTCACCGACTTCGCTGGTCGCAAGGTCGACTACCAGTGGGACGACCAGCGCAGGCTGACCGCCGTCAGCCTCCCGGGCGTCTCGAACCCGGTCTCCGAGTATCACCTCACCTACTCCTACGTCGGCGACGACCGCCCGAAGGTCACCTACGCCTACGACCCGGCGGCAGGCGTCAGCCACTCGGACGGCACGACCACTGCCGCCCTCCACGGCGCCTTCGCGCCGTTGCGCCTGGAGGGCTTCACCCAGCCCGGCTCGGGCGTGCTGCGGGCCCGCTTCGAGTACGACGAGACCACCGGCCGGGCCAAGGCACTGGCGTTCCCGGACTCGTACGACCAGAACTCAGCGGGCATGGGCGTCACCTGGACCGTCAGTTTCCCCAACCAGGCGGGCAGCGCGGCTCCGGCCACGAAGGCGATCGTGTCCGCGCCCTGGAGCCACGACACCGAGTACACCATCGCCAACGGCCGCACCACCGCCGTAAGCGGGACCGTCGAAGCTCTCGGTGCCTCCGATCCCACCCCGGGACTCCACGGCACCATCCCAACCAAGACGCTCACGACGGAGCTGGACTACGACGGCGACGGCCGCATCACCAAGGTGACTCAGGCCAACGGGAGCGAGACGGACTACACCTACCCGACCGAAGGTGATCTCCTTGCCCGCTCAAATGTTCTGAAAGCCACCGCCAAGGCAGGGCTCGCTTCGATCGGGACCGCGAGCTACTCGGAGATCAGCCGCACGCTCACGCCAGCCTTCGACAACCTGGTCGGAACCTACACCGACGGCGAGGACCGCCAGATCACCGTGCCACTCGCGATGGGCGGGGGCGGTGAGGTCACGGCCGGTTACCAGGCGGAAAACGTCCTCACGACCACGACTTTCGACCCCTTCGGGCGCATCACCCAGGCGACGACCACGGGCACGACACCGGTGGTCACCGAGATGAGCTTCGCGACCGACCACAACGGCACAGCCGGGGCCGGCCTGCTCAACACGGTCACCTCCGGCGGCTCCACCACGACCTTGAGCTACGACGACCGTGACAACGTCAAGGAAAGCACCACCTCCTACGGCACCTCCGCCAGCTTCGTCCACGACGACTGGGACCGCATCGTGAGCAGCATCTCGGGTAAGAGCAAAGGCTCCCTCGCCGCGGTCAACGCCAAGAGCGAGCGCGCCTTTGACGCCGCCGGTCGCCTCGTCCGGGAGCGGCGCTGGCAGACCGGCGTCGGCTGGGTGGAGACGTCCTACAGCTACAACGCCCGCGGTCAGGTGACGAGCGTGACGGAGTCCGGTCTCGCGCCGCCGACTCCCGGTGGCGGCCTCGTCAACGCCACGACAACCTACGGCTACGACGTGTACGGCCGCCTCGCCACGACCACGTCGCCTGCCGGGGTCGTGACAACCAACACCTACGACAGCACCTCCCGCGTCGTCTCCACCCAAGTCAGCGGCTCCGGCACGCATCGCGTCGCCTACGACGAGTTGGGGCACGTGGCGTTTTCGACGGATGGCGACGACGGCGTCTGGCGTGGCCGCTACGACGCATGGGGTAGGCTCTACTCCGAGCAACCGCCCGCCAGCGCCTTCCTCGAGCGCGCATTCGACCGCTCCGGCGCGCTCACGCGCGCCACCGCGTTCGAGGACGCAACCAAGGCCACGACCCTCGCCGAGACCACCTTCACCACGACCAGCTTCGGCGCCGTCTCCGAGAGCCGTGAGCTCGTCTCCGGCGGCGGATCGCCATCCACTACCCTCGTCACAACCCTCACCTTCGACGGTGCCGGGAGGACCGTGGACGTCAAGCGCGGCCCGGCCGGTAGCCTGCGCCTCGAGCAGCACCTCACCTACGAGCCCGGCACCGGCCGCACGCTGACGGTCACCGACGCCGTGGGCAACGAGACCCGCTTCGTGCATGCGGGCACAACACCCTGGCCACGCAGCATCGTCACCACTGAGCCCGCGGCCGGCGCTCAGTCCGCTATCACCACGACGACGGCTCTGACCTACGACGCCTTCGGCCGCGTCGTCCACGGGGACCTCGGCGGCACGCTCATCGACCGCACCTTCGACGAGAGCGGCAACCTCCTCGCGACATCCACCGGCGGCATTGAGCGTGTCACCAGCACCTTCGACGGCTACGGCCTCCTCCTCACCACCGGCAGGCCCGACGTCGGCCAGCACGTCGACTACGGCTACGACGCAGACGGGCGCTTGCTTGTGCGAGCAGTGCTGCGTGAGAGCGGCGCGACCGAGGCGACGACCTTCCACTATGACGCCACTGGCCGGCTCGACACCCGTACTCGTCCGGGATCGCTCCCGGAGAGCTTCACCTACAACGGCGACGACACCCTTAAGACATGGACCACTCGCCTGGCGAGCACGTCGGGACAGCAGCTCGTGCTGAGCCTTGGTTACGACCAGGCGAACCGTGTGACCTTCCGCGGCCCCGCCAACCCCGAGGCGTTCGAGGGCGGGAGCCTCCCGGTGGGCCTTGCACCTGTGGACGGCGGCGACGTGATCGCCTACGACCCGCTGGGCCGAGTGAGCTCGATCGGCACCCTTCGGCAGCCCGGCGACACAACTCCCGACCCCAGCTCCGTCGTGACCTACGCGGACTACGACACTCGTGGGCTGCCGAGAACAGAGCACGTGGGCTCCTGGCCCGCAGACAGCGCCGTCGAGCGCCACTACGACGCTTTCGGCAACACCACCTCGACGATCCTCCCGCAAGGAGTTGCAGGGAGCGCCGGCCTGGCGGCCTATGCCGCCACCTACGACAGTCTCGACCGGATGACCTCGGTGACTGCGGCCCAGGCCGACGGTACACCCATCCCGGGCTCTGCTTTCGGCGCCACTCTGGGATGGTCCGGCGTCGGCCGGCCGGTCGTCGTCTCCACTCCGGGAGGCTTGGCGACCAACCGAGTGTTCGACACCGTCAACGGACGTCTCGCCACCCTGGGTGTCAGCGCAGGTGGGACGGAGCTCGGCAGTTTGCAGTATGGTTGGGACGTGCCTCGCAACCTCAAGCTCGGGCGGCAGGTGGCGCCAACGGGCGTCGGCCTGACGAGCGGTCTCGGCTACGGGGCTCGCTACGACGTCGCGCGCCGTACGGCGAGCACCCAGACCGGCCGCGGCTCGCTCGCAGGAGGTGATACCCAGGCCACGCCGCTCGGGTCGTGGGGATTCAGCTACGGAAAGGCGGACGAGCTGCTCGCGACGACGGACGGCTCGGCCGGCGTCGCGACGTACGCCTCCGGCGTGGAAGGCCGGGTAGAAACCCGCACGGATGCCGCCGGCAGCGAGACCTTCGCCTACGACTCCACTGGGCGGCGGGTCGAGGACGGCTCCCGCCACTACACCTGGGACTGGCGCGGCAGAATGGTGGCGGTCGAACCCACCAATGGCGACCAGGCCGGAGAGCGGGTCAACTTCCAGTTCGACGCCACGGGCAGGCTCATCTCTCGCACCGAGTGGGGAGAGATCCCGGAAGGCGGCGGCGAGAGCGATCGGCCGTTCGTCGCCAAGCGCGAGTTCGTGTGGGACGGCCAGCGGCTGGCCGCCGAAACCGGCCTCAACTTCCAGGACGAGGCGATCTGGCGCTACCAGTACACACCGGGGCCCGGCGGCCTGGACGACGCACCGCTGGTTCGGGTGGAGCGCGGCCTGCAAGGAACACCGACCACCGGCACCTACGCCCTCCTGCGCGACGAGATGGGATCGGTGATCGGCGTCGCCGAGGAGCACGCCGGGCAGCAGCCGACGCTTCTCGCGCGCTACCTCCAGACGCCGTACGGCAAGCGCCACGTCGAGCTGGGCCCGGAGCTGGTGAAGACCGAGTACGATGAGGCCGTGACCTCAGTCGGAGGGCAGGATCAGGCCGCGACTCCGGGCGAGACCCTCGAGGGCGCGCTGCGGGTCGTCACCACCCTGCCTCTCGCCGCCTCGAGCCTCGAGTCCGGGCTGCTGATCGAGCACTACGACGACGCGTCGTCGAGCTGGCAGACAGCCGATCGCGCAAACTTCGCGATCGACACCGACAGCGACGACCCGACCAACCTGCTCGTCATGCGACTTGCAGGATGGGCAAAGGCGACCCGCTACCGCGTCACGCTCACTCCCGCCCTCACCGACGGCTTCGGTCGGTTGATCGTGCTGCCTGATGGCGAGGCTGGCAGCGTCGCGATCCAGCTCGACGTTCCGGAAGACGGCTCGACGCCGCCGGATTACAACCGCAGCTTCCCGATCGACTACAACCACAAGAGCGGCGAGACTCTCGACGGAGCGTTTCCGGGAAGCCAGACCGCGGGCTTCCAGGGCCTCTGGACCGACCCCACCACCGGCCTCGCCTACGCCCGAAACCGCTGGTACGACCCCCACAACGCCGCCTGGCTCTCCGAAGACCCCGCCGGCGCCGTGGACAGCTCAAACCTGTACGCCTTCGTCGGGTGGGGGCCGAACTCAGGCACTGACCCGATGGGGCTGGCTGGCCCGGGAGATTTCTTCAGGCTTCGGCATGCGGTTGAAGTCGCAGCTGAGACGGCCGAGCCCGTCGTGGCCGGCGCGGATGCAGCCATGGAGACGGTCGGCCATGGCGCTCCCGTCGTATGCGGACTTGCAATTACAACCGCGGTGTGTCCTCCGGTAGGCATCGGGCTGGGCTTGGGCCTTCTCGCGAAGGGTGGCATCGATCAGGGTGCCTCCTACTACGACGAGCAGACAACTCGCGACCCGTACTACGACAGAGTGTACGAGTCTCTCGGAGTTGGCCTTGGAAAGGCTTCCGGCATGGCGATCCCGGTCCAGCTGGCGACCGGGGAGAACGTCGATACCGGGCAGCCGCTGACGAGTACCGAGAAAGCCCAGCTAGCCGGTCAAGGCGGGGGCATGGTTGTGTTGGCTGTTGCGGGGACAGCGGCCTACGGGGCGGCACGGACGACGTTACCTCAAGTTCGTCTTGCCGCGCCTCAAGGCTCGCCCACTCTGAGCGACAGCGCGCCCACGCCAAACTTCGAGCGAGCGGCAGCTGAAAGGTCTGGACTCTCAAAGCCAGTCAAGACCGAATCGCCCCCCCAATTGACAACGGGCAGAGCTTGGGAGGACGCGCAACTAACTGCTCTGGGCGAGCCCAAGAATACCGAGGTCTGGCGCCCGACAGAGCAAGACATCAACAGCGCAGCGTTCGAAGTGATAGTTGGCCCAGCAAAGTACACGCGAACCGGCATACCAGTTGGGACGATTGTTGATGTCGCAGGACCCGGTAGGAGCATCGAAATCAAGGGTGGATTGACCCCACTTGAA
Organism: uncultured Thermoanaerobaculia bacterium; assembly: GCA_964597585.1. Taxonomy (GTDB): domain Bacteria; phylum Acidobacteriota; class Thermoanaerobaculia; order Thermoanaerobaculales; family Sulfomarinibacteraceae; genus CAVSIS01. The sequence goes on from CAZQYU010000176.1 coordinate 5,334, forward strand.
TCAACCTACCAGTTGCGCCTGCAGACTTACCGGGCACTCACGACTGGCAGCTCGCTTACGATCCAAACAACGCGCCCACCTAATCCTGTCTTTTCCGAGTGGCTACAACGCTGGGGTGTAACAGTGGCCGGACCCTCTGCAACGACGGGGGCGCCGTGAGACCAAGATATACACGGCATCAAGTTGCCCGCGGTACAAGGCCAGACGCTGAGAACCATAGTGCACTCTATCTCATCAAGAAAGTGCCAATTCTCCATGCTACATATCAAGTGCGGTTGCTTACATACAGGGCCCTCCAAGAAGGAAAGCGACTTGTCATTCTGGTACCTCTGTCGTTCAAACCCTCACCATCCCTCCGTTATCTGATCGCAGAACATCCTGGCATCATTCGGATTGAGAGAAGGGTCGGCTAATGGGATTGTACCTCACCGTATTCGATGGCGATGAGGAGTTGGACGGCCTCGAAATTGGCTCCTATGCAGATTTCGGGATCTTTCGGGATGCCGTCACACAACATCTAGAGGGGGGAAAACTCGGCTCGCGTTTCCCGACGCTTGTGCTCCACTCGGATTGCGACGGCCTCTGGTCGCCGACCGACTCAGCACGTCTCGAGAACGAACTCCAGGAGATTGCCGTGGCATTTCGTGGCCTCCCACCGGTAGAATTTGGTCCCGACACTTGGCAGGGCAAGGTGGCGAAGGTCATGGGTCTTGAGTTGCGGAGCCTCTACGACTGTTTCTTTGACGTAGATGGGGAGCCGTTGATAGGGCGATTAATCGAATTGGCACAAACCTCCCAGCGGCTTGGAAAGGACATCCTTTTCCAATAGATCATTGTCTTCCGTGCATCGGTGCCGGCCCAGGCGATTCCGAAGATCTTTGAGGCATCTACCGCAGTCAATACCAAGAATGACGTAGTGATGAGGGTGGTGACTACGCTCCTGTGGCATCCAACGTACGCTTCACACTAAGGATCCTCTGGAGCAGCTTCCCGCCCGGGCCAGGCCTGAACTGCCGCACCCTTCGTGCTTTCCCTTCGAGTGAGGCCACCTGCCCACGCTGCTCCGCTGGCGTCGCCTGCTCGAACCGAAAGACTGCGGTGTCCTCCGCAAAAACTCCATCCGGGGTGTTCTGACGGGCGGTGGCGTCCGCCAGAGTGACACCGGCGACGCTCTGACGCTGTCCTCCGCAAAAACTCCATCCGGGGTGTTCTGACGGGCGGTGGCGTCCGCCAGAGTGACACCGGCGACGCTCTGACGCCGCCAGCGATGGGACGGCTCGACCGCGGCGCGACCTCAGTTGCCGAAATCGCCCCCCACGCACACAGCTCCGCTCTCCCGGCTCTGAAGTCCCCGATTGTCCGACCCAGCTCGCCGAGCGCCGTCAGGCCGCCTCTTCCAGCCGGTAGTCGTGATGGAGCCCGCCGAGGACCGGCGTTGCCAGGATCCGGGTTCCCTCAGGCAGCCGATGCCGGTCGGGCTGCAGCTCGACCGGCTGGCCATCGGGCGGATCGGGGAAGCCCGGTCCG
>CAZQYU010000177.1:0-6849 GCA_964597585.1 uncultured Thermoanaerobaculia bacterium
CAAACAGCGCGTAGCCGTGGTTGAGCAGGAACTGGCGCTCGGCGGAGTAGCCGGGACGGCTCTGGCCGCCCGGACCGCCGTGGATCATCAGCATCACCGGGACCTTGTGGTCCGGGCCGGCGCCGAGGGGCTTGTAGAGCGGGCCCGGGATCACCATCCCGTCCCGGGCCGTGAAGCGAGCCACCTCGCCGGCGACCAGGTCGGACGGCTTGATCTCGGGGTTGAGGGTGTCGGTGAGCTGGGTCAGTTTCTGGTTCTCGAGGTCGTAGAGGAACATGTTGCCGGGCATGGTGTCGCTGGACACGCTGAGCTTCATCAGGCGCTCGGAGGGAGAAAAAGCGACTCCGCTGACCGTCCCGCGCGGCAGGTCTAGGATCTGAATCGGCTGACCATCTGCGGTGCGTGTGACGGCGACCTTGGTGTAGCCGTCCTCGTTGGTGCCGATCACCCGGTAGGTCCCGTTGCGGCTGAAGTAGGCGAAGTCGATGTCCCAGTCGGTTGACAACACATCCTCGCGGGTGCCGGTCGCGAGCTCGTAGCGCTTGAGCGCGGCGAACTCGCCGTCGGCGTTCGAGGTGTAGTAGAGCCACCGGCTGTCGCTGCTGAAGTCCTGGAATCCGAAGGTGGCCTCACCGCTGTGCTCTGAGATCCGCTTCGGCTCTCCGCTCCGGGTGAGATCGAGCACGTAGAGGTCCGTGTCATTGGTCGTGTTGGACTTCTGCAGCGCGATGAAGCGCCGGTCGGGCGACATCCCGGCAGGGTCGAGCCCCGCATCGTTGCGGTAGACCATGTGCGGCTCGAGGGTCGCGACATCCCATTCATAGAGGTCGAAGAAGCGCGGGTCTCGCGAGTTGTTCACGGTGTAGAAGCTCTTCCGATCGGTCGAGAAGCCGGCGAAGTCCTCCTTCGTCTGATCGCCGCTCGTCAGGTCGCGATCGCTGCCGTCCAAAGCTCTGAGATAGAGGTGGTCGATCTCGTTGCCGCCCGAGTCGCGGCTGTAGAGGATGCGGCCGTCAGGAGGCAGGTAAGCGACCGCGAAGGTGGTCTGATCGCCCTGGGTGACGGGGGTCCGCGTCCCCGAGGCGAGGTCGAGCTCGTAGACGTTGAACACCCCGGACTCGTTCGACGACACCAGGAGGTGGGTCTCATCGGGGCTGAACGAGCTGCCTCCGATCGAGGTTGTCTTGAGGAACTGGTCCATGGTGTATGTCGCGGACGGGCCGGTGACCTTTCGGCTTTCGGGTGTCCTGGCCGAGCAGGCAACGAGAAGGGCCGCGGTCGCCGCAGCGACCGCAATGACGGAATGACGCATTGTGTCCTCCTTCACTGATCCGATGGCACCGGTCCGGGCCTCTCGAGCCAACCGGCGCCACGTGTGTAACGGCGCGGTGCGGCCATTGTTGCACGCCTTCGCGACCCTGATGACGATCCTGCGTCAGCGGCGGGCGGAGTCCTCGCGCAGGGCGAGCGGCTCGTCCAGGATGGGGTCCCCAGCGGGACCCCACACCAGCAGCGCCAGCGGCTCGGCGCAGCCGTTCGGCTCACGGTCGATCCGAATCTCCACCGGGATGCGCTCTCCCGGGGCGAAAGGTCCATGAGGGACCGAGACCACGCCCAGGTCGCGACCCTCGACCACATCCACGCGAAGCTCGAACTCCGCCCACCCTGCCGGAACCTGGCTGCCGCTGACCTCGATCCTCCAGCGGCCGTCGGCGGGCAGTCGAACGACGATGTGCTCGCTCGCGGAACGCGGACACGCAGAGGTTGCGACCAGCCGACCGCTCGGACCGTACACGGCCAGATCGAGATCGGCGGCCGTCGGTCCGGAGAGGGTCGCCACCAGCCGCCCGGCGTGCTCGAGGTCGAAGGCGTGGCTGAAGATCCCGCCCTGGTCGATCTGGGCGCGAACCACCTCAGGACCACAGCTGAGTCCGAAGATGTCGAGCTCGAGCGATCCGACGGCGACCGGGGCCCGTAGCTCGTAATGCGCCATGCCCGAGCTCGGGTCGACGTCGAGGATCACGGGACCGCTCGCCCAGGTCGAGATGGCCGACTGGACCGGCTTCGCCGCGCCCGCCGCGGGCGCGAGCGAGACAGCGACCAGAACTGCCAGCACGTCGCAGCGCATTTTTCTCATTCCCCGTCCCGAGGTACGGCGCTGCGGGAACGAGGTTTCGGCAGATTCGAGACGGAGGGTGTGCTCGGCTCGAAGCGGGGGGCGCGCCGTCCCTCCACGCCGGGGTCTCGTCGAGGCGGGCGAGCCAGTCGGCGAGGTACCGGAACTCGGCGACCGGCAGTTCGACCGCGGCGGTATGGCTCAGGTTGCCGGCACCCCGCAGTCGGCCACCCTTCGAGCATGAGAGTGAACCTGGCGAGACGAGCGTAGAGTACGCGGGCGAGACGTCGGCCGCTGCCGGGAGCGTGCCGCACGCGGGCCTCGTCCGCTTCGCCGGTTTCCTCCGCGCCGACGTGTGAACCGATGCAACTGCTGATCCGCGGACTCCGTTCCTGGGCGAGTGCGCCACTGCGGGTTTGTGGCCTACCAGCGGCGCGGAATGTCCTCGACGACCCGGTATGTGTCGCGCGCGATCAGCAGCTCCTCGTTGGTCGGGATCACCCAGGCCCGGATCGGCGAGCCCTCCGCCGTGATCTCGCCGACCTGGCCGCCGACGACGGCCTCGTTGCGGGCGCGGTCGAGGGTGAGGCCGAGGTGCTCCAGACCGGTGAGGATGCGCTCGCGCACGGGCGCCGCGTTCTCGCCGATCCCGCCGGTGAATACGACCGCTTCAGTGGGGCCGGTTTCGGCCAGGTAGGCGCCGATGTAGTGTCGCACCCGGCGACAGAAGATGGCGATCGCCAGGCAGGCGCGGCGGTCGTGGTTCTCGGCCTCCTCTTCGAGCAGCTCGCGCATGTCCGAGGTCAGGCCGGAGAGGCCGAGCAGGCCGGAGCGCTTGTTGAGCAAGGTATCGACCTCGGAGACGTCGATGCCCTCCTTCATCATCAGGAACTCGATCAGTGACGGATCGATGTCGCCCGACCGGGTGCCCATCACCAGCCCCTCGAGGGGTGTAAAGCCCATCGATGTCGCCACCGAGCGGCCTTCCCGGATCGCACACGCCGAGCACCCGTTGCCGAGGTGGAGGGTGATGATCGTGACCTGCTCCGGCTCGAGCCCGTGCAGCATTCGGTAGCGGAAGGCGATGTACCGGTGCGAGGTGCCGTGGAAACCGTAGCGGCGGATCTTGTAGCGCCGGTAGAGCTGGTAGGGGAGGGCGTAGAGGTACGTCTCCTCTGGCATCGTGGAGTGAAACGAGGTATCGAAGACGGCCACCTGCGAAACTCCGGGGCCGAGCAGCTCGGTCGCGGCGCGAATTCCCTTGAGGTTTGCCGGGTTGTGGAGCGGCGCGAGATCGATGCAGTCCTCGATGCCTTCCAAGACGTCGGCGTCGATCCGCACCGACCGCTGGAACTGCTCACCGCCGTGGACGACCCGGTGGCCCACCGCATGGATGTCGGCGAGGGAGGCCACGTCGTCGATCCTTGATTCCGCCGAAATTACCCAGCGCAGAACGCGGTCGATCGCCGCACGGTGGTCACGGATCGGCTCCGCGTGGCGTTCCTTTGGGTGCCCACCGGCCTCGAAGGTGATCAAGGCCTGGCTTCCAACGCGCTCGATGATTCCGCGCGCGAGCCAGCGGTCGCGATCTTCTGCGATGAGCTGCTGATCGGTCTGGATGATCTGGAACTTGACGGTCGACGAGCCGCAGTTGAGGACCAGGATGTTCATACCCGCCAAGGTGGGGCTACCTCCGCCGTGCGGCAAGGTCCTGACCAAGGTCCGCTTCGCTCGGCCCAGGCAGCGAGGTCCTGAGAGCGGCAGGTCGGGCCTTCGCTTCTCACCATTGCCCCTCTTCTGGGGCCGATCCACCAGCCATAGCTGGCCCTCTCGCAACTGCGCACCCGCGACATGTCCACAGACACGCCTCGGTGGCTCGTCACTCGATGGCTCCGCGCTGGCGGGCATCTCAGCGCCCTCGCGATGTGACTTGGTGAGACGTGCGGGCTCGCGGGCACCGTGTGCTGATCGGGTGGGTCAGCTCGGGATGACCAGCCACTGGCCGGGGAAGATCGTCGACCGGGAGCCGAGACCGTTGGCACGCAGCAGGGCGCTCAGAGACACTCCGTGGCGGGTCGCGATGTCGCTCAGGGTGTCGCCGCGCCGAACCTGGTAACGTCGCAGGTCGTCGCGGGAGCCGGGGTGGACCTTGAGCTTCTGTCCCGGGAGGATCGTGTTCGAGCTCAGACCGTTCTCGCGCTTGAGATCGTCGACGGTGGTCGAGTAACGGCGCGCGATGGAGTACAGCGAGTCGCCGGAACGGACGGTATGGGTTCCCTCGGCCGGGTTGTAGGCGGGGCCCGCCGCCGCGGCACGTCCCGCCCGGGTCGGGATCCGCAGTCGCTGTCCGGGCCAGATACGGTTGGCGCTGCGCAGGTTGTTGGTCCGCATGATGGCCGAAACACTGGTCCGGTATCGGCCGGCGATCCCCGACAGGGTCTCGCCGCGACGCACGCGGTGGGTAACGTAGAGTGGTTGCGGCGGACTGTACTCGGGCAGCTGCGCGACCTGCTCGGCAACCGACGGCTCGGCCTCAAGCGGCACTCGGAGGTCGAAGGCGCGCTTCGGAGTGGCCCCGTGGCGCAGCGACGGGTTGAGCGCGGCGAGTGTCCCTTTGTCGAGCCCGAGCGCGCCGTCGAGGCGGTCGAGCTTGACCGAGCGCTCGACGCGCACCGTGGCGAAACCGTCGACCGGGGCCAAGGGTTCCGGGAGGTTCATCCCGTACGCCGCGGGGTCCTCGAGGATCACCAACGCGGCGAAGAAACGGGGCACGTAGCGACGGGTCTCCTGGGGAAGCTGGGCGTAGAGGTCCCAGAAGTCCAGGTACTCGTCGGGGCGTTGTCGGTTGAGCCGCATCACCCTGGCCTCACCGCAGTTGTAGGCGGCGAGCGCCTTCGGCCAGTCGCCGAACAGGCCGTGCAGCTCAGTCAGATAGGCGATGGCCGCATCCGTCGACCGCTCGGGGTCCATCCGTTCGTCGACCCAGGCGTCGCGGCTGAGACCGTAGCGCTGACCGGTGGAGGCGATGAACTGCCACATGCCGAGCGCGCTGGCCCGGGACAGGGCCCTCACCTTGAACCAACTCTCGACCAGGGGCATCCAGCTGAGCTGGCTCGGGAGCCCAGCCTGCTCCAGCTTCGCCAGGATCATCGGCCGGTACCGTCCGGACCTGCGATAGCCCTCGAGAAAGGACTCGCGCTCGCCGTTCGTGAAACTGCGGATCTCACGCTGGACATGCTCGTTCTGGACGATCGGCAGTGCGAGGTCCCAGGAGGTTGTCGGCGGCGCCGCGGCCGCGCGCTGCGAGTCATAGGTGCGCACGATCAGCTCGGCGACCAGGCGCCGGATGTCCTCACGCGCCTGGAGGTAGGTCGCGTCGCCGTCGCTGGGTAGACTGAGCATGAGCTCGTAGGCGCGGTCGAGGGCCGCGAGCGCATCGTCGATCTCGCCCTGGTCGAGGAACTCCGCAGCCGACTGGCAGAGCTCGAGCGCCTCCTGTTGCGCCCGTTGCGGATCCGAGGTGTCGCCGGGCGTCTCTGAGAGCTCGTCGTCCGCCGCCGGCTCGTCGGCCAGCTCCTTCTCGGGCGGAGCTTGCGGCGCCGTCAGAGGCGTCGGAGTGGGAGATACCTCTGCTCCCTGGATCGGAGGCTGGCCGACAGGCGGGTTTTCGGTCCCTGCGTCGAGCGCCTGAGGCGAAGACCCGGACGGAGTTGACCGGCACGCCCCCGCAGCGACGAGGACAGCGGAAGTGATGAACAGGATGAGTGTACGTTTCGATGGGATCCAGATCACGATACTCGAGCCCTCCACGAGTCATCAGGCCCCAGCGGGGCCGTCGCGCCCGATGATACAGGGTCCGAGCTCGGGCTACTCCCAGCGCAGTGCCTCGATGGGTGCGAGGCGCGAGGCCCGTACCGCAGGCCACATGCCGAACAGGAGCCCGACTGCGGAGCAGAAGACGACCCCTCGTACGGCCCACTCGAGGGGAATGTGGATCGCAAAGCCGGTGAACAGAGTCACGATGTTGCCGAGGCCGAAGCCGACCAGGACCCCGATCGCGCCGCCGATGTTGCACAGGACGACGGCCTCCATCAGGAACTGGAGGAGGATCGCCCTGCGCTTGGCGCCGAGTGCTTTGCGGATACCGATCTCGCGCGTTCGTTCTGTGACCGAGACCAGCATGATGTTCATGATGCCGATGCCGGCCACGATGAGCCCGACCGCGCCGAGCACGAAGGCGGCGATTTTCAGCCCCCTGGTGGCGGAGTTGAAGGCCCGGATCTGGCTGTCGGTGGTGAAGAAGAAGAAGGTGTCCTCCTCGCCCGGAGCGAGCCCTCGCTCGGTGCGCAGGATACCGCGGACCTCCTCCATGGCGTCCTCGATCAGATCGCGGGTGCGGGCGTGGATGGTGATGTTCACGGAGCGCAGGTTGCCCCTCGCATCGCGGAGCCCGTAGACCCGCTCGAAGACCGTGATCGGCATCAGGATGTAGTTGTCGAAGTTGCCGCCCATAGCTGACTTGCGTTCGGCAAACACGCCTTGCACGGTGTACTTGCGGCCGTCGACCTTGATCGTCTTGCCGATCGGATCGATGAACGGAAACAGCTTCTCGGCGATTGCGAAGCCGATCACCACCACATTGCGTGCGACGGCGACGTCCTCGTTGGAGATGTTGCGACCGAGCTCGACCCAGTGGGTGTTGTTCTCCGGGTACTCCGGTGTTCCGCCGCAGA
>CAZQYU010000178.1:0-6837 GCA_964597585.1 uncultured Thermoanaerobaculia bacterium
AGTCGCCACCCATGCCCGCAGACGGTGCGGCGAGGATGAAGCTGCCGGAGGCCGAGGCAAAGTCGTCGCCAAGTGCGGCTGGGTGGGCGATGGTCGCACTCGCCTGACCGCCCGAGAAGGCCCCACCGAGCAGATGAACGTGGCTCGGTGCGGGGTCGGGATCGGGAGACGGCTCGATGGTGAGGACGAATGCGCCGATCCCGGCGGGATCCGAGACCATGGCGGTGAAGTCAGTGCGAGACGGCATCCCGTTGGAGTTCACGGTGAAGGTCCCGGTCGAGACCGGCTGACCATCGACGATCAGCCAACCTTCGTAGGCCCAGCCCGGACCGAGGTCGTCGAGCCCCGACGGCGCGAGGCGCACGCCGACGGGCTCGGCCGCAGGCAGTGCAGCTGCGGCCGCTATCAGGAGTGTGGCGAGCATCACCACGAGGAGAGGCGATGGGTCGAGGGATCGAGCGTGACTGCGAAGCATGAGGGTCTCCTTTCGCTGGCTTCCGCGGGAGCTGCCCGCGGCGGTTGCTGTACTGAGACCCTTTATCGCCTCCACGCCTCACAGGCCGGTCACGGAAAGTTCACGAATTCGTAAACTCGAGCCGGAGCCGTCAGGAGGCCACGTGTTCACCGATGCGACCTTGGTGCGACGACGGGTGACAATCGTGCCCCGGGATGGCCGGACGGGGGATGGCGGGTAGAATCCAGGGTCGTGAAGGCTGTTCGGATTGCCCGCAGTGCCGCCGCCTGGGCGATCGCCCTGCCGGCGACGGCCGTGCTCGGGAGCGTGGCGGCAGCGGTCGGGGGCCGGGGCAACCGCGCCCTCGGCATCGGCCGCACATGGGCGCGCCTGTTGCTCGCGGTGTCGGGCTGTCGCCTCACGGTCGTGGGACGAGAGACGGCGACCGCGTGCGCACCCGCGGTGGTGATGGCGAACCACCAGTCCTCGCTCGACATCCCGGTCCTGCTGACGGCGCTGCCGGCGGAGCTGCGAACCGCGTTCTGGGCCAAGGACAGCCTGTTCCGCGTCCCGTTCCTGGGCCGCGCAATGCGTGCGATGGGCTTCGTGCCGGTCGACCGCAGCAACCGCAGAAGCGCGGTGGGCGTGCTCGCGATCAGCCTTGAGCTGGTCCGCAACGGCCGCTCGATCCTGGTCTTCCCCGAGGAGACCTACGGTCCTGCCGACGCCCTGCTGCCCTTCCAGCGAGGAGGCTTCGTGCTCGCCCTCAAGAGCGGGCTGCCGATTCTCCCGGTCGGGATTCGCGGCACCCGGGACGCGTTGGCGCCGGACGCGCGAACGGTTGCTCCGTCCCGGATCGAGGTCAGGTTCGGCAAACCGGTGGCCACCGCCGGGCTCGGCGTCTCGGCTCGCACGGAACTCACCGCCGAAGTCCGGCGGGCGATCGGCGAGCTCGCCGAGAAACAGGGGTAGCTCAGCCCGCCGAGGGCAGTGCGAACCAGAAGCTGGTGCCGCTGTCGACCGCCGACGCGGCCTCGATGGCGCTGCCGTGGAGCTCGAGGATCTTCTTGACGATGGCGAGCCCCAGCCCACCGCCCCGTGGGCGCGGCTGGTCACCGGTCGAGGCCCGGTAGAAGCGGTCGAAGACGTGCTCGAGCTCTCCCGACGGGATCCCGCAGCCCGTGTCCTCGACCCGAACAACGACCCGCCCACCTTCGACCACGAGCGCGACTGTGACGGTGCCGCCGTCCTCCGTATGCGCGAGGGCATTGCCGATCAGGTTCTGCAGCACCCGTTGCATGAGCCCGATGTCGGCGGCGACCGTGGGCACATGTGCAGGCAGACGGGCGCTCAGTGTGACGCCCTTGGCCTCGGCCGCGAGCCGGAACTCCTGGACCACGTCCTGGATGAGCTCGGCCATCGAGAACGGCTCGATCTCAGGGTGCATCTCGGTGGACTCGAGGCGCGCGAGCTCGAACAGCTCCTCCACCAGTCGCGCCAGGCGCTCGCCCTGGGCGGTGGCGACGGCGAGGAACTCGCGGCGCTCCTCGATGGAGAGGCTCGAGTCCTTGAGGTCGAGGGTTTCGAGGTAGCCCTGGAGGGTGGCAAGCGGCGTACGGAGGTCGTGGGAGACATTGGCGACCAGCTCGCGTCGCATTGCATCGGTGTGCCTGAGCCGCTGAACCTGCTCGATGATGCGGTCGGCCATGGCCGAGAAGGCGGCGGCGAGGCGGGCGATCTCGTCCCCGCTCGGGTCGCCGGCCGGTAGCGCATCCGCGCCGGGTTCAGAGAAGTCGCTGCCGCGGAACCTCTCCACGCCGAGTGTCAGGGAGCGCAGCGGCCGGGTCAGTCGCCGAAAGAGGTAGAGCCCTGCGAGCAGAGCGACGATCAGGGCTGCCGCGGAGGCGGCCACGCCGAGGGAGAGGACGTGGTTGCGCAGCAGCCTGCCGGCGATGCTCGCGCGCCGCTCGCCCTGGAGGACGATGTAGAGGTACCCCTCGTAGCGGTCTTCGACCATGATCGGCGAGGCCGAGAAGACCCCGCGCCGCCCGGGGTCGCGGGGGTCGTCGCCGAGGATCGGGAGCTCCGACTTTCCGGCCAGGAACGCCTTGATCGGCGCGACGGCGACCTGTGTCCGGCGGACGTCGCCTTCGGGCCCGGAGTGCGTCACGACCCGCCCGTCGAGGTCGAGCAGGTAGCATTCGATCGAGGGATTGATCAGGCTCAGGGTCGAGAAGACCTGCGCCAAGGCCGCCTCGTTGACCTGGCCGTTGACCATCAGCACGCGCTGGGCGACAAGCGACCTGGCGAGTCCTCGGTTGAGGCGCTGGGTCACCTCCTGCTCCCAGCGGTCGGTCAAGGTGAGGGTGACCGTGAGCCCGATGGCACCGAGGAAAATTAGCAGCCCGAGCAGGACCACTGCCATTCGTCCATACAGCGTCCTCAGCATGCGACCTCCTCAGGCGCGGGGAAGCGGTAGCCCACACCCCACACGGTGCGAATCCAGAACGGCTGCGACGGATCGGGCTCGAGCTTGCGGCGCAGACGGTTGATGTGGGTGTTGACAGTGTGCTGATAGCCCTCGTGCGCGTAGCCCCAGACATTGTCGAGCAGCTGAGCCCGGCTGAAGACCCGTCCCGGGTGGCAGGCAAAGAAGTAGAGCAGGTCGAACTCGCGTGCGGTCAAATCGACGAGACGGCCGTCGAGGCTGACCTCCCGGCGGGAGGGATCGATCTCGAGCCCGCCGAGCGCGACCGGTTGCCCGCCGCTGTCTTCGGGAGCCGCGAGCTGCTCGACCCGGCGCAATATCGCCTTGACCCTCGCCTGCAGCTCACGGACGGAGAACGGCTTGGTCAGGTAGTCGTCGGCGCCCATCTCGAGTCCGAGCACGCGATCGGTCTCCGACGAGCGGGCGGTCAGCATCAGAATCGGGGTGTAGGTCTCGCCGGCTCGCAGGCGCCGACACAGCTCGATTCCGTCGAGGCCCGGCAGCATCAGGTCCAGGATGAGCAGGTCGAAGCTGCCACCCCGCGCGAGACCGAGTGCAAGCCGGCCGTTCGGCTCCACCGTGACCCGGTGGCCGAGGTCCTCGAGATGAAGCCGCACCAGCTTCGCGATATCGGCGTCGTCCTCGACGACGAGGATGGAGGTCACAGCACACCTCCGCGCAGTCGTGTGATCTGACCCTCAGTGTGCCCGTTCGCCACGAGGGGTTACAGACAGGGTCAGGACTTCTCAGAGAAGTTGTCTCAGGGTAGAGTCTGCCGGTGACTCTCGACGCCATCATCGTCGTCGGTGTGCTCGTGGGGGCGGTTGTGCTGTTCGTGTCCGAGCGCCTGCGCTCCGACATCGTCGCCCTGCTCGCCCTGGCGACTCTCCTGGCGGCAGGTATCCTGGCGCCCGAAGAGGGTTTTGCCGGTTTCGCCAACCCGGCGACGGTGACAGTCGCGGCGATGTTCGTGCTCTCCGCCGGTCTCGAGCGGACCGGCGCCGTGTCGGTCGTCGGCGGACTGTTGGAGCGGATCGGGCGGCGCAGTCCGACGATGGCACTCGTCGCCATGATGGCCGGCGTCGCGTTCGTCTCGGCGTTCGTCAACAACACGGCGGCGGTCGCTGTGATGCTGCCGAGCGTGATCGCGCTCTCGCGGGCAATCGGCGTCAGCCCTTCCAAGCTCCTGATCCCGCTGTCCTACGCGTCGCTGTTTGGCGGCGTCTGCACGCTCTTCGGGACCTCGACCAACATCCTCGTCGGGTCCCTTGCCGAGGACGCGGGCCAGCGACCCTTCGGCGTTTTCGAGCTGACCCCGATCGGCCTGGTGTTGCTGGTCTGCGGAACGCTCTACGTCGTTCTCGTCGGGACACGGTTGCTGCCAAGCCGCGGCGCCTCGAACGACCTCGCGGAGGAGTTTGCGGTCTGGGACTACGTGCTCGAGATCCGCCTCATGCGCGGAGATCCGTCGGTCGGATCACCGCTGGGGTCGGCGCAGCTGGTCACCGACCTCCGGCTCGACGTGCTCGCCGTCGAGCGTGACGGTGAGATCCTCACGCTGCCGCGATCGGGGCTCGTCCTGCACGAGGGCGACGTGCTCCGAGTTCGCTGCGATCTCGACATGGTCAAACGGCTCGAGGCTCGTGCCGGCGTCGAGGTCGGACCGCGGCGGCTGTGGCGGGATGAGGCGCTCGGCGGGGACGATGCGACCCTGGTCGAGGCGGTGGTAGCCCCGTCCTCGGTCGTGGAGGGCCAGACGCTGCGCGAGATCGGTCTCCGCGGCCGCTTCGGGGCGACCGCGCTGGCCATCCGTCACCACGACCGTCTCGTCCAGTCCCGGCTGGCTGATACCCCCCTGCGCGGCGGCGACGCACTCCTGGTGGAGCTCGCGACGAGTCGCGTTCCATCACTGCGGGCCAGCCGAGAGTTCGTGGTGGTCTCCGAGCGGGGATCGCTGGCGCCGGTCGTTCGGCGTGCTGTGCCGGCGGTCGCCGTCGTTTGCGGTGTCGTCGCCGCCGCGGCCAGCGGAGTCGTTCCAATTGCGGTCTCTGCGGTCATCGGTGCGCTCATGCTGGTGCTGCTCGGCAGCCTCAGCGTAGAGGAGGCTTACCGGTCTCTCGATGCCCGGGTGATCGTGCTCCTCGGTGGCATCCTGCCGCTCGGCACGGCGCTCGAGCGCACTGGTGTCGCAGCGCTGCTCGCCCACGGCCTGGTCGAGGTCGTCGGTCCCCTCGGACCGGTGGCGGCGATGTCGGCGATCTTCGGTGTGACGTCCATCCTGACCGCCGTGATGTCGAACACCGCGACCGCGGCGCTCCTGGTCCCGATCGCACTCGGCGTCGCATCGGCCCTCGGGGTCGATCCGCGACCATTCCTGGCAGCCGTCGCCTACGGCGCCTCGACCTCGTTCATGACCCCGATGAGCTATCAGACAAACCTGATGGTCTACGGGCCGGGGTCCTATCGCTTCGCCGACTACCTACGCATCGGCACGCCGCTGACCTTGATGTTCTGGCTCCTGGCGACACTGCTGGTCCCGCTGGCATGGCCATTCGCGGGCTCCGTGACACCGTAGCAGCCGGTGCGGCGCGCCCGACAACACTTCGGGCAGACTTCGCGCGGTTGTCACGATGAGTGACCTGGAGCACGAGCCCCTGTGGCGAACCCTGGACGAGTTGGTGGCGAGCAACGCCGCGATGGTCTCGAGCAGGCGAAGCAGCCGGACGAGTCGATTCCTGGTGAGCGGTTGCTGACAGGTCGCGCGGCGATCGAGCGTCTCGTCGGCCGGCTGTTCGGCTGAGCCGGGCCGGAAGCTCCGTCCAGCGCATCGAGTTGCGGAGAATGTGACGGCCGACGACCGTCTCGCTGCGCACCGCTTCGAGAACCGGCTCGACGGCCTCCTCCTGATCGGCGGGATGCCGGCGCTGCCGGCTGTTCTCGGTTGGGCGGTCGCCGGCACGGTCGGGACCGCCATACTGCTCGGTTCCGGTGCCGTCGCGATGATGCTGAGCCAGCCCACGGCACCGCGATTGATGCTCGCCCTGTCGCGCACCCGGGAGTTCGATGCGGATGCTGAGGCTGCGCGCATCTGGGGATGCGAGAGAAGGGGCAGTCCGGGCCATCCAGGAGCATCACGTCGCGAGGGCGGCGACTGCTTCTGCGCGCTCCGCTCGGTCGATCGGCAGCTCGCTCAGCACGGTAGCCAGGCCGCCTCGAATGGTCACCGCGGATCCGGCCTCGGCGAGGAACGGCTCGAGCTGGTGGGTTGCAACGACGATCTGGTGACCGGAGGCGAGGAGGCCGTCCAGCCACGTCAGGACCTCGGCGCGGATGCTCCGGTCCATCGCTTCGAGGGGCTCGTCGAGGAGCACCGTCGCCGGGGTCGCGACGAAGGCCGCCGCGAGCACGGCGCGCCGCCGCTGACCCATTGACAGCTCGCGAACGGACCGCTGCGCGAGTGTGTCAAGACCGGCGCGTGCGATAGCGGCCTCGCTCGCACCGGGCGGAGCGTGGCGCAGCCGAGCGACCAGGGCGAGAATCTCGGCCACGGAGGCATACGGCGTGAGGTCGGGGTGCTCGGGCACGAAGGCAAGGGAAGCGCGGGCGGCGATCTCGTCGCGCCACAAGTCGTGGCCGTTGACCTCGATGGAGCCGCCGTCCGGTCGCTCGACCCCTGCGACGAGCTTGAGCAATGTGCTCTTGCCGCTTCCGTTGGGACCGACCAACAGAGTCAACCCGGGTCCGATCTCGAGGTCGACCCCGGCGAGCACCTCGTCGCCGCGGCGGTAGCCGAAATGCACGCCGTGGAGGCGGATCACCGGTCGCTCCAAGCGAGCGGGTCGCCGGCGGCGAGGTGGTGGCGCTCCTGCCAGGCGGTGGACTTGAGGCTGCGCTC
>CAZQYU010000179.1:0-6803 GCA_964597585.1 uncultured Thermoanaerobaculia bacterium
GCACGTCCACCCTGCGGCGCTGGGTTGCGGGCAGCGTCCGCGCTGAGCCTCTGTGTCTCTGTGGTATTCCTGACTTTCCTCGTGAGCCGGGACACGTCACCACTGTCGACGGCGCCGCCCTGACCCGCTAGGATGGCGCGCATGGGTCGGACATCCCGAAAGCTCCAGCCGGCGCCAACCGCGCCTGGATGGGTGGTCACCGCCTGCGGCCTGCTGTTCGCGGCTGTCGAGGTGGTCGTCATCCCTGGCGCCTCGAGCCCCTTCCGCCTGCCCAAGGAAGCCCTCGCTCTCGGCGGCCTCGCGGCCATCGGGGCCGTGGTGTGCCTGCTCCGGGCGCGTACCTTCGAGCTGCCCCGCGGACCGCTCACGGCTGTGGTCGTCGCCCTGCCTGCGCTCGCCGCCGCCTCCGCCCTGTGGGCCGCGAGCCCTCGCACGGCCCTGGCCAGCGCCGCTGCCACCGCGGTGTGGGCGACCGCCGCCGTGGCGCTTGCACACCTCGACCGTCCGGCACGGCGCGTCATCGCGATCTGGACCTCCTTCGGCGTCCTGGCGTCCGCGCTCGCGATGGTGGCGGAGCGGTTCGGCTCACCTCTTTTGGAGGTCGAGCCGGTCGGCAGCGCCTCACGGCTCCAGCTCACCGGTCTCACCGGCAACCCCGCCGACCTCGCCCTGGCGGCGGTGCTCCTGCTCCCGCTGCTCGTGTCCGCCTTGGTTCGGGCCCACCCCGCCGGAAGGCGGTGGCTGCTCCCGGTGGCCCTGGCCGTGGCGTCCCTGGCCACTCGAACCCTCACGGCGGCCATCGCGGTGGCGGCGATCGTGGTTGTGATCGCCTTCGTGACTCCCAGCCGACGACTGCGCGTCGCCGTCGCGGTCGCCGCGCTGGTCGCGGTCGTCGTGGTCCCCTTCACGCCGCTCGGCACACGTCTTGGCGCGTCGGCGAAGCGGCTCGCGCACGGCGACCTGTACGACCTGTTCTCGGCCCGCGCCGACGGCTGGACCGCGGCCGCGGAGATGATCGCCGAGCACCCGGTCCTCGGTGTCGGGGCGGGCAACTTCGACCGCGCCTTCTACCCTGCCCGGGTCGCATGGCTGGCGGCGCGTGGCGAGGTGGGTCAGCGCGGCGAGCTGGCGACCCACTTCGAGTGGGCGCACTGCGAGCCACTTCAGGTGATTGCCGAGCTCGGGATCGCAGGCTGGCTGTGGCTGGCGGGTCTCGCAGCAGCCCTCGTGTGGCACTGGCGGCGCATCGACGGGCCGCTGCTCGCCGTCTCCGCGTGCGCGGTCGTACCCTTTGCGCTGCTCCACTACCCGGCACGACTCGCGGTGGGATCGGTACCGCTCACCCTGATCGCGGCGGCGTTGCTCGCACGCGAACCGAGGCGTCGCGTCGAGCTTGCGAGGCCGGCGGCGAGGCAGGCAGTGTGTGCCGCGGTGGTCGCGGCGGCCGCGGCAGTTGCTGTCTGGCAGTCGAGCCGAGTCGCCGTCGACCGCTGGCGGGGCCTGGCCGAGAGCCGGCTCGTCGCCGCCGCCAAGCTGCGGACTGACACGAGAGCACAGGTGCTGACCGATCTCGAGCGACAGGCGCTCGGGCGTGTCGACGGTGTCACGGCGACCACCGGCGACCTGTGGCGCCTGATCGGCCGCGCCCGGCTGCTGCGCGACGCACCGCGTCCAGCGGAGGCCGCATTCTCTACCGCGATGACGATGTGGCCGCACGAGGAGGCGGAGTTCGGGCTCGGCCTCGCCCTCGCCGCCGAGGGTCGCCGCGTCGAAGCGGTGGCGCATCTCACCCGCGTGTGCCGGACCAACCCGTCGCTGACGGCGCTGATCATGGACTCCGATCTCCGCCAGACGGTCGAGGAGGCGCTCGAAGCCATCGCCCGGTCCAGCCACGGCTGAGTGCCGACACGACCCGCACGGCGCGAGAGCCGGAGCTCACCACGACCCACTCGTGGTGCGGGGCTGCAGGCAGCTGCTGCGCTGAGCTCTTCTGTGCTACTCCCGGGTCAGAAGTCCATTCGGTCTGACGATATTCTGCAAAGCAGCCGCTCGGAAGTGCTGCGCTGATCAAGGAATACGGCGCCCTGAACTCGCGAGAAACGAGCCGTGACCGCGGGGTCGGTTCTCACCGGTCTTTCCCCCGCAGCTCTGCGCGCAGCAGCCCGTAGATCAGACCGCCCAGCCGATCCGCCTGACGGAGGATCGCCGCTGGGATTTCGACACCGCGAGCTCGCATCAGGACGAGATCGCTCTGCACCTCCTGGTTTTCTGCGTAGGCCGCCTCCAAATGCTGATAGCTGAGCCAGCACACTCTCCGTTCAGACAGCCCGGCCACCCGCGGAACCTTGATCCCGACCCCGCCACATGCTGCCTGCCCCGGGGCTCGGACCACCATCCCCTGAGAGTCGGCCCAGCTGCCTCCGCCCAGGGTGCGGGTCCGGGATCAGGCTGCGGGCGGCAGGCCGCGGGCAGCCGGGGTCGGAGGGCGGGGCCGTGGCGATCGGGCTCCCGATCCCGTTCCGGCCGCCGGCAGCCCGCTGCCCGGACCCGGATTTGAGCGTCCGATGCCTGTGGCTCTCAGCCGGCAGCACCGGCTCCCAGACCCGCCCATGGAGCGCTCTGGGGTTGCGGGCGGAGCCCGCGCTGTGTCTTGGTGTCTTGGTGGTGAACGGCCTTCACGCACGCCGCGGCTACCCCAGCGTCGCCTCGACGGCGGCGCGGATCGTGGCGCGGACGGTCTCCGGACGGTAGTGGCGCGACCACACCGCGTGTCCCCGCGCCGCGAGCTCGGCCGCAGCAGCCTCATTGCGCAGCAGGCGCGCCAGGACGTCGACCCACTCAGCGGACGTGTCCGCCACCGCGACGCCCGGGGCGGGGTCGACCTCGAGACCGGCAGCCGCCCACGAATGGGCCACTACCGGCCGTCCTGCCGCCCACGCCTCGAGCACCTTCATCGGTACCCCCGATCCGGTCGCCATCGGCGCGATCGCGACCGTGGCCGCGGCGAGGCTCGGTGCGAGATCGGGCACGTCGCCGCGCACCTCCACCCCCGTCAGCTGAGCGAGCGCCCTCACCGCACGCGCCGGACGCGCACCGGCGAGCAGCCAGCGGGCGTCGGGGACGCGGGCCTTGAGCTCCGGCCACACCTTGCTCGCGAAGCGACATGCGGCGAGCACCGTGGGGCGGTAGCCGAGGTTGCCGGAGAGGAGAACAGTGGGCGGACCGGCGGGGGGAGCGGGTGGCTCGAGCGGACCGGCCGCGGCCACCGGGATGAGCCGCCCCCGCGAACCCGCGCCGAGCGCCTCGAGGTCGCGCCTCGCCACCGCCGTCACCACCCGGGCCCGCTCCACCAGCCAGGCCTCCCGTCGCGCACAGCGCGACGCCTCGGCGCGGACCAGAGGGGCGAGCGGCCACCGTGCGGCGTCGGCGGCGCGGGCGAAGTGGAGCGCCATCGAGTCGATGGCATCGAAGATGATCGGCGTTGTCGGCGAATGGCGAGTGAGCACGTCGACCGCCCACGCGGAGCGCACCAGCTGGACCACGGCGAGGTCCCACGAGCTCGTCGCCAGCGCCCGCTCCAGTGCGCGCCGCGCGCCCCGGCCCGCGTACAGGGACTCTTGAGCCGGCCGGCCCGCGATGAAGGCCCCCAGCCCGCCGAGCAGGGCCGCGACGCCGGGCCGAGGCGCCAGCCAAATAGCCGGTGCACCGACAGAAACGTCGGCAGCCGCGCCGGGTGCGACCAGACCTACGTCGGCGTCCCCGAGTGCCTCGATCCACTGCCCGGTGCGGACCTCGTTGCCGCGTCGGCCCGGGAAGGGCAACCGGCTGGCGATGATCAGGACCCGCAGCAGACGCCTCCCGAGTCCCTCACGGGCCGCGCCATTCGCCGGGCGCTCCGGGCGCCCCGCGTCGCTTCACCGTGCCGGGCCGCCTCACTCCTCACTCCTCACGCTTCACCCTTCACTCCTAGCCCTTGTAGAACACGGCGATGGTCTCCACCACCTCCTCGAGCTCGGCCAGCGTCAGCTCTGCGAACACCGGCAGCGCGAGCACCTCGCGACTGGCCTGTTCGGCGATCGGGAGGTCACCCTGGCGGTAGCCGAGCTCGGCGAAGCAGGGTTGGAGGTGGAGGGGCAGTGGGTAGTAGACCGCCTGGCCGATGCCGCGCTCGGCAAGGCGGGCGCGCAGCTCGTCGCGCCGCGGCACGCGCACCACGTACTGGTTGAAGGTGTGGCCGCGGCCGGGCACCTCCGCGGGCAGCCCGACGACGCCGTCGAGGCCGGCGTCGTGGAACAGCCGTGCGTAGCGGCGGGCGTTGGCGCGACGGCCCTCGATCCAGGCCAGCACGTGGGGCAGCTTGACCCGGAGGATCGCGGCCTGGAGGGCGTCGAGGCGGAAGTTGCCGCCGATCCTGGGGTGCAGGTAGGCACCCGACTGGCCGTGCATGCGCAGCTCTCTGAGCAGCCGCGCGAGCTCGTCGTCGGGTGTCGTCACCATGCCGCCGTCGCCGAAGCAACCGAGGTTCTTCGACGGGAAGAAGGAGAACGCTCCCATGATCCCGATTCCGCCCACCGGAACGCCGTCGAAGCTCGCCCCCCAGGCCTGCGCGCAGTCCTCGAGCACCGGAACCGCCCCGCATGCGTCGCGGATCACGCCGAGGTCCGCCGACTGGCCGAAGAGGTGGACCGGCATCACCGCCCTGGTCCGCGGGCCGAGGCGGTCCGCGATCTGGCCGGGATCGATGCAGTAGTCGACCGGGTCGACGTCGACGAAGACCGGCCGCGCCCCGAGCCGGGACACCACCCCGGCGGAGGCGAAGAACGTGAAGGTGGGCACGATGACCTCGTCGCCGGGGCCGACCCCGAGCGCCATCAGCGCCGCCAGCAGCGCGTCGGTGCCCGAGCTCATGCCGACCGCGTGGCGCACGCCGAGGACATCGGCGGCCTCGCGCTCAAAGGCCTCGACCTCGGGGCCGAGGATGAAGCGCTGGCTGGAGCACACGCGGTCCAGGGTCTCCTGGAAGGCGTCGCGCAGGGGGGCGTACTGACGGGTGAGATCGAGCAGGGGCACGGGCATGGGGCTCTCCTTCGGGCGTCGCGCTGTCGAGTCCGCAACCGACGGCCCGTCGCGGATACCGGGCCGCGGCGGCGACCGTGACCGGTTCGGCCCGTTCTCCGCCGCGACGCTGACGTCACGGAGCGGACCTCCCGGAAGGACTGCAGGATAAACCAGAACCCGAGAAAGGCGAGCCCGCACGATTCACCAGACTTCTGCTGCGACTCGCTGTGCGCCGCACTCAGCGGTGCCTTGTCACCTCGGGGTGCTCAGCGTTTTGTCAAATACGCCTCCGCGCCCCCTGGATCGAAAACCCCGCTGTCAACGGCACCTTGCCGGTCTCGTGACGAATCCAGGTGAATGATGCGGGCGAGGGGGCGCCTCTTCGCCCTGTGAGCCGGCTCTGCTAGGATTCGGTCCGCCACGCGTCTCAAGGAGGACTCTCATGCACATCTGCGTCGTCGGCACCGGGTATGTGGGTCTCGTGACGGGCGCCTGCCTGGCCGACTTCGGCATGGACGTCACCTGCGTCGACAAGGACGCGAGCAAGATCGAAATGCTGCTCAAAGGCGAGATCCCGATCTACGAGCCCGGCCTCGACGCCCTGGTGGCGAAGAACGTGAAGCAGCACCGGCTGCACTTCACAACCGAGCTTGCAACCTCGATCCAGAAGGCGCTGGCAGTCTTCATCGCGGTCGGCACCCCGCCGCGGGAGGACGGCTCGGCGGACCTCTCCTACGTCATCGAGGTCGCCGACGCGATCGCGGAGAACCTCAACGGTTACAAGGTCATTGTCACCAAGTCGACGGTCCCGATCGGGACCGGACAAATGATCGAACGCATCCTCGGCGAGCGTACTCGCGGGACCCACCCGTTCTCGGTGGTCTCCAACCCCGAGTTCCTGCGCGAGGGGTCAGCGATCGCCGACTTCATGCGCCCCGACCGGGTCGTCATCGGCGCCCGCGATCCCCAAGCGGTCGCGATCATGAAGGACATCTACTCGCCGCTGTACCTGATCGAGACCCCCTTCGTGATCACCAACGTCGAGTCCTCCGAGCTCATCAAGTACGCTTCCAACGCGTTCCTGGCAACCAAGATCTCATTCATCAACGAGGTTGCCGAGCTGTGTGAGCGCCTCGGTGCCGACGTCCACCACGTTGCCAAGGGGATGGGCCTCGACAATCGGATCGGCTCCAAGTTCCTCCACCCCGGACCCGGCTACGGCGGCTCCTGCTTCCCCAAGGACACCCAGGCACTGACCGACATCGCGCGCCAGGCCGGACGTCCGTTCGACATCGTCGAGACCGTCGTGCGGGTCAACGACCGGATCAAGCAGCGCTCGATCGACAAGGTCCGCGCCGCGCTCGACGGCCCGGTCGAGGGCTCGACCGTGGCAATCCTCGGCCTGTCGTTCAAGCCCGAGACCGACGATATGCGCGACTCGCCGTCGATCCCACTCATCGCCTCCCTCGTCGCGGAGGGGGCGACGGTGCGCGCCTTCGACCCGGCAGGCATGACCAACGCCCGTGCGGTGCTGCCGGAGGCGGTGGTCTACTGCGACGACTCGTACCAGACCGTGGAGGGCGCCGACATCGTCGTCATCGTGACCGAGTGGAACCAGTTCAGGTCGCTGGACCTCGGCAAGCTGCGCAAGGCGATGCGCAAGCCGGTCATGGTCGACCTGCGCAACGTGTACGATCCAGGCAAGATGCGCGAGGCCGGCTTCACCTACGACAGCGTCGGCCGCG
>CAZQYU010000180.1:0-6800 GCA_964597585.1 uncultured Thermoanaerobaculia bacterium
TTCCAGGTGCTCGAGACCCGGCCCGAGGGCGGCGTCGACCGCGTCGAGCTCGAGGGAGAGGTCCGCCGCGAGCTCGACGAGAGCGCGGCCCGCGCCTTCACGCGCACCTGCATCGACCGCTTGGCCGGCGAGGTTGGAGTGACGACCCGTCCGGGTCGGCTGTGGTTCCAGTACGATGGCCGCTATGCGGCGGCACGCCATGTGGGCTAGCCAGCATGCCCCATCGCGTCGCATCGGGAGTGAGCCCGAGGTGGTTGGGAGCTCGGCACCCGCAGCAGGAAGGTGGAGAGTCATGAAGTCGAGGACGTGGCTGATCGCGCTTGCGATCATGATTGGGGTCGCCGCCAGGGTGGGCGCCGAGCGCCAGGTGCTCGAGGCGATCCTGGTGCGGGTCAACGACCGGATCGTGACCGTCTCGGAGTTTCGCAAGCGGCTCGAGCAGGATCTGGCCCAACGCCCCCAACCGATCTCCCAGGAGGACCTGGAGAAGTTCGCGAAAGGCTACCTGCAATCGATCGTCGACGAGATGGTGCTGCTCGAGCGAGCCAACGAGAAGAACGTGACGGTCGACGACGCTCAAGTCGACCAGGCGATCAAGGGACTGCGCGAAGACAACAATCTGACCGACGACAAGCAGTTCGAGCAGGCGCTGGCGAGCGCCGGCCTGACCGTGGACGGCCTGCGCGAGCGCTATCGCCAGACGATGACCGTGCAGCGCACCGTGCAGAGCGAGGTCAAGCCCACTGAGATCACGGAGGAGGAGGTCCGCGCCCTGTATGAAAAGGACCACGAGGACTACCGGGTCCCGGAGAAGGCGGAGCTCGAGCAGCTGTTCTTCCCGGTGGCGGACGATGATTCGGACCGCCAGCAGGTCCTCGGCCGAGCCCGCGGTCTGGTCGAGCGCGTCCAGGGTGGGGCGGACCTCAAGGCCGAGGCGACCCTGGCCGGAGTCGAGCTCCAGACGCTGGGCGCGATCCCGATCGGCGATCTCCGTGAGGAGCTGCGCCGGGCGATCGCCGACCTGCCGGAGGGCGGGCTCACCGCACCCTTGACGGTTCCCGGCGGCTATCAGGTACTGCGCCTCGTGCGGAGGATTCCCGCCGGCTACCAGCCGTTCGAGGACGTCCGCGAGGCGCTGCGGCGCAAGCTCTCCCAGCAGCGGTTCCAAGACCAGACGCAGGGCCTGGTCGACCGGCTGAAGAAGAACTATCTGGTTGAGGTCCACGAGGACCTGCTCCCGCGTGTGCTCGCGGGTCTCTCCCATGGCTGAGAACCGCGAGTGGGTCCGCGACCTCCGACCGGGCACCGAGGTCGACGAGGTCTACGCCGTGCGGGCCAAGGAGGTGCGCCAGCGCCGTGCGGGCGGACCATTTCTCGCGCTGACGCTCGGGGACCGCACCGGAGCGGTGGCTGCCCTGGTGTGGGAGAACATTGAACCGATCGGCTCCGCCCTCGTGGTCGGCGGGCTGGCCCGGATCCGAGGCCAGGTCCAGCGCTACAATCAGCGCCTCCAGGTGGTCGTCCGACGAGCGATGGCGGTGCCCGCGGAGGAGGTCGACGAGAGTGAGTTCGTCCGTGCCTCGCGCCAGGACCCGGACACTCTGTGGCGCGGGATAGAGGAGTTGATCGCCGAGCTCAAGGACCCGCACCTCCAGCAGCTGCTGTACCGGATCTTTGCCGATCCTGAGGTGGCGGAGCGGTTCCGGGTGGCGCCCGCCGCGCGCTCGCTGCACCACGCCTTCCGCTCCGGGCTACTCGAGCACACCGTGTCGATGACTCTGGTCGCGCGCACCCTGGCCCGCCACTACCGGCTCGACGAGGGCCTCGTGGTGGCCGGCGCGCTACTCCACGACCTCGGCAAGATCTGGGAGCTCGAGTCAGGGGCCTCGATCGAGTACACCGACAACGGGCGGCTACTGGGTCATCTGCCGATGGAGGTCCTCTACGTCGACCGCAGGATCGCGGAGCTGTCCGAGTTTCCCGCGGAGACCCGGCTTCAGCTGCTGCACATCCTGCTCGCCCACCACGGCGAGTACGAGTACGGTTCACCGCGGCGGCCGAAGACCCCCGAGGCGCTGATGGTCCACATGGCCGACAACCTCGACTCCAAGCTCGCCGGGATGCTCGAGGCGATCGCCTCGGACGCCGGAGACGACGAGCCGTGGACTGGCTTCTCGCGCATTCTGGAGCGGCACATCTATCGTCGTGTCGCGCCGACCGAGAGTGCGCGCCCGCGGGACAAGTGAGCTGCAGGGGACGTGGGGTGTCAGGCGAGCGCGCGGATTGCGGCGAGCACCTCGGCGGGGTCGGGGAAGCGCCCGGTCTGGTGCTTCGAGTAGACCGGCCGGCCGTCGACGGTGACGTCGAACACCCCGCCCGCTCCTTTGATCAGCTCAGCTCGGGTTCCGAGCTCGCGTTCCAGCACGTCCGCCAGACCGGCGGCTCGCGGGAGGTAGTTTCAAACGACGCAGTACTCGATCGTGATCTTCATGACCCCTCCGCACGTATCAACGCGGCATGCGCCTGCCAGATTCTCGCACGGAGGCCGCTCGAGTGTGCTGCTACCATGCCGACCGCCCAACGCTTCGGCGTCGAGCTCCGTAGAAGCTGCGGAGAGTGACGCCATGGCGATGCGGCTGCGGCTGGTGACGGCGATCCGCGAGGACGACGCGGGGAGGACGATGGACGAACGCGAGCTCGTGCGCGCGGCTCGTCGGGGCGACGAGGAGGCGTTTGCCGCCCTTGTGCGACGCTACTCCTCAGGTCTCCATCGGACGGCGGCCCGCATGCTCGGCGATGAGGCTGAGGCGTGGGACGTGGTCCAGATGACCTTCCTCAAGGCGTGGCAGCGTCTCGACCGCTACGACAGCCGCTGGAGCGTGTCGACCTGGCTGTACCGCATCGCGACCAACCTCGCCATCGACCTGATGCGCGCCCGGACGAGTCGCGAACGGGCCCAGCTGGCCGGAGGCGAGCATCATCTGCGCCTGGTCGGAGACGGAGAGCCGGCATCGCAGGCGGCCGACGAAAGCGAGCTCGAACGCATCATGGGGCGTCTCCTGACGCACCTGACCCCGCAGCAGCGGGCGGCTTTCGTGCTGCGTGAGATCGAGGGCCTGCCGTCCGCCGACGTCGCCGAGGCAATCGGCTGCAGCCCGACCACTGTCCGCAATCACGTGTTCCAGGCGCGCAGGGTGCTTCGGCGAGAGCTCGAGCTGCACTATCCCGAGTACCTGCCGAGCACCCCGGGGGAATGACATGGACTGCGATCGACTTCTCGCCGCCCTGCCGCGGTACCTGGATGACGCCCTCGACCCCGCCGAACGAGAGGTGGTGCGCCGGCACCTGGCCGAGTGTCCGTCGTGCCGCCGCCGAGCCGTTGCCCTCGAGCCGAGCCTGGCGTTGGTCGCCGCGCCTCCGATTGAAGCTGAGGCCGAGGAGGTCGAGCGGTGCGTCGGCGCGGTGATTTCGCTGATCCGTCAGGAGCGCCTGGCCGGTCGCCTGCACCGGCCCCGGCGGCGCCTGTTCGCGGCGGCCGCCGTGTTGATCGTCGCGCTCGCGGCTGGCGCCGTGTGGCAGCTCGGCGGCGGTGGGCCCGCCACGACCGTCCCGATGGGCAGCACCGCAATGGAGTCCCCGGCGCGGCCGGCACCGGAGGTCGAGGTGGACATGCGCGGGTCCGGAGTGCGTGTCTACCACCTCGCGATCGACGATGCGCCCGACACCGCTGTCGCGCTGGTTGTCAACCCCGCGCTGGAGCTGTGATGGTGCGTCCGGCCTCGCTCCATGCATCCCTGATCGTGGCCGCGTTGGTTGCGGTGTCGACGGCCGCGGCCGCGACCGCAGTGACCGTGGCTCGTGTCTTCGAGATCCACCACCGCTCGGTGGCCGAAGCCGCACTGGTGGTCCAGCCGCTGCTCTCCGACGAGGGCGCGTTGACCCTCGAGCCTCGCCATGCCCGGCTCACGGTCCAGGACCGTCCCGAGGTGGTCGATCGCATCGCCCGGACGCTCGAGGCCTTCGACCGACCGCCGGCGCGCTTCCGGATCCGGGCCGAGCTGTACGAGGCGTCGAGCGAGCCCGGGGCCGGCAACGACACGGCGGTGGCCGACCTCAAGCTCAGTCAGGTCTTCCGTTACACCTCGTTCCGTCGCCTCGGTCAGGCGATTCTCGAGGGCGACGTCGGCGCGACCGCCCGTGCCGAGCTCGGCGAAGGCTACCTGGTGCGGTTCACGGTGTCGCCGGCGGACGGCTGGGAGGGCTTCGTCGTGCCGGAGGGGTCGTCTCCCCTCGTGCGCCCGCCCGCGGCCGGCCGATGGCCTGCAGAGCAAACGGGAGAGACGAGCACCGACGCGGCGGACGGCCGGGTGCGGTTGGAGAGACTCGTCCTGGCGCGAGTGGGCGCACCGGGAGGCCTGCGGGCACAGGAGGTGCTGCGCTCGAGCGCACTGCTCGCCGCCGGCCAGCGGGTGGTGCTCGGGGCGAGCGCCTCGGAGTCGGCGCGCAAGGCGCTGGTGCTCGTGCTCCAGGCCGAGCCGGTCAAGGGACGCTAGGTGCCGGAGTTCGCCTGCCGTCTCGGAGCGCCCGACGGCTCGCTGCTCGAGCAGCGACGGCTGGCGGTGTCGGCCGAGTCGCTGCGCCGCGAGCTCGAGGACGAGGGCTTCCACGTCTTCTCGGTGGCGTCGGCCCGTGGCGGATTCAAGCTGCACCTGCCGGGGCGAGGTGAGCGGGTCCCCACCCAGGACTTCCTGCTCTTCAACACCCAGCTGAAGACCCTGCTCCACGCAGGGCTGCCCCTCGCACAGTCGCTCGATCTGCTCCGGACCCAGCAGACCAGCCCGCACTTCCGTGCCCTGCTCGACAAGGTCCATCAGCAGATCACCACGGGCGTGGCGCTGTCGGACGCCTTCCTCTCTCTCGGCGACACCTTTCCGCGGCTGTACGCCAACTCGCTGCGCGCCGGCGAACGCTCCGGCGACCTCGAGAACGTACTCGCGCGGTTCATCGACTACCAGCGACTGGTTGAGAGCGTGCGCAAAAAGATCGTCGGCGCGCTGACCTACCCCGCGATCCTGATCCTGCTTGCGGCCGGGCTCGTCGTCATCCTCATGACCTACGTCATCCCCAACTTCTCGAGCTTCTATGCTGGGTTCGGCGCCGAGCTGCCGCTCCCGACCAGGATCGTGATCGCGATTGCCAACTTCTGCAGCCACAACGTGATCGCGCTTGTTGTGGGGCTGGTGATCGCGGTCTGGGGGATGCGCGCATGGTCACGGACCGCCCGCGGCCGGCGGGTGCTCGACCGGGTCAAGCTGCGGCTGCCAATCCTCGGCGGGCTCGCCCACCTGTTCGCGATGTCGCAGTTCACCCGCTCACTGGCGGTGCTGCTCGGGGGCGGTACGCCGATGATCCCGGCCCTCGAGACCGCGTCCACCTCGGTGTCCAACGCGCACGTCTCGGAGGCCCTACTGGCCTGCGTTCCGCGTGTCCAGGAGGGACAGGCCCTTTCGGACACCGTCGCCGCCACCGGCCTCGCCCCGGAGCTGGCGCTGGCCATGATGCGGGTCGGCGAGTCGACCGGCGCGCTGCCCGAGATGCTGACCCACACCTCGCAGTTCTTCGACGAGCAGATCGACTTCTTGCTCAATCGGATCGTCACGCTCATCGAGCCGGCGATCCTGGTGTTCATGGGCATCGTGATTGCCGGTCTCCTGCTGGCGGTCTACTATCCACTTCTCACCCTGGTCTCACGGATGCAGTAGAGAGGGCGTGATGGCGACCGACACGAACCTCGATCAGTCCCTGGTCATGCTTGCCGGCGGGGCGACCCGCCAGGAGCAGGAGGATCTCGAGCGCGCGCAGGCGCTCGCCGACCGGCTCGGGCTGGCGTTCGACCCGCTGACCGAGTTTCACATGGAGGCGGACCTGTTCCGGGCGATACCGGTCGAGGTCATGCTGCGCTACCAGTTCCTACCTTTGGCTGAGCACGACGGCAGCCTGAGGGTGGTCATGGCCGATCCCGCGAACGTGGTTGACGTCAACGAGCTCGAGCTCGCCCTCGCCCGTCCGCTCGAGTTGGTCGTGGGACCGGCGCGCAGGATCAACGAGCTGCTCGAGAAGTCCGAGTCGACCCAGCGGGTCCTCGACGAGGCCACCGAGGGCTTCCGGATGCAGCTGGTTCAGGAGGCTGAGGACGGCGAGGAGGTGCTGTCGATCGACCGCATCACCGCGGACGCCTCGCCGATCATCCGGCTGGTGGACTCGGTGCTGTTCAACGCCATCCAGCGGCGGGCATCGGATATCCACATCGAGACCCAGGACCGCGAGGTGGTCGTCAAGTACCGAATCGACGGTGTCCTCTACCAGGCCATGGAACCAATCGACAAGCGCCACCATTCGACCATCGTCAGCCGGGTCAAGGTCATGTCAGAGCTCGACATCGCCGAGAAGCGGATTCCCCAGGACGGACGCTTCAAGGTCCGGCTGTCGGGTCGCACGATCGACTTCCGCGTCTCGATCATGCCCACGGTGCACGGCGAGGACGTCGTCATCCGCATTCTCGACAAGGAAGCGGCCAACGCGGAGTTCCGCACCCTCAACCTCGACGTCCTCGGCTTCGAGGACGACATGAAGCGCCAGCTGCGCAAGTTCATCAACGAGCCCTACGGGATGGTGCTGGTGACCGGTCCGACCGGCTCGGGCAAGACCACCACCCTGTACGCGTGCCTGGCCGAGATCGCTTCGACCGAGGACAAGATCATCACCATCGAGGACCCGGTCGAGTACCAGCTCAAGGGGAT
>CAZQYU010000181.1:0-6667 GCA_964597585.1 uncultured Thermoanaerobaculia bacterium
CTACGGCGACTGAGAGCGCGAGCAGCTTGGCCCGGCCCCGAGGCAGACTGCGGTGAGAGGTTCGTGGCTGGCTGGAGGGAGGAGTGTGCTGGCTCATACCTGCCTCAAGGCGGCCGGCGGCCGGCTGTCAAGGGCGGCCTCTGGCCGTGAGCGGAGCGAGCCTGCCCTTGATTGCCGACTGCCGGTCGCCTACTCACTCCAGATGAGCCAGCACACTGTCCGTCCAGACAGCCCGGCCACCCGGGGGAACTCGACCCCGACCCCGCCGCCGGCTGCCTGCCGCCCGTCCCCCGGATTCGGACCAGTACCCCGTACCGCCTTCCGAGCCCCCTCTGCCTCGGGTTCGGGCCCAGGCTGCCGGCTGCGGGCCGCGGGGAGTCGGGATCGGGGGGGGCGCGGCCGTGGCGGTCGGGAGCCCGATCCCGTTCCGGCCGCCTGCTGCCCGCCGCCCGAGCCCCGGATTTGACCCCATACCCACTCGGCCCAGCTACTCCCGCCCCGGCGTTCGGGTCCGGGATCAGGCTGCGGGCGGCCGGCAGCGGGAAGCCGGGATCGGGACATGAAGGCGTCGCCGGCCGGAATGCCGAACCCGACCCCGCCGCCGGCAGCCCGCCGCCCGTCCCCCGGATTCGGCCGACCGATGCCTGTGAATCACATCCGCAGCACCGGCTCTCCTGCCCGCCCCTGGGGCGCTCTTGGGAAGCGGGCAAAACCTGCGATCGGTCTTCCTGGCTTCGTGATTCAGCCCGCTGCCGCGCGCTCGGCTGCAAAGCCGGTCACGAACGCCTCGACCTCCTGGACCAGGGTGTCGGGGGTCGATGCTCCGGCGGTGATCCCCACGCAGGAGACGCCCTCGAGCCATTCGAACCGAATGTCGTCTGGGCCCTGGATGTGGTGGGACGGCTTGAGGCGCGTCGTGATCTCCCACAGGTGGTGGGTGTTGGCGGAGCGCTTGCCGCCGATCACGAGCACCATCTCGACCTCGGGATCGGCGGCCAGCTGACGCGCCGCCTCCTGATTCTCCTTGGTCGCATAGCAGATGGTGTCGGCGCGAGTGGTGGCGGTGTTGACCGTCTCGATGTGGCGGACGATGGTGTCGAACTCCTCGGCGTTGAGGGTGGTCTGGTAGAAGACCTTGATCTTCGGGTAGACCGCCCAGTCCACTGCACGCGCCGCGGACATCGTGGAGACGATGTGGTAGCTCGCCGGGTCGAGGTCGTGGGTGTATCCGATCACCTCGCGGTGCTCGGGATCGCCGATGAAGACCAGGTGGCAGCCCGCGTCGAGCGCCGTGCGCGACTCGCGGTGGATGTCATAGACGAACTTGCAGGTGGTGTCGAGGATCTTGAGGCCGAGGTCGCGAGCACGCTGGTGGTAGGACGGCGGCACGCCGTGGGCGGAGAACACAATGGTCGGCTCGGCGACCTCCTCGAGCTGGTGGACGGTGCGCATCCCGAGCCCTTCCATCTCGGCGACGACGCGCTCGTTGTGGACCACCTGGCCGAGAATCGAACCGCTCTGGCCGGAGCCCGCGAAGCGCCGGACCTTGATGTCGGCGACCCGTACCCCGGAGCAAAAGCCGTACTTGGCCGCCCGTTTGACTCGGATCACTGCGTCTGCCTCCCGCCCGCGAGACCGCGGTGGCGGTATCCCGAGCTCACCAGACCTCAATCGCCTCCGGGTGGGTTCTGATTCCCTGTCTCCACCGGGCGCCACCAGCGGCAGAGCCGACCGCAGTAGGCGCGCCACCCGGCGTCGAGGTCCGTGACGGCGTCGCCACCGAGCTTCTCGAGCAGGGCGTCGGCGAGCACCAGGGCGAGCACAGCTTCCACGATCACCGGCGCGGCGCCGATCGCGGTCACGTCGGAGCGCTCCCATGTCGTGGTGCGCGCGTCCCCGGTCGCGAGGTCGACCGACGGCAGGCCGCGGCGCAGCGTGGCGATCGGCTTGAAGTAAGCCCGCACCACGAGGTCAGCGCCGTTGGTCACGCCGCCCTCGAGGCCTCCCGCGCGGTTGGTCGGGCGGTCGAGGCCGCGCGGGCCGGGGAGAATCGCGTCGTGGGCCTCGGATCCGACCACAGCAGCGACCTCGAGACCGGCGCCGATCGCGGCTGCTTTCACCGACGGGATCGCGACCAGGGCCTGCACCACACGGCCGTCGAGCTTGCGGTCCCAGTGGACGTAGGAGCCGAGCCCCGGGGGGAGGCCCCGGACCACCGCGCCGACCACGCCGCCGAGAGTCTCGCCGTCGTTGCGCGCACGGCGCACCGCCTCGACCAGCACGTCCTCGTGGTCCGGGTCGGGCGTGACCAGGGGCGAGTCCGAACGCACGCCCGCGAGGTCCACCCAGCTTGGCGGACCATTGAGGACAACGTGGGGGCCGAGCTGGAGCACGGCGGAGCGGAAGCCGATGCCATAGCGTCCGAGCAACTGGGCACACGCCGCACCGGCCGCGACCCGGGCCGCGGTCTCCCGAGCCGACGCGCGCTCGAGCACGTCACGCAGGTCATCGAGCTGGTCGGTGCCGAGACCGCCGGCGAGATCGGCGTGGCCGGGACGGGGCGCAGTCACCGCGCGGGCGGCGGCAGCCTCGGGGTCGACCACCCACGGGTCCATCACGGCGGCCCAGTTCTTCCAGTCGAGATTGGCGATCTGGAGCACCAACGGGGAGCCGAGGGTGACGCCGTTGCGCAGGCCGCCCGAGACCTCGACTCGGTCGCGCTCGATACGCTGCCTGCCGCCGCGACCGAAGCCGTGCTGACGGCGCGCGAGCCAGCTGTCGATGCCGGCCCGGTCGAGGGGCAGGCCAGCCGGCAGGCCCTCGAGCACCGCAGTCACTCCGGGACCGTGGGACTCGCCGCCGGTGAGCAGTCGCAAGCGCCTCACGGCGCAGCCTCGCGGATCGACACCGCCACGCTCAACCACCGCCCGGGAAGCGGCATTCCGCGGCCCCGGCGGCCACCACACGAGGTCGGATGTCTGGCAGGAGAAACGGGTTGAGAACTCACCGGCTCGACCTCCGGACCGATCGCGGGAGTCGACTCTGGACAGACTGCCCGAAACCTGAGCCAGTGTACGACGGGCGGAGGTAGAATGCCGGCAGCCGAGATGCTCGTGCTTACCCCACGTCGCCTGATCGTTTGCCTGACGTCCGTCGTCCTTGCCGGGCTCCAGTCTCTCTCTGCGGCTGAGCCGGCACGTCAGCACGTCATCCTGCTGCACACCTCGGACCTCCACGGTCGGGTGCTGGCGTTTGATGACCTCGACCAGCATCCAGCGCGCGGCTCCCTCACCAGGGTCGCCACGTTGGTTCGCGACATCCGTCAATCGACCGACGATCCGGTGCTGTTGCTCGACTCGGGCGATTCCATCCAGGGCACGCCGCTCGAGGAGTACGGGCACGTGCGCTGGGGTGGGACGAGCCCGACGATCGAGGCGATGTCGCGCATCGGCTATCAGGCGATGGCAGTCGGCAACCACGAGTTCAACTTCGGGCTCCCTCCGCTGCGCACCGCCGAGCGCGAGGCGAACTTCCCCTTTTTGTCCGCCAACGTGATCGACACCGCGACCGGCGAGCCTGCGTTCCCTCCGTACGTGATCATCGCGGCGGGCCCGGTCCGTGTCGGGGTGCTCGGATTGACCACGCCGAACGTGCCGGGATGGGAGGTCCCAGCGCACTACCAGGGCCTGCGATTCGAACCCATGGACGCCGCCGCGCGGCGCTGGGTGGAGCGGCTGCGCGGCGCGGAACGCTGCGACCTCGTGGTCGTCCTCGCTCATACCGGGCTCGAGGGCACCGGCGACGTTTCGGACGAGCTCGAGAACTGGGGCCGGCGCCTGGCGGCGGTGCCCGGTATCGACGTCCTCCTCACCGGCCACACCCACCGTGACATCGCACCCTTCGAGCTCAATGGCGTCATCGTCGCCCAGCCCGGCTCGCGGGCGCGGTTCGTCACCCGGATCGACCTCGAGCTCGAGCGCGGGGCCGACGGTTGGACGCGCGTCGCGTGGCACGGCGAGAACCTCACCACCGCCGACGTCCCGCCGGATCCGGATCTCGAGCACGCCTTCGCCGCGCTCCACGCCCGGGTTGTCGCGGCTCTCGACCAGGTGGTGGCGACGACCTCGGCCGCGGTCGACGTGGCCCGCTGCCGCCTCGCAGACTGCGCCGCCGTCGACCTCATCCACGCCACCCAGCTCGCGGCTTCCGGCGCCGAGCTCTCGCTCGCCTCGCTGCTCGACCCGCGCACGCCGACCCTCGATCCCGGGCCGGTGACCCGACGCTGGGTCGAATCGCTGTACGTCTACGACAATGGGCTCGTGGTGGTCCGGTTGACTGGGGCGGACGTCGCGGACGTCCTCGAGCACGCCGCGCGCTGGTACGACGGGCTCGACTGCGCCCCCGACGGTTGCGTGGTCCTCTCGGACCCGCGTGTGGCGCCGTACAACGTCGACACGATGGCGGGTCTGAGCTACGGGATCGATCCGCGCCGGCCCGAGGGTCATCGTGTCCACGACATCGTGTGGAATGGGCGTCCGCTCGACCCCCATCGGGTGTTCACGGTCGCCGTCAACAGCTATCGCGCCGCCGGCGGCGGTGGGTTCCCCCATCTCGCGACTGCCGAGCGGGCGCGCACCATCGACAGGTCGATCACCGACCTGATCGCAGAACACCTCGAGCACGTCGGCGCGTGGACGCCGCGTGTCGATGCGAACTGGAGCCTCGCCCCGGTGGTCGTGGGCGAGCGCCCGGCGCGCAGACAGGACGCGCCGTGAGACCGAGTGGAGGCCGGTCGTGGCGGCGCAGGAGGACCGCGACGGGGAACCGTGCCGCGGACCCGGGGCGCCCGCGCTGGGCCGACTTCATGGATTTTTTACGGCGGCTTTTTGATGAGGGGGCGATTGCGGTTTATCATCACGGCACCGGCCGTGTGCAGCCTGACGCTTTCGGACCGGTGCAACACAGAGGGAGGTTTCAATGTTGTTGAGGAGAGTTCTGCTTGTCGGCATGGCCCTCGCGCTGGCCGCGGGGTCGGTGTGGGCCCAGGGCGTGACCACGGGCGCTTTGAGCGGCGTGGTCACCGACCCGAACGGGGACGCGCTTCCCGGCGTGTCCATCGTGGCGGTGCTGAGCGACACGGGTACCCGGTACACCTCGGTCACCGATGGCCAGGGCCGGTTCCGCCTGCGCAACCTGCGTCCCGGCATGTACCAGGTCGAGGCGTCGCTAACCAGCTTCCAGACCCTGCAGCAGGGTAACGTCGCTGTCCGCCTCGGTGAGGACACCAACCTCGATCTCAAGCTCAGGCTCGAGGCCGCGACCGGCGAGGTCGAGGTCTTCGCCCAGTCCGACCCGCTCATCAACCCGACCAAGATGGGCGCGACCTCGAACGTGCCGGTCCAGCTCGTCGAGTCGCTGCCCAAGATCGAGCGCAGCCTCACCGACCTCGCCCGGATCAACCCGCTGTTCAACGCGGGCGCGATCAACGACGGCCAGACGGTGCTCTCCGTCGCCGGCCGCAACAACCGCTACAACAACATCCAGATCGACGGTGCGGTCAACAACGACCTGTTCGGGCTCGCCGACTCCGGCACCCCCGGCGGCCAGGCCGCGACCCAGCCGATCAGCCTCGAGGCGGTCAAGGAGCTCCAGCTCCTGGTCTCGCCCTACGACGTCCGCCAGGGCATGTTCTCCGGCGGCGGCATCAACCTGGTCACCCGCAGCGGCTCGAACACCTTCGCCGGGTCGGTGTTCGGCTACTTCTTCGACGATGGCTACGTGGGCAAGGGTCCGTACGACTTCCCCTCCCTCGGCACCTTCAAGGAGAAGCAGTACGGCTTCCGCCTCGGCGGTCCGGTCATGAAGGACAAGCTGTTCTTCTTCGTCAACGCCGAGCTCTCACGCAAGGACTCGCCCTCCGGCTGGTCCCTCGACGGCAGCGCCGGCAACTGCTACCAGAACTGCGCCGCGCTCAGCGACGCGCAAGCCTTCAGCAGCTTCCTGGCCACGACCTACGGCTACGAGACGGGCGGCTTCGGCCAGGTCACCAAGCCCGTCGACAGCGATCTCTACTTCGGCCGCCTCGACTGGAACATCTCGGACTCCCACAACCTCACGTTCCGCCACAACTACGTCAACGCCGACAACCTGATCCTGTACCCGTCGGCCTACACCTATCCCTTCCCGAACTACGCCTACACCTTCCACGACGAGACCAACTCGACCGTGGCCCAGCTCGACAGCGTGATCAGCGACAGCATGTTCAACCAGGGCCGCCTGGTCTACCAGACGATCAAGGACCGCCGCAAGTACGTCGGCGAACCCTTCCCGTCGATCACGATCGAGAACCTCACCAACAGCTCGGCCGACTTCAAGGCCGGCTCCGAGGACTACTCGACTGCGAACTCGCTCGACCAGGACATCGTCGAGATCACCGACGACCTCACATTCTTCGTCGGTGACCACGAGATCGTGCTCGGCACCCACAACGAGCTGTTCAGCTTCAAAAACCTGTTCATCCAGCAGGCCTTCGGCGCCTACCGCTTCAACAGCCTGGCGGACTTCTACGCGGGCAACGCGAAGCAGTACGACTTCACCTATTCCAATGACTCTCAACCCTACGACGAGTTCAGCGTCAACCAGCTCGGCTTCTACGCCGGCGACACCT
>CAZQYU010000182.1:0-6645 GCA_964597585.1 uncultured Thermoanaerobaculia bacterium
CGTGCTCGCCGGCCTGCTCGCGGCCGCGGGCGTGTTCCTGCTCTTGCGCCGGCTCAACTGAGCCCGACGCACTCTATTGAGACGCGGGCCGGCCCCTCGGGGCCGGCCCGTTGTCGTGTGAAGCGGTTGCCCGGTGCCTGGACAGCGCGGCACCGGCCGCCGTAGGCTGACTCGCGACGAGGAGGACACGACGCGATGAACCCTCTGCAGCAGCTCCACGACCAGGGCCAGTCGGTGTGGTTGGACGAAATCCGGCGCTCGATGCTCCGCGACGGCGAGCTCGCTCGGATGGTGAGAGACGACGGCCTGTGCGGCGTGACCTCGAACCCCTCGATCTTCGAGAAGGCGATCGCCGGATCGGCCGACTACCGGCCGCAGATGGAGGAGATCCTGCGCGCCGCGGCGCCGGCCACGGTCGAGGTCTACGAGCACCTCGCCGTCGACGACATTCGTGCGGCGGCGGCCGTCCTGCGGGGGGTCTACGACTCAAGTGCCGGCTCGGACGGGTTTGTCAGCCTGGAGGTCTCCCCCCATCTCGCCCACGACACCGAGGGCACCGTCGCCGAGGCGCTCCGCCTGTGGTCGCGCCTCGACTCGCCCAACGTCATGATCAAGGTCCCGGGCACGCCGGAGGGTGTCCCGGCGATCCGTCGCCTCATCGCCGCCGGGGTCAACGTCAACGTCACCCTGCTGTTCTCGCGCCACGCCTACGCCGAGGTCGTCGAGGCCTACCTCGCCGGGCTCGAGGCGCGCGCCGAGCGCGGCGGCGCGCTCGACCGGGTCGCGAGCGTCGCGAGCTTCTTCGTCAGCCGCATTGACACCGCCATCGACCGCCGCCTCGACGAGCTCGCAGGACATGCCGAGAGCGCGCGACGCAGCGACCTCGAGGCCCTGCGCGGCCGCACCGCGGTCGCCAATGCCAAGCTCGCCTATCGCACCGGTCGCGAGCTCTTCTCTGGGCCTCGCTGGCAGGCCCTGGCCGAGCGCGGCGCCCGGGCCCAGCGGCTCCTGTGGGCCTCCACCAGCACCAAGAACCCGACCTACCGGGACGTCAAGTACGTCGAGGAGTTGATCGGTCCCGACACCGTCAACACCATCCCGCCGGCGACGCTGGCGGCGTTCCGCGACCACGGGATCGTGCGCCCGGTGCTCGACGAGGGTCTCGACGAGGCCGAGCGGGCCCTGGCCGAGCTCGAGGCCGTCGGGATCTCCCTTGACACGGTGACCGACGAGCTCTTGGCCGACGGCGTCCGCCTCTTCGCCGAGGCCTACGACCGTTTGATGGCAGTCGTCGGCGGGGTCCGTACCGAGATCCTCGCCGGCCGCGCACGGCGGATGCGAGCGAGCCTCCCGGCCGCACTCGAGCGCGCGCTCGAGCGAGCGCAGCTGAGCTGGACCGAGGCCGACGGCACCCGGCGCCTGTGGGAGCGGGACGCCAGCCTGTGGACCGGCGCCGACGAGTCGCGCTGGCTCGCGTGGCTGGACGTTGTCGAGCGACAGCGCCGCCGACTCGGCCGGTTCGCAGAGCTCGCCGCCGACGCCAGCTCCTTCGACCACGTGCTCCTGCTCGGCATGGGCGGCTCGAGCCTCGCCCCGGAGGTCTTCTCGCAGACCTTCGGCCGCGTGCCCGGCTGCCCCCTCCTCGCGATCCTCGACTCCACAGACCCCGACCAGGTGCGCTCGGTCGAGGCCGGCCTCGACCTCGGACGGACCCTGTTCGTGGTCGCCTCCAAGTCCGGCACGACCCTCGAGCCGCAGCTGTTCATGCGCCACTTCCTCGCCCGTGCCGCCGACGCTGTCGGCGACGAGGAGGCGCCGAAGCGTTTCGTCGCGATCACCGACCCCGGTTCCGAGCTCGAGCGCGAGGCCGGCGCACGGGGCTTCCGCACCGTGCTCCACGGCGAGCCCGCCATCGGCGGCCGCTTCTCCGCCCTGTCGGACTTCGGCATCGGCCCCGCGGCCATGATGGGGGTGGACGTGGCGCGCCTGCTCGACCGCGCCGCCGCGATGGCGGCGGCCTCGGGACCCGAGGTCGCGGCGGCCGACAACCCCGGGGTCGCGCTCGGTCTGCTGCTCGGTGCCACGGCCCGCGCCGGGCGCGACAAGCTGACCCTCATCGCCTCGCCCGGAATCGGCGACCTCGGAGCCTGGCTCGAGCAGCTCGTAGCCGAGTCCACCGGCAAGCAGGGTCGCGCCATCATCCCGATCGCCGGCGAGCGCCTTGGTCCGCCCGAGGTCTACGGCGACGACCGTCTGTTCGTCGAGCTCGCCCTTGCCGGCGAGACCGACGCCGTCCGAGACGCCGCCCTCGAGCGTCTCGCGGCGGCCGGGCACCCGGTGGTCCGGATCGCCCTCGACGACGTCTACGACCTCGGCGGTGAGCTCCTGCGCTGGGAGATCGCCACCGCGGTCGCCGGCGCGGTGCTCGGCATCAACCCATTCGACCAGCCCGACGTGGAGGCGAGCAAGGTGGCGACCCGCGAGCTCACCGCCGCCTACGAGCGCACCGGGTCGCTGCCCCAGACTGCACCGCTCGCCGCGGCGGACGGCCTCACCCTCTTTGCAGACGAGGCTTGGGCCGTACGCCTCCTCGCGGCCGCCGCCGGGGAGCCTACAGTCCCCGCCGTGCTCGGCGCCCACCTCGCCGCGCTCGCGCCCGGCGACTACTTCGCCGTGCTCGGTTGGCTGGAGATGAACGACGCTCACGCGACGGCATTCGACGAGCTTCGCCACCTGGTGCGCGACGCCCGCCGGGTCGCGACCTGCGTTGGCTTCGGACCCCGCTTCCTCCACTCCACCGGTCAGGCCTACAAGGGTGGCCCCGGCACCGGCGTCTTTCTCGCGGTGACCGCGGACAACCACAACGACCTCGCCCTGCCCGGAATGCGCGCGACCTTCGGTGTGGTGCACAGCGCACAGGCGCTGGGCGACCTTCAGGTGCTTGCCGAGCGCGGCCGCCGCGCCCTGCGCGTCGACCTCGGCGACGACTCCGCAGCCGGGCTCGCCCGCCTCCTCGACACCGTCCGGTCCGCTCTCGGAGGCACATAGTGCAGGTCCTCGGCGGCGACATCGGAGGCACCAACGCCCGCCTCGCGTTGTTCGAGGTCGACGGCGACGCCCCTCCCCGTCTCGACGTTGAGCACGTCTACCCGAGCGCAGACCATGACGGGCTCGAGGAGATTGTGGCCGCCTTCCTGTCCGACGTCGGCGGGCGACCGAAGCGCGCGGCCTTCGGTCTCGCCGGACCCGTCCGCGGCCGGCGGGTCCGAACCACGAACCTCCCCTGGGTGGTGGATGCCGATGCCGTCGCCGAACGCTTCGGCCTCGACCAGGTCGCCCTGCTCAACGACCTCGAGGCGACTGCATGGGGGGTCGGTGTGCTCGAGCACGACCAGATCCACGTGCTCCAGGGGGGCGCTGGCAACGCAAACGGCAATGCCGCCGTCATCGCAGCCGGAACCGGGCTCGGCGAGGCCGGGCTGTACTGGGACGGCGCCCGCCACCATCCCTTCGCCTGCGAGGGTGGGCACGCCGGTTTTGCTCCCGGCAACCCTCTCGAAATCGAGCTGTTTGACTCGCTCGGCCGCCGCTTCGACCACGTCAGCTGGGAGCGCCTCCTCTCAGGACCTGGCCTGGCGGCGATCGCCGAGTTCCTGTTCGAGCGCGAGCAGGGCGGGCCCCCGGAGTGGCTGCGAGAGGCCGGCGACCCCGCCGCGGCGGTCACCGAGGCGGCGCTCACCGGACGCTCGGCCACCGCGTCGACCGCCCTCGACCTCTTCGTCCGTCTCTACGGCGTCGAGTCGGGCGACCTCGCGCTCAAGCTCATGGCGCTCGGCGGTGTGTGGGTCGGCGGCGGCATCGCGCCCAAGATCCTGCCCCGACTGGTCGACGGTCCCTTCCTGGAAGGCTTCCTGGCCAAGGGTCGGATGCGGCCGCTGGTCGCGGCCATGCCGGTGAGGGTGATCCTCGACGACCGCACGGCCCTTCTCGGCGCCGGCCGCCGTGCCGCGTTCGATGTCGAGCCCGCACGCTGACCCGCGACCTCAGCCGGCAATCAGGCAAAACCGCCAGCGGTCGCGCGTGGGGTCGAGGCCGGCGACGCCGATCCGCAGGCGGTCGCCGAGCAGCACCGTCGCGCCGCCGTCGCACGACGCCTCGACCTCGAGCGGGTCGACCCGCCAGCGGCGACCGTCCGCGGCTTCGAGGTCTTTCAGATACACCTTGACGTCAAGCGGCGGCTCGTCGAGGCGGACGTGGAGGCGGTCCGCAGTCATGCCCATCACGGTGCCGGTGAGCGGCTCGCCTCCGCTCTCGCGGCGGGTGAGCTCGGTGTCGAGAGCGATCCGGTCGGCAGCCCGCTCAAGGGTCTTCTGAAGCTCTCGAGCGCGATTACCGGCTGCGACCACGGCGTCGCGCAGGGCGAGGTCGCCGGCGGTGGCGGGCCCGGAGCCCCCGATCAGCTCGAGCGCCTCCTTGTGGGTGAAGACGCCGACGATCTCGCGCATCGGCGCGGTAAAGCGGGCGTAGGCGGGCGCCCCGAGACCGGCGTGGGGACCGGGCTCGGCGCTGAACACCGCGGGACGGTTGACGAGCACCGCCTGGCGGTCGACGGCGCGGGCGATCCGGGCCGACCTGCCCCGCCGGGGCAGCCTTGCCAGGTAGTCGGCGAGGGGTTCGGCGTCCCGCCGCCACGTCCACACGCCCGGATCGAGCCCCCGTGCAGAGGCGAGCGCGGCAAGCCTCGTGGCGAGCCGGTCGAGCTCCGCCCGCGCCGGTGCCGGGTGGACCTTGAAGATCGGCTCGACCCGTTCGCGCCCGTGGGCCTCGACCAGGATGCGCGCGCCCTCGACGTTGACCAGCACCGAGACCTGCTCGTTGAAGGACTCCACCGGCAGTCGATCTCGCACCGTCGCCCGCAGCCGGCTCGGGTCGGAGGCGTCCGGGGCGAGCATCAGCTCGTCGCGGTGCGGCCGCACGACGTGCCGGCGGCGAGAGTCGTCGAGCCGCAGTCGGCCGACCTCGGCGAGCAGCTCGAGGCTGGCCCGCCACGGCCGGTCGAGCCAGCCGCTGCCCGCTGGGTCGTCGTAGAAACGCTGCACTCTGCGGTAGGACAGCTTCGCCCGGCTGCGGACCCGAGCCCACAGCATGCGGACAGCGACGGCTGCGCCCGCGCGGTCGAGCCGGAGCTCGAACACCAGCGCCCGCCGCAGGCCCCGCGGCAGCAACGACAGGGAGCCCTCGGACAGGCTCGGCGGCAGCATCGGCAGACCGATCCCGGGCAGGTAGAAGCTCGCGCCACGCGCGAGCGCCTCGGCGAACAGCGCTGTCCGGGGTCGCACCACCCGGGCGGCGTCGGCGAGGGCGTAACGCAGGATGGTCGCCGACCCGTCCCGCTCCAGGTGCAGCGCCTGGTCGAGGTCGCGCGAGTCGGCGGGGTCGACCGTCACGAAGGGCACCGAGGTCAGATCGGCGAGGCCGGGCGCCTCCAGGTCCTGGTTCGACGCTGCCGCCGACGCCTCGGCGAGGGCGGCTGGAGGGTGCGGCGGCTCGACACCGTGGGCGGCGGCCAGACGCAGCATCCTCGCCCGTACGGTACCGGCCGCGGCGACCACTCCTGGGATCGCCCGGTACCCATCGTGGCCGGCCTCGACCAATACCAGGTCCCCCGGACGCGCCCCGTCCAGGCCCTCGAGCCGCGCCTCTCGGCCGTCCGAGAGCCGCACCGCGGCGATTCTCGTGCCCTCCGAGGTCACCTCGGCGAGCCGCCGCCGTCCGTCGTCCGCCCGTGTGGCGCTCATGACCTCCCCCGGACGCCATCATACGGCGCGCCATTCCGCTTCCCCAGTCGCGGTGATGGCGCTACACTCCCCGTCACCCGACAGCGGAGGGCGCCGTGGATACCATCGACACCCTTTTCGCCAACAACCGTGCGTGGGCGTCTGAGATGACCGCAGCCGACCCGGACTACTTCCGTAAGCTCGTCGCCCAGCAGAAGCCCCATTACCTGTGGATCGGGTGCTCGGACAGCCGCGTGCCCGCGAACCAGATCGTCGGTCTGGAACCGGGCAATGTCTTCGTTCACCGCAACATCGCCAACGTCGTGGTGCATACAGATCTCAACTGCCTGTCGGTGATCCAGTACGCGGTCGAGGTCCTCGAGGTCGAGCACATCATCGTCTGCGGCCACGACCACTGCGGCGGTATCCATGCAGCGATGGAGCTCACCGACCGGGGCCTGATCGACAACTGGCTCCGCCACCTGCGCGACCTCTATGCCAAGCACCGCGACATCCTCGACCCGATCTCGGACTCCGAGGAGCGCCTCGACCAGTTCTGCCAGCTCAACGTCGTCGAGCAGGTCTATAACGTGTGCCACTCGGGCATCGTGCAGCGGGCATGGCGGCGCGGTCAGCGCCTGTTCGTGCACGGCGTGTTCTACCGCCTCGAGGACGGCCTCCTCCACGATCTCGCGGTGTGCGTCGACTCGGCGGACAAGATCGATAACCTCTACCGGACGTTCGACGCCGCACGCTGAGCCTGGGCAGAGATCCGGTGAGCCCACTGTTGTGCGGCTCGGCCTATCGGAGTGGCACCTCATCGATGGAGACCTCGCCCACTCGCACCGGCGTGCTCGCCGCCACCGCC
>CAZQYU010000183.1:0-6614 GCA_964597585.1 uncultured Thermoanaerobaculia bacterium
GTCAACCTCTCGGCCGCGGTGGGTCTCACCGACGGCCGCGGCGGGTACACCGCAGTGGTCTACCTCAATGCCCGCGACACCGACCGCGCGGAGCACGCCCTCTCGGGTTGACGGCGCCCGACGAGCGCCGCCCGAACGGCGGATAGCCTGCCCGCCTACTCGACCCGCCTGAGCGTGAACGTCCTCCACGCGCTGCGCCCGATCGGGTCGCCGTCTGGGCCAATCCCCGAGACTCTCCAGCTCAACGACCCTTGAGCCCGCTCCGCGAGCCACGGAGGCGCCTCATAGGCCGAGGTCCCGGCGCGCACGATCGCCGCCAGCACCCGCTCGCCCCGTTCGTCCTCGACCTCGAGCAGGTAGCTGGCGGCCCGTCGGTCCCCGCTCCAGAGGAAGCCCACCGGCCGGCTGCCGTCGAGCACGGCGCCCTCCGCCGGAGCGATCGCCGCCAGTGCGCCGAACTCACCGACCAGGGCGAGGTCGCTGCGCTCGCCCCCCACGACGTAGCGCAGCGTGGGCATCGGGAAGCCGGCCACCGCACCGGAGAACACGAGTCCCTCTCCGGCGCCGGCGGCTCCCAGGTTCGACTCGCTTTCCTTCTCGGACACCGCCTCGATCCGGAGCAGGATCTGGTAACTCCCTTCGACGTCAGTCGGCAGGCTCTCGGGGCTCGGCCCGGGAAGGGTGACGGAGCCGGTCGGCGGGAGGAATACGCGGAAACGCTCCAACTCCCGATACCGCCGCTGCCGGGAACGGTCCTCGACCGGAAGGCTCGCCTCCGTCAGAAGGTCGAAGGGCGTGGGCGACTCGTCGCCGGGCATCGCCACCTCCCAGCGACCACGCAGCCAGCCGGTCCCGGTGTAGTCGATGCGAGCCGTGACCGGCGGCACCACACCTCCCGGACGGACAAAGAGGATCGGCGCGGACAGGTCGGCCGCCACCACGACGTTGGTCAGCGACAGGGGCGTCCGGGCGCCCACGGTGGCCATCCGGCAGGTCACGAACACGTACTCGTCGGGGCCGCCCACCAGCGACACGAAGCGACGGACGTAGAAGAACTGGGATGCCTTGCCGCGGAGTGCGGCCTGGTAGGCGCGGCGGGCGACCGACGCCGGGATCGACATGATGTCGGTGAGCCCGGACGACCCGCTCGGGGTCGCCAGGTCGAGGCGCGCCGGCAGACGGCCGAAGACCGTGTCGGGGTCGCACTTCAGACCGATGTCGGGATCGGCGGGAATGAGCTCGCCGCACCACTCGGACTCGGCGGGGCGCTGGCTGACCAGGTTGCCGAAGGTGATGAAGACCGAGGTCGCCCCCTGTGAGTCCACGTTGACACCGGTGGGATGGCGGTCGATGGCGCGGCCGGTCGCCGGGGCCAGCGAGACCGCAGTGGCGAAAACGAGCAGAGCGATGTTGCGTCGCATGTGCACCTCACGATCCCCACGACAGGTTGACGCCCGTCGTCACGGTCCACAGCATCCGATCGTCGTCGAGGCCGAAGATCGGGTCGAAGGCGAAGGCCTGTCGATTGGAGTAGCGCAGGAAGATCCGTCCTACGATCGGGTGACCGGCGAGGCTCCCGAGCTCGAGGCGCCACGTCCAGGTGGCGTCTCCCGAGAGGTCCCTCCGCTCGCTGCCGAGGTCGTCGTTGTCGACCTCCGTCCTGGACACCGTGATGTCGAAGCTGTGGCCCCTGCCGGCCCGCCAGAGCAGGTTCGCCGACAGTCGGACCGTGTCCTCGACGGTCTCCCGCTCGATGTTCTCTGCCTCCTCGAGTGCGACCTCCACACCGAGGTCGAGGGTGTCGTGCGGGCTCAGCCCGAGCGACAGCGCGTGTGCCCTGCTCAGGAAGTCGGCGTTCTCCCGGCCGGGTTGCCGGTTGTCCTGGTCGTTTTCGCTCCACCGGTACCCCACCCGCCAGCGGGCACCCTGCCAATCGAGCGACGCATTCGAGCTCGTCGAGAGCTGGTCGGGCACGTGCGACGGCGAGAAGCCTCCGCCCACCGGCACACCGACACCGAACTGGTGTGTCCGGCGGTATCCGAGGGACAGGTTGGGCCACCACGCGGTGGCGGAGCCGTGCGGCGAGAACAGGCGCGACAGCGGCACCGAGAGACCCGCGTCCGCGTCTTGCGTCTTGGTGGTCAGGATCGACGGGACGTCGTCGAGGTTGTCGCGTCCCGTGCTCATGGCGCCGTTGAAGCCGACGGGACCCAATGACCCGGTCACCTCGTAGCGGTTGCTCTCGTAGTCTGCACGGGTGTACGAGGTCGGGCTCCTGTAGAGCGGGTCGACCCGCTCGTGACGGTAGCCGAGTGAGAGATCGAGCTCGGTCGACGCGCCCAGCTTGACTCCGCGCAGCGCCTCGAAGGTGGCTCGCGCGTAGCGTGCGCTCTTGGTGACCTCCTCGACCGGCACGAGGTCGGTGCCCTGTGACAGCAGGGGGTCCTCCGGGTTGGTGAACGTGCTTTCGGAGAAGCCCAGGTCCACCCGGACACGCTGGCCGAGGTCGCTCGCCTGCAGCCTCACGCCCCAGCCCTGGCTGGTCTCGGCGTCGCTCACCGCCCCCTGGTTGAAGCCGACCAGCGGCAGGATCGAGGAGTCCACGTAGGCGCCCGAGAGGCTGAAGCCGCCTGGGCGCGAAGGAATCATCTCGACTCCGACCGAGGTGGTCAGCACGCGGTGCTCGGACCTCGACAGGCCGAGCAGGTTGTCCCAACCGACGATGCTGGTGCCGTTGACGCCCGCGGCGCCGAGCCTGAGCCAGCGGGCGGGCTGCCACGCGGCGGAGAGAC
Source organism: uncultured Thermoanaerobaculia bacterium (assembly GCA_964597585.1). GTDB lineage: Bacteria > Acidobacteriota > Thermoanaerobaculia > Thermoanaerobaculales > Sulfomarinibacteraceae > CAVSIS01. The sequence continues at coordinate 2,793 of CAZQYU010000183.1, forward strand.
CGCGGCTCGAGAAGCCTTCGATGAGCTGGGGCTGGGCGCCGATGGTCACGTGCCCGGCCTCCAGGGCCAGGGTCGGAGTCTCGAGCCGGACCTGGTACCGGGCGAGGTCGAGCCTGGGCGCGTCCTCGCCATGCTCACCGAAGCGCAGCGCCTGCTCCCGCCGGGCGGCGCCGAGGATCTCGACCTCGGAGGTGACGGTCAGCCCCTCCCGTTCGTGATCGGTACGCAGACCGAGCCGCAGCGTAGTGTCGAAGAAGGTCTCTCGGGGCGGGGCGTTGGAGGCCGGATCGTGCCCCTCGGCGGCCTGACCGTTGCCGTCCACCTGCACGGTGGGCGAGACCGAGGCGCGTTCGAACCCTCCCGCGTGAAGCACCGCGATCGGGAACCGGCCGATCTCCCGCCACGCCTCGGGAGATGTGGCCAGCTCCACCACCAGGTCGTGCCTGCCCCCGGGCAGGGACGCCACTGAAGGGTCGGACCGCAGCACGACGCCGTCGAGCCGGAACAGGTCGGTCACGTCCAGGGTGCCGAGGAAGATCCTGATCTCGCCTTCGCCGGGCTCCGGCGCCCGGCTCAGCTCAAGCACGATCGGCGTCCCTCGCTCGATCCATCCGCCGGCCTCCCAGCGCGGCGAGACCGAGAGCTCCGAGGTGGCGGCGGGCACCGCGCCGAAGACGAGGACGACCAGGGCGAGACGACGGAGTATGCCGTGAGCGCGCATCTCAGTTCACCCGCACCGCGGTTCCGGTGAGCACCCAGGAGAGGTCCGAGTCCCGCTTGAGCTCCCAGAGCACCCGGTTGACCCTGGGGATCCCGGCGACGTGCCACGACAGGTTGACGACGCCCGGGCATCCCGGCGCAGGCTCGACTGTCGGTGGCGGGGTCGTCGGACACTGGGCGACGAGCGGGACAGCCGCCGGCAAAGCGGCTGCGACACTCAACGAGATCGGTGGTCTTCCCATGGCGTGCGTCCTCCTCGAGCTCCTCAGATCCACACCGCTCGAACGGGGTCCCCTGCGGCGTCGGTCAAGGCTGTCCCCGGTCCGGCGGTGCGGCCCCCGCACTCTCCGGCGGCGGGGACCAGGGCGGCGGCCGTGTTGTCGGCCCGACGCTCGTCGTCGACCCTCTGATCGGGTTCGGCCTCGGCGCGGAGCAGGACCTGGCCCGGAGCGACGATCTCGATCCGAACGAACCTGACCTCGACTCTCGCGCCGGGGTCGAGCGTCTCCACGGTCGATCGGAAGTGAGCCGGCGGGCGTCCCGGAAGCTGAACAGTCAACAAGACGTCGAACTCTCCCACTACAGGACTCGCCGCACGATTCAAGACGGTGACAACGACCTGGTTGCCCAATCCCACGCAGAGGCTCTCGGCGGCCAGTCCGGCGACCGCCAGGTCGGGGCGCGGCGGCTCGGTCGCGGAGAGCCCGTGTGCGGCCAGTACGGCCGCCAGGGACAGGAGGGAGAGTGCCCAACACATCGTGAGTGAATCTGCGTCGCAGAGTGTGCCGAGGCGCGACCCCGTCATGAAGACGAGGTCACCATCTCCTCACGATTCCGTGACTGGCGAGAGGTGTCAGCCGTCCGCGACGCCGCGTTCGAGAGAGGCCAGGATCTCCGCCTGCCGGTCGGTCCACAACCCGCCGGCCGCTTCCCGCGCGCGGCGGGCGAGCTTGACGGCGGAGGGGTCGCCGGAGCAGGCCCTAAGCCTCGCGGCCAGCAGCATCGCCGGCGGGTGGGCGGTGGCGAAGGCCTCGATGTCGCCGGCCAGGGCCCTGGCGTCCTCGAGCCTGCCCCGGTCGAGCAGGAGCGCTCCGAGCTCGACCGCGCAGGTCATCGCCTCGTAGGGATTGCCGGCGTTGCGCGCCGCGATCACCTCGCCGCCCCGGCTCAGCTCGAGTGCGAACGCATCGAACTCGAAGGGGCCGAACCGGTACCTCTCCCGAAGATGCTCCATACGTATGTACCGATTTGTACCCGCATGCGGACCTCAGAAATCCCGTGAGCGCCGGATCGCCACGGTGGCCGACGGGCTGCGGGCGGCCGTCTCCTCCGTCCCGGGAAGGAATCCGCACCGCGGTGCGACCGTTCACACGTTGCGGACACCGCAGGGGGAGCGACGCACCATGACCACCAGTGACTTCCTCCGGCTGCAGGGATTCGACCACGTCGAGCTCTGGGTCGGCAACGCCAAGCAGGCGGCGCACTTCTACGACAAGGCGTTCGGCTTCACGCCGGTCGCCCGGATGGGACTCGACACCGGCTGCCGGGACCGGGCGTCCTACGTCATGCAGCAGGGCAAGATCCGCCTCGTCCTCACGAGCGCGCTGGCGCCCGACCACGAGATCGCACGACACTGCCAGCTCCACGGCGACGGCGTCAGGGTGCTGGCCCTCGCGACCGCCGACGTCGAGGCGGCGATGCGCGAGGTCAAGCACCGCGGCGCGACCATCCTCCAGCCGGCGACAGCGGCTGAGGACGCCGACGGCATGCTCAAGACCGGCATCATCAAGTACGCCGGCGACACCGTCATCAAGCTCGTCGAGCGCTCCGGCTACGGCGGGGTGTTCGCACCTGGCTACCAATCACTCGACGCCGTCGGCACGGCACCCACAGGGCTCGTCGCCATCGACCACATGGTCACCAACGTCCACCTCGGCGAGATGGACTACTGGGTTCAGTGGTTCGAGCGGGTGATGGGCTTCACCCAGCTCGCCCACTTCTCCGACGAAGACATCAGCACCGAGTACTCGGCATTGATGAGCAAGGTGATGGAGGACGGCCGCCGGATCAAGCTGCCGATCAACGAGCCTGCCGAGGGCAAGAAGAAGTCGCAAATCGACGAGTACCTGGACTGGTACAACGGCCCCGGCATTCAGCACATCGCCATGAACACCGCCGACATCTGCGCCACCGTGCGGGAGCTGCGGGAGCGCGAGATCGACTTCCTGCGCGTGCCCGACACCTACTACGACGAGCTCGCCGAGCGCGTCGGCCCGATCGACGAGGACATCGACGAGCTGCGCGACCTCGGCATCCTGGTCGACCGCGACGAGGACGGCTATCTCCTCCAGATCTTCACCCACCCGCTGCAGGACCGCCCGACGGTCTTCTTCGAGGTCATCGAGCGCCACGGCAGCCGCGGCTTCGGGGTCGGCAACTTCAAGGCCCTGTTCGTGTCCCTCGAGCGCGAGCAGGAGCGTCGGGGCAACCTCTAGTGCCCTGTTCAGCAGTTCCCGGTGCACTTCTCGCAGGCCAGCGTGGCCCCTGGCGGCGTTGCTCCTCCTTGAAGTCGCGTGGCTACGACTGCGTCGTCGCGCCTTGCCAGGGACCACGGTGGCTCTCCGAGAAGCACATCGGGCCTCCCGAACAGGACACTCGGCCTCAGGTAACCACCTCACGAGGCGGCTCACGGCCTCTCTCGTCCCTCGCCACGTCAGCTGATGAGACCGCAGGCTGGGAACACTGAAAGCAACGAGACCACGGGGGGGCCGCAAAGGCGACTCGACACCGAGAACGCCAACATCTGCCAACGCCCCGCGGCCCTCGCTTCGCCCGTGGCGAGAGATGCAGGCTTCTGGGACACAGGCCCCAGCTGGCTGGGGCAGGCACCCCGAAGCTCTTGTGATGCGCTGCGCCGCCCGAGATTCCTGGCGTTTTGCATGACGAGGCGGCTTCTCCTGGTGTGAGGCCGGTCCATCGCAAGACACAGCCTACCGGCAGACCCCTGGCGTTCTGGCGCGGATACCTGTATATCTGCCCGCCGTGATGCGCCACTGGAAGACCCTCGACACCGTGCCGACCGAGGAGGGACCGATGATCCTC
>CAZQYU010000184.1:0-6603 GCA_964597585.1 uncultured Thermoanaerobaculia bacterium
GACGTCTTCGCCCGCGTCGTCGCGGCGCTGGAGGACCTCCCGTGGTGACCGGGCCCGCCGTGTGGTTCGACGACGCCGACCTCGACTGGGACCGCTGGCGGGATCTGGTTGCGCCGGCGGTCGAGCGGATCGCCCGGGCGGCGGCCGCCGACCGGCTGGGCCACGCGCTGCTTCTGGTCGGACCGCGGGCAATGGGGCGCGAGCTGGCCGCAGTCGAGATCGCCGCGCTGCTGACCTGCCCCCAGGGAACTGGGCCGTGGTGCGAGTGCGGCTCGTGCCGGCGGGCGCGTTCCGGGATCCACCCGGACGTGATGGGCGTGTTTCGGGGCCGCGATGCCACGACCGGACGCGAGAAGAAGTACATCACGGTAGGCCTCGTGCGGGACATCGTCGAGGATGCCCGGAACCGGCCCTACGAGGGAGCCCGCCGGGTATGGATGTTCGCCGACGCCGAGCAGGCCTCCGGGCTCGGCGACAGCGCCGGCAACGCCTTCCTGAAGACCCTCGAAGAGCCGCCCCCGCACTGTGTCTTCCTGCTCCTGGCGGCAAACCCCGACGCGGTCCTGCCGACCATCCGCTCGCGCTGCCAGCGCCTCGGTCTGCCCGGGACCGTGGCGATCGCGCGCGCCGCCGATCCCGATGTCGAAACGCCGGAGCTCGCCGCCCTCGCGAACGGGGCGGCCGAGATGGTCACAGCGGTCCGCACCGCGCTCACCGAGGCTGCCGCCGGCGAGGTGCTCGCGCTCATGCGCCTGGCGCGAGCGCTCTCCGGGAAGGACGCGGCGTTTGAGATCGCCGCCGCCGCGTGCCTCGCCCACGCGGGAGCGACGACGGACGCGGAGGCTGCTGAGGACCTCGCGCTGCTCGCCGGCGATCTACTCGTCGTCGGCCGGAGATCGCGCGTGCTCAACCTGACCGCGGAACGCCAGCTTCTCGGCTGCCTGCTCGACTGGCACCGAGGTCGCGCCGGATCCTGAGCGCCGCCGCGGGGCCGCCCAGCACCTCCCCGGTGCGGAGCATCACCTGTCGAGCCCTGCGACCGTGAAGGTGCTACCCTGGTGCGGAGCGCGTCGACCCGATGCGTTCCCGAGCTGTACAGGACCCTACGACGGTTCCGTGCGGACGGTGAGAGAGGCCCTCGGATCATGAACAGCCTGCACCTCATCAGTCAGCGGTGGCTGTGCACGGTGGTGCTGCCGGCACTCCTGCTTGCGACCTGCGTCGCCCCGGCCGACGCCGCCGAGTGGCGCCCCATCGGCCCGGAGGGCGGGGCGGTTGTGGCAATGGCCGCCCACCCCGATCGACCGGAGATCCTGCTCGCCGGCAGTCTCGGTGCGGGCGGCTACCGCTCTGACGACGGCGGCGCGACCTGGGTGCCGCTCGGAGAACGACTGCCCTCGATCGAGGTCTGGAGCGCCATCTTCGATCCGCAGGCACCGCAGCGCGCCTGGGCAGGCACCGCCGACGGCCTCTTCCGCTCCGACGACGGTGGCCTCACCTGGCGTCCGGTGGACGGGGGGCTCGGGCAGGCCACGACGGTCGGAGCCCTGGCCTTCGACCCGAGCGACCCGACCATGCTTTATGCGGCCACAGACCACGGCCTCTTCCGCTCCGTCGACACTGGCGGCACGTGGACGTCGCTGGGCCTTGGCGATCATCAGGGCGTACCCCGGGCCATCGCGGCCGACCCCACCGACCCGCGCGTGCTGTTGGTTGCGATCCCGGATCTTGGGCTGTTCCGAACTACTGACGGCGGAGCGATTTGGCGCCGGGTGGGTCCCGCATCCTACGAGCCGGAGACCGCGATCTTCGGGGTCGCGTTCTCCCAGTCACACGCCGGCCGGGCTTTTGCGGCGGTCGCAGACGGCCGCCTGCTGGTCTCCGACGATCGCGGTCTCCACTGGACCACCGTGACCCGCGGACTGCCCCGCGGCGCAACGGCGACGGCGCTCACCGTGATGACCGCCAACGGCAGCGACATGGCGGTGCTGTGGACCGGTGACGGACCGTGGGTGTCGGTCGACGGGGCGGCGTTCACCCCGCTCGCGTCGCACTTCCCGCGCGGCAAGGTGTCGGCGGTGGAGGTCAGCTCGGCGGTACCGGAGCGGCTGTGGGCCGCCCTCGACCAGGGCGGGATCTGGGCCAGCGACGACGGCGGCCACACCTGGCAGCGCTCTCAGGTGGGTATCGGCGCGTCGTGGGTCGGCGGGCTCGCGCTCGACTCCATGGGCGTACTGTGGGCAGCCATGTCTCACGGGTTGAGGCGCTTCGACCGCTCCACCGGGCGCTGGGAAGCCCGCGGACCCGATCTCGCGATGTCCGCAATCACCGCCGCACCGAGCGACCCCTCGGTCCTTTACGCGGGCGGCAGCGAGGCCGGGATCGTGCGCAGCACCGACGGCGGCACGTCGTGGGCATCGGTGGCACCGCTCGGGCTGAGTGCCGAGATACTCGACCTCGCCGTCGACGTCCGCGACCCCGAGACTCTCTGGGTCGCCGCCCGGGCGCTCGCGGACGGGGCCGACAGCGTGAAGGTCACTCACGACGGGGGCGAAAGCTGGGAGACCGCGGTCGAAGACGCGGGGCGCTTTGTCGCGCTCGATCCTTACGACAGCGGTCACCTTCTCGTCGGCGGCCAACATCTGTTCGAGAGCCGCGACGACGGCATGACGTGGCACGAGCTCCATCGACCAGCGTCCCCGCCGACGGACGCCGTTGCCTTCGACAGGTCTCGTCTCGGCGGCTACTACGTCTGCGGGGGAGGGCGGATCTTGATCACCCGCAACGACGGCCGGACCTGGAAGGACGCCTCCGGCCGGCTCAACCTGGAGTGTCATCAAGGACAGCCGCCAATGGAACCACACGAGGTCTGCGGTCCTTCGATCGCCGGGCTGGTGGTCGATCCCTTGTGGCCGCAGCGCCTGCTGCTCGGCTTCGAGCACGACGGGGTTCGGCGCACCCTCAACCGGGGCCGTTTCTGGCGCGAGATCGACGCCGGACTGCTCAACCCGTCGGTGAGTCGGATCGTGCTCGACGGAGCGAGCTCGACGCTCTACGTCGCCACCCGCGGCGGCGGCGTGTGGCAGCTCGACCTCGGCCCGGTGCTGCCGCCGCGCCGCCCCACCGGCCGTGAGGACGGGGAGCACTGAGCGCTCGGGAGGCAAGACGCAAAGGGCGAGACACGAGACGTGTTCGCTCGAACGCGGTGGGCGCCCCGGGTCGAGACGTCTTGCTTGCTGCGTCTTCTCACCACCAGGACACAAAGACACCAAGGAGCCCATGCCCGTTCGCGGCGTGGCCCCGGTCCCGGTTCGGATCGTGGTGATTCAAAGTCCGGCTTACGCGCGGAGCGGATCGGGCGGCAGGAACGGGATCAGGGTCCCGACCCCCGACCCCGGCCCCCCAATCCGGGTCCGGCCGGCTACCGCGAGTAGTAGGGGTTCGAGCCACCCGCGTGGTCGGTGGCGTCGACCACTTTGGTGATCTCCGGAACCCCGTCCAGGATCGCCGCCTCGATGCCCTGGCTCAGGGTCACGTGGGACATACCGCAGCCCTGGCAGCCACCGCCCATTTCGATGTAGGCGGTGCCGTCCTTGACCGCGACCAGATCGACCCAGCCGCCGTGGCTCGCCACCGTCGGCGTGATGCGCTCATCGAGAACGCGCTGGACGTGCTCGGCGATTGGATCGTCCCAGGCGGCCGTCGAGTTCGGGTTGTCGATCTTGAATCCGGAACCCGAGAGATCGGACACGAAGTCGACGGTGGTCCCGTCGAGCCACTCGGCGCTCTGAGGGTCGAGGAAGAGGCGGAAGTCGCCGCCGTCCTCGACAATGTCGTCGACGTAGGTCTCGCCCTCGAGCACCAGCGTGAAGTCGTAGCGGAAGTTGCGCCGCCCCTGCCGCATCGCGACCAGGCGCAGGCCCTGCGGCTGGTTGGGCGCCGCCTCCAGGTACTCTCGGATCTTGCTCCTCGCGCCGTCGGTGAACTGAACGTGCATCCTCCGCCTCCCATCGGTCCCGACTGCGGGCCCTCATACGCCACAACAGCCCGAACCAGGCCGGTATTCGAGCGCCACGCCTACCTTGTGCCGAGGGTTGCCTCCACCGTGACCTCGGCGCCATCGCGACGCAGCGCGACCGTGACGTTCTCGCCCGGCTCGTGCGACTTGAGCGCCTCGGAGTAAGCGCGAAGGTTGTCCACCGCCTGCCCGCCAAGGGCGACCACCACGTCGCCGGCACGGATTCCCGCCGCCTCGGCTGGCGACCCCGGCAGAACCTGGTCGACCCGTACCCCGGGACCCGGAAACGCGAAGTCCGGCACCGTGCCCAGGCTCGCCCGCCGGGTGCTGCTCGGGGCCGGTGCGGTGGATCCCGGAGGCGTCTCGGAGTCGATGGTCGCGGTGAGCGGCTCGCGTCGCTCGGCGAGATAGGCCACCGCCTCCGTTGCGGCCTCGGCGACGGTCGCGAGCCCGGCCGCGTCGATCTTCTCCGCGGTGTCGGACGGGCGGTGGTAGTCGGCGGTCGGTCCTGTCGTGAGCTGCACCGCCGGCACCCCGAGCGCGAGGCACGCGCCTTGGTCGGAGCTGTCGAGGCGCTCGCTGGCGACCGCGATCGGCGCGCCGGTGGTGGCGGCGACGCCCATCCACAGGTAACGCCACTCCCGCGCCGAGCCGGCGTCGAGCACCAGGATCGTGCGCTCGTCGAGCCGGCCGACGGTGTCGAGGTTGACACACGCCGAGGGTAGGTTGGCCGGCGCGAGGCCGTCGAGCAGGTGACGGGCGCCGAGCAGGCCGGCCTCCTCCCCGGTGGTCACTGCAAACACCACCGGTCGTGGTCGCGGCGGCTGGGACGCGAGGGCGCCGGCCACCGCGAGCAGCACGGCAACCCCCGAGGCATTGTCGTCGGCGCCGGGATGGATCATGCCCAGGTTGCCGGCGCGGACGTCCGGCCAGCCGTGCCCGAGGTGGTCGAGGTGGGCCGTGACCAGCACCGGGTGGTCGGCGAGCGTGGGATCGCCGCCGGGGATGCGGCCGAGCAGATTGGTGAGCTCCATCTCGCGCGCCGGCTCCCCGGCCGTGGTGCGCCAGCTCTGTCGGAAGCCGCTGTCGCCCGAGGGTGAGAGCCCGGCCTCGGCGAGGCGGGATTCGACCCAGGCCGTGGCCCGCGCGAGGCCCTCACTGCCGAGCCCGCGCCCGTCCATCTCGGGCGCCGCGAGCGCGGCGACCGTGCGCGCGAGGGCGTCGCCGTCGAACGCCGGCGGCAGCTCGGCCAGCGGCTTGCGAGCGGGGAGAACGAGCTCGGGCAGCGGGCCCTTGCCGAGGTTGCGCACCAGCGGCGATCCGACCGGTGTCCACAGCCCCTTGCCGACGTTCTCGGGTTCGTCGCCGGAGAACGCGAGCCAGCCGTAGCGGGTGTAGTGGGGGAGCTTGCGCGCCAGCCCCGGGATCGCCGCCGCCGGGTCGGCAGCCACCCAACCGACCGCAGCCGCCGGGTCGTCCGCCGAGCGCGCGACCAGCACCAGCGAGCGGCCGGTCCGCGGAACGCGCTTCCCGGCCACCTCGAGAGCGTCGGGCCCGAGGGTGACGCCCTGGTCGGCGAGCGCGCCGGCGACCGCGGTCGCGAAGCGATTGCCGGATCCGAGCACCCACGCCGGGCCGGCGGGCAGCGCCGCGAGGTCGCTGTCATCCTTGAAACGCGGCGCGCTCGGCGCGGCCCACGCGGCGGCGAGTGAGCGCCACGCCGCGCGCTCGGCCTCGGGAGCGGCGGCGGGCAGGACAAAGAGCGGGTCCGAGGCGCCGAACAGGGTCGACAGGGCGGGCGGCACCTCGAGCGGATCGAGCCGGCGCATGACGTCGAAGGCGGGGTCAACGTCGACCCTCAGCGGTCGCGCAGGGCACGCGAGCACGACGCGGCAGTCGCGCCCGCACGACTCCGCCGAGCCGAGCACCGGCTCGCCACGACCCTCGAGGGTCACCGCGACAGGGACCGTGACCGGGAACGGGTCCGCCTCCTGGGTCTGATGGAGCTCGACCTCGACCTGCCACGGCTCGGGACCGCTCAGGTTGCGACGGAGGAAGACCGCACCGAGGGAGATCCGCGGCGCCCCCGCCCGCTCGGTCCAGGCGGTGACGAACGGGCCCCAGTCGCGGCCGGTTGAGGCGCTGAACGCGTCGGCGAGGTCGCTCCACGAGGCGCGCTGGAAGCGGTGCGCGCGCCAGAATCGGTCCAGCGCCGTCACGAACGCCTCGTCGCCCACCGCTCGGCGCAGCATGTGGAACACCATCAGACTCTTGCCGTAGCCGATCGCCTCCGACGCGGCGGAGTGGCGGGAGCGGAAGTCGACCAGCGCGGGCTCGTCGCCCGAGGCAACGAAGTCGGCGTACTTCTGCAGCGTCGCGCGGCGGTAGAGGACACCCTCACCGCGTTGTTCGGCGAACAGGTGATCTGCCATGTAGGCGGTCAGGCCCTCGCACCAGTTCCCGGAGGCGTAGTCGACGTAGACCGAGTTGCCCCACCAGTTGTGGACCATCTCATGGGGGTAGGACGAGATCAGGATCCACGGCATGCGGATGATCTTGGGCCCGAGCAGGGTGAAGCCCGGCAT
>CAZQYU010000185.1:0-6603 GCA_964597585.1 uncultured Thermoanaerobaculia bacterium
TCAACCGCGAGGAGGGGCTCACCGTGCTGTGCTCGCTGCACGACCTCGATCTGGTGACGCGTTACGCGACGCGGCTGGTCGCGCTGCGCGACGGTCGGCTGGTGTGGTCGGGCGAGCCGCGCGAGTTCGACCCGGAAACCTACCGCGAGATCTACGGCGAGGACGCCGAGACGTCCTCGCTGGCAGGGTGAGCGCCATGCCGCGCGGGAACGAGACCGACCTCCGTCTGACCGGATGGCCGAAAAACGTCGCTCGCCTCAAGACGGTGGCGGTGGACGCGGCGCTGATCGTGACCGCGTGGCTGATGGTCGAGTTCCTCGTGTTGGCCTTCTCCGGCCGTCGCGGGCCGACCGGGCTCATCCTCACCGCCGAGCAGATCCTCGACCTGCTCCACTACGCCTGGGCCGCGGCCGGTAGCCTGGTGCTGGCGACGCTGTGGAATCTGTTCTACCGGGCCATCGGCGCCTCGCCTGGGCGGCTGATCGTCCGCGGCGCGCCCGAGGCCGAGCGCGACCGGCCCTGGACCCAGCGCATCTCGGGCTGGTTCGTTGCCGTCTTCATCGAGCTCACGTTCTTCACCGGGTGGATGGTCACCGAGCTCGACGTGGTCTCGTTCCTGACCAAGTTCTCGAAGGCGTCGGACATCATTCGCGGGCTGCTCCAGCCCTCCTCGAGTGTTCTCCATGAGGGGCTGGTGTTGCTCGTACAGACCGTGTTCCTCGCCTTCATGGCCACTGCGTTCGCGATCCCGATCGCCTTTGTTCTGGCCTTTCCGTCGGCGCGCAACCTGACCCGCGGTTCCTTCATCTCCCGCACCGCCTACACCGTGATGCGCACGCTGATGAACTTCGTGCGCGCGGTCGAGCCCCTGGTATGGGCGTTGATCTTCATCTCGTGGGTTGGCATCGGGCCCTTCGCGGGAGTGCTCGCGCTGTGGGTGCACTCGGTCGCGGCGCTGACCAAGCTGTACTCGGAGCAGATCGAGAACATCGACACGGGACCGATGGACGCGATCACCGCGACCGGCGCGAGCACCCTGCAGGTGCTGCGCTACGGGGTCGTGCCGCAGGTGATCCCGCCGTTTCTCTCGTTCACGATCTACCGCTGGGACATCAACGTGCGCATGTCCACCATCATCGGTTTCGTGGGCGGCGGCGGCATCGGCTACATTCTCAAGCCGCGGGTCGATCTCGGGGAGTGGGGCGAGGTCGGGACGTTGGTGCTGCTCATCGCCGGCACCGTGTGGCTGATGGACATCCTCTCGGCGCGGATCCGGGAACGGATCGTTTAGTGTCCTGTCTGGAAACTCCCAAAGCACTCCTCGCGGGCCATCACGGCCCCTGGCGGCGTTGCTCCTCCTTGAAGTAGCGGGGCTACGCCTGCGTCGTCGCGCCTTGCCAGGAACCACGCTGGCTCCGCGAAAAGCACAAGGGACTTTCCAGGCAGGACACTCGCTAGCACGTCTTGCCACGGTACGGCCGCGGCCCTCGCGACGCCTCGGGATGGGACCTGAAGGCTCGCCTGTTGGTCCCATTCCGGGGCGACTGCGGGCCACGCTGCGCAGGCATCTGCCGTCTTTTCGGCGCGCCGCCGTCCTCGACGTAGCTGGGTTTTCCGCCCCCCTCCCCTCACAGACCCGCCGCCCCCGCATCCTCCCGACCTCCGACCCCCCGGCGGGTTTCCGACTGCGTCATACCAGCAATCAGTGAGTGGCGAAACCGTCCGCCCAACGGCAGGGTCTTCTTGCACCCTCTCCAGCAATGCGCGCAGCGCATCAAAGGAGGCTGTGGGGCAGAGGCCCACGCAAACCCTCCAACACGCTACGAGCCCGCCGAGGCCTATGCCCTACAGGCTCCTAGGTCGGTTCTTCGGCCGACCCGGGAAGGAACTTCGCGAGCGTCTCACTCAGGACCTCGAGGGAGAAGGGCTTGGGCAGCACGGCGCGGACGCCGAGCACGTTCAGCTCGTCGGCCGTGTGTCCGAGCGGATACCCGCTCATGAGCACGATCGGAACCTCCGGAGAGTCTGCGAGCAGTGCGCGCGACAGCTCGATGCCGTCCATCTCCGGCATGACCGTGTCGGTCAGCACCAGGTCGAACTCGCGGCGGTGGGTGATCCAGGTCGCGAGCGCCTCGCGACCGTCGTGGGCCGTCGTGACGCGGAATCCGAGCGTTTGGAGTCCTTCCTCGATGCCGCGAAGCACGGCGATGTTGTCCTCTGCGACGAGAATCCGGGCGTGGTTGGGAGCGGTGGACGCTTCTGTGCGCACGGCGGAAGGCGTGGTCCCGGACTCGGTTCGTGGCAGGACGATCGTGAAGATGGTCCCGCGGTCGGCGCCGCTCGTAAACCGAATCACGCCGTTGTGGTCGCTCACGATGCCATAGGCCTGTGCGAGGCCAAGGCCGGTCCCCTGGCCGGCGGGCTTGGTGGAGAAGAAGGGCTCGAAGACCTGCGGCCGGATGTTCTCGGGAATGCCCGGGCCGGTGTCGATCACGTCGAGTCGCACCCAGCGGCCGGTGGGGAGATCTGGAATGGGCGAGGTGCGGTCGCCCGCAGTGTCCAGGTTGGAAAGCCGGAACGTGATCCTCCCGCCGCCGGGCATCGCGTCGCGAGCGTTCACTGCGAGGTTGGTGATCACCTGCTGAATTCGGGAGGCGTCGGCCAGGACGTAGTACTCGCCGTCGTCGATCTCGACGTTGATCTCGATGTTCTCCGGGATCGTTCGCCTCAGCAGTCGAATCAGCTCTCGCGTCAACGGGTTGAGGTCCACCGGCTCGTGCGCCGATGGAGCCTTGCGGCTGAAGTCCAGGATCTGGCGGATGAGCTGAGCACCGCGATGGCCCTCCAGGGTGACGTCCCGGGCCATGCGCCGGAGCGGGTCCGGCAGGGTCGCGTTCACGGCGATGACCTCGCCGGCCATGATGATTCCCTGCAGCAGGTTGTTGAAGTCGTGGGCAATGCCGGCCGCGAGCCGACCGACCGCCGCGAGGCGCTCCTGGCGCTGCATCTGATCTTCGATCTCGCGCTCACGCGTGACCTCACGCACCACGATGACCTTGGACGCGGACTCCGTAGGCGCGCCGATCTCTCCGGTCGCCACGGTGAAGATCCGCCGCTGAGGATGCTCGATCACGACCTCCTGGCGCGGACCCGGACCGGCGGGAGTCAGTCGCTCGAGTGCGGCGCCCCCCAGGCGGTCGATCCGATCTCCGACGGAAGCCGGCGTCAGTACCGGCAGGAGATGGCGCGCAACGCGATTGGCGAGGACGATTCGGCGCTCGCTGTCGACCAGTAGGACGCCGTCGGGCAGGTGCTCCACGAGGCGACCGAGGCGACGCCTCTCGACCTCGAGGGCGCCTCGGAGCTTCGAGCTCTGGATCGCGAGTGCGAGCTGGTCGGCGAGGTCGGACGCGAACTGGCGGAGATCGTCGGGAAGCCCGGCGGCGGTGGAGGTCCCCAGGACCAACACGCCGAGCAGACGCTGGTCCCCGATCAGCGGGACCAATTGCACGACTTCGAGCTCACGCGCGACCTCGCCCAGCAGATGTCCAGCCGCGGTCTCGACTGCTTGAGATCCGCTCCTGACCACGGCGCGCCCTTCGCGGAGCTCCTTGAGATCGGGGAGGTCGGTCAGGTCGATCACGCGCTCGGCGATGTTCCGCCCGGACTCTGGCAGACGTCGGATGACCCATGCCTGCGCACGGTCCTGAAGCGCTGCGTCCGCGACCGCCAGGCCGACACACAGCGAGGGGGAGGCGTCGAGCACGATGTCGAGCGCCTTTGCCGCCAGCTCAGCGATGCTCGGTCCGGCGAGCGCGCTGCGTCCGATCGCGGCGTGGGCGGAGAGGCTGCGGAACTGGGCTCCCAGCCGGGCCGCCATCCGGTTGAGATCCTCGCCGAGCTCCTCGAACTCGTCGCCCGAGGCGATGGCGACGCGGCTCTCGAAGTCGCCGGCGGCGATCCGAGAGGTTGCCTCGCTGAGGTCCTGGAGCGGGCCCAGGGAGCGGCGGATCTGGATCAGGCTGAAGAGCAGCACGAGCCACAGCGAGAGGAGGAGGACCAGCGGAAACGTCGTGCGAAAGTCCTCGACGGGCTGCATGGCGAGGCGAAGGTCCTCGCTGACCACCACCGTCCACGCAGGGGTCAGGTAGTTGGTACGCATCGAGATGGGCCAGAACCCGGCGAGGAACGAGTGGCCTTCCGCGGTCCAGGTGAAGCGGCGGTCGAGACTTTTCTCGGCGTTCGTAGCGAGGATGCTAGGAAAGTCGTCCGGCATCGCCACGGACCGGAGCAACATGTGGCCCGCCTCATCGACGACGCAGAGCTCGAGCGACGGGGACAGCGGGTTTTTGGGGCCGACGCCCCACAGGAACTCTCTGTCGGCGACGCCCCAGATCACTGCGTTTCCCAGTCTCGGCGAATCCACTCGGCGCGCGAGCAGGATCGGTGAGAAGAGCCCCTTGGTCGACAGGGCGCGAATCAGCGTGTGGCCGTCGTCGAGGTGCTCCCTCTCGGCGGCGGAGAGCGGTTCCGGGGGGGCCATTTCGCCGACAAGGGTTGCGTCGATCCGTCCCGTCGGATCGGCGAGGGCCACGCCGCTGAAGTGAGCCGTCAGCTGCGAGTAGAGAGCGGTCGGCAGAGGCGTGCCGGGGGACGGGGTGATCCGGAGCTGGCTCACCGCCAGGTCGAGGTCGGCCTGGAGCAGGAGCAGCCGCTCCACGATGCCCATCGCGCTGGCCTTGGCCTGCTGGTGGATCCGTCTGCCGCTCTGCTTTCGGAGGTTCGTGGCCACCTGGCGGAAGGAAAGCACGCCAATCAGGGTCACGGGCGCCAGGGCGCTGGCGAAGAAGAGCAGCAGGACGCGGCGCGCGAGTCGGCTGCGGAAGACGTTTCGGGCCGCTCCTCCAGCCACGGTCAGTACTCCGAAGCCAGGCCGACGTAGCTGCCGTCGTTGGCGCGGATGATGTCATCTTGGCTCGGCTCGGCCGTGAGGGGAGGCGACGACTTTCCGTCCTTACCCATGCTGTAGAGGTCGAAGTCCGAGTTGATCGGAACCAAGAACCGGTCCTTTCTCCGATGGCCCTTGCCCTTGTTGCCCGCACCCGCGATGCGGAGGTACTGGTACGGGTTGCCCCACGGGTCGAGCGGGACCTTGCTGCCGAGCTGGTCCAGGCTGTCGGGCAGCGCGCCAGTCTCGAGCTGGTAGTCGAGAATGAGAAGCTCGATGGTGCGGAGGTCGTTGGCGGCCGCGTCCTGCTGCGTCTGCTTCAGCACCCTGACGAGATGCGGCAGGGAGATCGCACTCAGAGTCGCAATGATTGCCAAGACCACAGCCACCTCGGCCAAGGTGAAGCCGAGCTGCCGATGGCGCCTCGGCAGTCGGGGCCACCATCGTACCCGACGGCCGTCGACCCGTATCGCGGTGCCCGTCTGGGGCACCCGCTGGGAGGTCACTGGCGCAGCCCGCGATCCGACTCCCCGCGCGGCCGCGAAGCGGAGTTGCATACCATCAATCTAGCCCTGATTGACGGCGGAAGCTAGTGTCTCGCAGTGATTTGCGTTCTTGGAGAGATGACCATGCGGGTTTTCTGTACTTTCTTCCATCCCGCATGGACGCGGCTCGGGGTGAGCGGGTCAGGAGCGTGCAACGTCCTCACGACCTGACAGACTCGCTCGCGCGCATCGAGAGCGGCTATCGGCCCAACGCGTCCCGCAGGGTGCCTTCGATGCTCGGTGTCGCGAACTCGAAGCCCGCTGACTTGAGCGCCGCCGGTATGGCATGGGTGCTGGCGAGGAGGAGGGCGTCGGCCATGTCGCCGAGGGCGAGCCGGACCGCGAACGCTGGCGCCGGCAGGGCCGCCGGCCGGTGCAGCACGCGCCCGAGCGCTGCGGTGAACTCGCGGCAGCGGGTGGCGTCGGGGGCGACCACGTTGACTGCGCCGTCCAGAGCTGCGTGCTCGAGGGCGAACCGGAAGGCCCCGACCGCGTCATTGATTCCCACCCAAGGCCACCATTGCCGTCCGGAACCGATCGGCCCCCCGAGGCCGAGCTTGAAGGGCAGCAGCATGCGGTCGAGTGCGCCGCCGTCCGCCGAGACGACCATGCCGAGGCGCAGGCAGACGACCCGTGTGTGCTTGGAGCGGGCCTCCTCTGCCTCGGTCTCCCAGGCGGCGCAGAGATCGGCCAGGAAGCCCGAACCACGCCCGGCAGTTTCGTCGAGCACCTCGTCGCCGCGGTCGCCGTAGTAGCCGGTCGCCGATGCGTTGACCAGCACCCTCGGTGGCGGCTCGGCGTTGCGGATGGCGTCGGCGAGCACGCGGGTGGGCTCGCTTCGGCTCGACCACAACTCGTGCTTGGTGCTCGCGGTCCACCTTCCGCCGCCGATGTTGCGGCCGTTCAGGTTGACGACCGCGTCGACTCCGGCGAGGTGGCCGGGATCGAGCTTGCCAGCTCCGGGGTCCCAGGCGAGCTCGTCGCCGGCAACGGCGCTGCGTCCCCGTACCAGGCGTTTCACCTCGTGACCCTTGTCCACGAGTCGGCGCGTCAACTGGGTTCCGATCATGCCGCTCGCACCCGAGACGACGATCCTCATCTCCGCCTCCG
>CAZQYU010000186.1:0-6592 GCA_964597585.1 uncultured Thermoanaerobaculia bacterium
CCGCGACATCGGCGGAGATCAGGATGAAGAAGCCGGCCGACGCCGCCCGCGCCCCACCGGGAGCGACGAACACCGCCACCGGCACCGGCGAGCCCGTGATGGCGGAGGTGATCTTCCGGGTGGAGTCGATAAGCCCGCCGGGCGTGTCGAGCTGGAGGACCAGCAGAACGGCGTCTCGGCGGGCGGCCTCGGCGAGGCCGCGCTCGATGTAGCGCTGGGAGACCGGCTGGATGGTGTCCTCGAGGTGGAGCAGGATGACCTCGCCTGCGGCCGCCGGGAGGGCCGTGGCAAACGCGAGCGTCGCGCAGAGAACCAGACTTGAAACGCGCGGCATCATCCTCATCATAGGGCCACGGCGGCGAGGGAACAAGGGCGCCGCGCTCAGCGCGGCGCGGACAGCGCGCGGTGCACCTCCCGCCATGCCTCGCGTGCGTCCCGTGCGTGTGTCGTGTCGCAACCCGGGGCGAACAGCTCCTCGTCGGCGAGCCGGACGAGGCGCGCGATGGGACCGGCGGCCTCGGGCCATCGCCGCGCCGCTGAAACGCCGATACGCCCCAACGTCGCGCCCGCCGGGACCGTCTCACCGCCGCGCTCGAGCCGTCGCGCCAGGCGCCCGACGGCCGCGGCGGCCGGCCCCCGGCTGCGGAACGGCGGGCGGGCGTGCGCTCGGCGACGCCCGAACAGTGTCAGCATCGCGGCGATCAGCGCCGTGGCCCCGAGCCAGAGCGGAAGACGGGGCGATCTCGCGAGACCGAGCGCCCCGCCGAGAGAGCTCGCGACCAGCTCGACCTGGTCGCTCAGCCCGAAGGTCAGGACATGGCGGTCCCAGGTCATCAGGGCCCAGTCCCAGGTCTGTCGGAGGCGGTCCGCGCGGCTCGGCACGTCGAGCGACGGGATGCCCACCGAAGGCGTCGGGTCGAAGCTCACCCAGCCCTCACGCTGGCCGAGCCAGACCTCGACCCAGGTGTGGGCGTTGGCCTGGCGCACGAGCACCTCACGCCCGGAGGGCGATGCCGTGCCGCCGCTGTAGCCGCCGACCATCCGTGCGGGCACGCCGAGGGTGCGCAGCAGCACGACCATCGAGCCGGCGAAGTACTCGCAGTGTCCGGCGCGGCCGACGAGTAGGAACCAGCCCACCGGATCCGCCTCCCAGCGTCCGGCGGAGACGTCGAGGGAGTAGCTGTAGTTGGCCTGGAGGTAGTTGACCACGGCCTCGGCGCGTTCACGTGCGCCGGCAGCCGAGCCCGCGATCTCGCGCGCCAGCGCCGCGACGCCCGGGTTGCGACGCGGCAGATAGCGGTCGCGGGGTGTTGGCGGCGCCATCAGTGCCACCGGCTCCTTCGCCACCCACACCTGGTAGCTCAGCGGGCCCTGCCAGCGGCTGCGCAGCATCAATCCGCCCGCCGGATCCAGCCGAACGTCGGTCGGCGAGCGCACGGCGACGGTGTCCTCGGGCAGAAAGAGGTAGCGCTCGGGGCGCAGGATCTCGATGGTGAGCTCGTCGGTGCCCGACAGGCCGTCGCGGTCGCCCGCGAGCCAGACGAGGTCGCCGTGGAGCTCCGGTCGCTTGACGCCTCTTCGGCGCGGGGCCCACGATCCCGTCCGCAGGAGGTCGAACGCGGTCGCCCGCAGTCGCGTCCAGCGTGCCTGGACGCGCCGTCCCTCTGCAGCGGTGAGCACGAGACTGACCTCGCGCGACTCGTGGATCGCGCCCACGCTGCCGAGCTCGACCGCGGTCGAAAATCCGGTCACCGAGCGCGATCCCCCGGCGCCCGCGATCCACGGCGAGCGCAGTCGCGGCATCGCCAGGAACACAGGCACCGCGAGCGCACAGGCGAGGGCGGCTGCGGCGGCGGCGTGGAAGGGCCGCGGTACGGTGCGTGCTCCCGCCGTGCCCGGCAAGCCGCTGAGCAGGACCCGCATGCCCACCCACCAGGCGATCCCGGCCGACACGATCAGATAGCCGAGCAGGGCGATATGGGTCGACGACGCCACCGAGATCAGCCACAGGAGCGCGACCGTCGGCAGCGCGCGCACGAAGGCCTTCCGGTCGGCGACGAGCAGCACCTGGACCGTCGCCAGCAGCAGGAGCAGGTGCCCGAGAGGCCGCAACGGCCCGACCCGGAAGCCGCCCGCGGCGGCGACCACGATCAGGATGATGACCGCGGCCAGGTTCTGCACCCAGTTGGGCAGGCCCAGCGTCCGGTTCGGAAGCAGCACCAGCCATGCTGCGGCTGCGGCGGTCACCAGCCAGAACGGGAGCAGGGTCATCCCGGTGAACGGCAGCGGCAGGATCGCCCAGGCGAGCACGAGGCCGAGCAGGCGGCGGTCGGCGGTCACGCTGCCTCCCCGCTCCTGAACCCGGTCCACGCCGCACCGCGCGGCACCCGGGGCGGAGGGGCATCCGCAGGCTGTGGACGGACCTCCGCCAGCGGCACCAGCAGCGCGGCGCCGTGCTCTGGTGCGGCCACCGGCGCCACGACCAGGCGCCCGAGCACCAGCCCGACCGGTTCTCGGCGTCCGATCCGCTCGACCGCGACGGTCGCGACCGCGCTGACCGCCCGCTCGAAGCGTTCGAGGGCCGCCGCGTCGTCGAGGTGGGCGAGCCGTGGGTCGAGCACGAGATAGACCGCGCCCTCGCGTCGGCGCTGGCGCTCGGTGACGATCAGCCGCTGCTGGCGCGCGGTCTGTTTCCAGTGAATCTGGCGGCGCTCGTCGCCGGGCTGGTAGCCGCGCAGCTGGGTGACGTCGCCCTCGCGCCCGTGGTCCCGCTCCTGGGCCGCGTCGGCCCCGCCCGGGGCCGCCGTCCTGTGCGCCTGAGCTGCGGGGAGCAGGCGCGGGTAGACCAGCACCCGCTCTTCTGCGGCTGCGCGCTTGGACTTGAGGAAGAAGCCGAGCGGGAGGAGGACCTCGAGGCGCCACGGGCCGAGGGCGGTCCAGCCGCGCCGTGGCAGAACCACCTCAATGCTGCGGCGACGCTGCGAACGGCCCGGCAGGAGGCCTTCCACCAGCACTGCGCGCCGGTGTCCGTCGCGGAGCACCAGCCCGTAGGCCGGAAGGCGCGAATGGTTGGTCAAGGTCACGTCGAGCACGGCCGGACGGCCGGCGAAGAGCTCGCGGGGCCGATCCAACCGGATCGTCACCGCGCCGAGGACCTGGCGCGACCACGCTCCGGACACGACGTAGCTGCCAAGGGCGAGGCCGAGCACCATGATGAGGGAGTTGTTGCCGGTGTTGACCGCGGCGAGGCCCACCACGAGCAGCACGGCGAGGAAGATCCCGCCCCAGCTGGTGAGCCGAAGGCCGAAGCCGGGAAAGCGATCCCGCCATTTTCGGAGCATGGCACCGCCGGGAGGCGCGCCCGGCTCGGCGGCCACGACGTCCGGGCTCATCGCGGGACCGGCACCTCGTCGAGCAGCATCCGCACCACGGCCCGCTCCCGCCGGCTGCGCTCCCAGCCGTCGCCGACGAGCGGGTCGGCGAGCAGGATGCGGTGGGCCAGCACCGGCTCCGCGATTTCGTGGAGGTCGTCTGCAGTCGCGAAGCCGCGGCCGCGGACCAGCGCGAGGGCCTGGGCTGACCGGTGCCAGGCCAGCGCCCCGCGGGTCGAGATGCCGAGCGCCAGCGCGTCATGGCGACGCGAGTGCTCGGCGACCGCGAGCACGTACTCGGTGAGCGACTCGGCGACGTGGACCTCGCGGACCTGGCGCTGCATCTCGATCACGTCGGCCGCATCGAGCACCGGGACGAGCTGCTCGAGCTCCGGCTCGACGGTTCCAGCGCGCAGCAGCGCCAGCTCGGCCTCGCGCGGCGGGTAGCCCATCGACAGTCGCATCAGGAAGCGGTCGAGCTGCGATTCGGGCAGCGGATAGGTTCCGGTGGACTCGACCGGATTCTGGGTGGCGACCACCAGGAACGGCTCCGCCAGCAGATGCCGTGTGCGCTCGACGGTGACCGCGTGCTCGCTCATCGCCTCGAGCAGCGCCGACTGGGTGCGCGGGGTGGCACGGTTGATCTCGTCGGCGAGCACGACGTGCGCGAAGAGCGGTCCGGGCACGAACTCGAACCCGCCAGTGGCCTGCCGGAAGACCGAGATCCCGATGATGTCCGACGGCAGCGTGTCGGAGGTGAACTGGATGCGGTGGAAGTCGAGCTGCAGCGAACGCGCAAGGGCCTGGGCGAGCGTCGTCTTGCCAACGCCGGGCACGTCCTCGAGCAGCACGTGGCCCCGCGCGAGAAGCGAGGCGATCAGCGCCTCGACCAGCTCGGGACGACCGCGGAACACCCGCAGAACGGAGTCGCGCAACTCTTCGAGGGAGGCCAGCACCCCCGGGCTGATCGAGTTCACCTGCGCCGCTCCGTGGTCATGCGCTCATCCTCATGTGACGTTCTCCTCTCCGTCGGTCCCTTGTACGGATCTGCGCCCACGGCCGTTCCGCACGCCGGGCTCCATGAGGAACCCCCGTGGCGGGTCGGGTTAATCCTCGGTACCGTGACGCGGCGCGATCAGGACGACCCGGGACGCGCCACCGCCCAGGTCGCGCACCACCTCGAGACAGGTCAGGCCGGCAACATCGGCGCGCTCGGGGCACTCCAGGCAGGCTACGCCGCCCTCCGCGAGGAGCCCCGCAGCGACCGCGGCCTCGACCGCCTCGAGACCCTCCCGCCAGGTCTCGAAGGGGGGGTCCGCCCACACCAGGTCGAAAAGTTCGCCGCGATGGGCAAGCGCCACGACCGCCGCATGCGCGGACCGCGTCAGCACGACCGCCTCGCCGGAAGTGGCGCCGATCCGGGCGAGGTTGGCCTCGACCAGGCGGGACGCTGCAGGGTGGCGCTCGACGAACACCGCCCGTGCCGCCCCGCGCGACAGCGCCTCGATACCGACCGCGCCCGTTCCGGCGTACAGGTCGAGCACCCGCGCACCGGTGACGCGGTTGCCGAGCACCGCGAAGGCTCTCTCCCGCATGGCGTCCGGGGTCGGTCGCAGCGGCATGGCGCGGGTCGGGCCCTTGAGCGGGCGTGAGCGCCACCGACCGCCCGTGACCCTCACCGCCGCTCCCGCACCACGCGCAGGATGACGTCGGTCCGGCTGGCCGCGGGCACTACCTCGATCATGGGCGTCTCGAGATGCTCGATCACGAGGCTCCCGTCCTCGCGCACGTCGGTGATCTCGGCGAGGCGGCCGTTGAGCAGCTCCACGACCTCGCCCAGCTTTGGCTCCCAGTTGCGCAGCGCCTCCTGGGCGGGGTCGGCCTCGAGCACCGTGCTCTGGATGTCGTCGAGGGTTCTGACCAGTCGGCCCATCGCGAGGTCGAGCACTGCCACCGGCGAGTAGGCGATCCGCCGTCGTCCGGCGTCACCGACGTGCAGGTCGATGACGGCGGTCGCGCCGACCGACTGGGCTTCGTCCTGAAGCTGCCCGCGCTCCTCGGCGAGGGCGGCGGCGTCGCGCTGCACCGCGATGAGGTAGGCCATGTAGACGGGCTCGTCGAGGGTCAGGCGCCCGACCCAGACCTGGATCCCGCGATCGCGGATGCTGACCACCGCAACGCGGTCGGAGAACAGGCTCACCCGCACCGCACGGTCGCGCAGGGTGACGGTACGCTCGACCACCGGGATCGGCGCCGTCTCCGGCGTCGGTGCGGGCTCGGGAGTCGGTGTCGCCACGGGGGTCGGGCTGGCTGCGGGCACCGGAGAGACGACCTGCAGCGCGAGCGCCAGGAAGACGGCGATCATCGGCCGCTCCCGGGACGCGCGGCCATCCTGTGGCGCGCCAGCTCGACGGCGTGGGCAAAGGCTTGGGTCTCGTCGATCATCCCGTCGATCAGGGCGTCGCGGGTCGCGCGCAACGCCTCACCCAGCCACGGACCCTCGGGTACGCCCGCGGCGCGAAGAGCCATTCCTCGGACCGGCTGGCGGATCCGCATCGCCGCCGCTACGGCATCCGCCAGCCGTCGCCGGGCATCGAGCCCGAGCCCGGTCATGGCCAGCAGCTGGGCCTCGGCCGAGCCATCCTCCACCGCCCGTACCCGTGCCGAGCGCGGCTCGAGATCGGCCGCACGGCGCATGGCGTCGATCTCGGCGGGGAGAGTACTGAAGCTGCGTGCGGCCTCCCCCGCGAGCTGCAGCCGCTCCGCCACACGGGTGGCGGCGGCGGGCCCGTCATCGAGAACGAGGGCGCCGAGGAAGAGACGCCACCCCTCGGGTGCGGGCCCCAGCCCTTCGACGACATACCACGCGAGCTGGCCCTCGAGCTCGAGGGTGAAGGCCGCCAGGTCCTGTCCCCAGCGAAGATCGTTCGAAATCGCGCTGAGCAGCCCGAGCTCGGCGAGCAGGGCGAGCGACTGAGCGGGGTGCGGTTCGGCGAGCAGCAGCTCCAGCTCGCGCGCCAGCCGTTGTCCGCTGAGCCGTTCGAACACGCCCTCGCGAATCGCCGTGGCGATCAGGTCGCGGGTGTCGGGCGAGATGGTGAAGCCGAGCCGGCGGGCGTAGCGGACCGCCCGGATCGCCCGCGTCGGGTCGTCGATGAAGCTGAGCGAGTGGAGGACCCGCAGCTCGCGCCGTTGGAGGTCCTTGCGGCCGCCGAAGAAGT
>CAZQYU010000187.1:0-6579 GCA_964597585.1 uncultured Thermoanaerobaculia bacterium
CGAGCGGGGCCTCGCGGCCCCGCTCGCAATGTTGACGATGGGTGTCTACGGACGGGTCACTTCGCCGGCGCGGGCGCCTCCTGGATCGTGCCCTCGCCGATCACGATCTCGACCCGGCGGTTCTTGCTCCGACCTTCGGCGGTCGAGTTGTCGGCGACGGGGCGGTCCCAGCCGTAGCCGACAGCTGTGATGCGCTTGGAGTCGATGCCTTGGGACATGAGAAAGTCCTGCACCGAAAGGGCGCGCTTCTCGGACAGGGTCTGGTTGTACTCTCGAGACCCGGTCGAGTCGGTGTGGCCCTCGATGCGCAGGTTGAGCTCGGGCATCATGAGCAGGATGCCCGACAGCTTGGCGATCACCTCACGGGCGCCCGGCTTGAGCGTCGCCTGATTGAGGTCGAACAGGATGTCCGGCAGGTTCACGATCAGCCCGCGCGCCGTGCTGGTGGTCTCGGCGACCCGCGACAGGGCGCCCTGCAGGCGGGAGGACAGCTCCTCCTTCTCCTGCTTGAGCTTCTCCGCCCGGGCCGACTCCTCGGCCACCGACTGCTCGAGGCGGGTCTTTTCGTCGGCGAGACGCGTCAGCTCCGCCTGCGCCGCAGTGATCGCCGCGGCGGCCTCCGCCTTCTGCTGGGTCGCGAGGTCGAGCTGCTGCTGGGCGGTCATCGCCTGCTGCTGCGAGGCCGCCGCCTGCTGCCGAGCCGCCTCGGCCTGCTGCTGCGCCGCAGTCGCCTGCTGCTCGGCCGCGCTGGCACGCTTCTCGAGGGCTGCCATCTCGGCCTTGCGGGCCGCAATCTGGCGTTCGAGCTCAGCGGCCTCGTTCTGCCGGCGGATGATCTGGAGGGACTCGCTCGCCAGCGCGACGGCCCGTCCGGCGTAGTCGGTCGTCGAGCGATCGCGGGACCGCCTGTTGTAGTTGCGAGCTTGCCCGAGAGCGGTCTGCATCTCCTGCGACAGGTCAGGGGTCCGCTGCGTGGCGCCGGCCTGGCTGGCCAGATCGACGATCCGCTCCGCCTGAACCACGTCGAGGTTTGCGCTGCGGTCCCAGGCGATGCCTGCAAGCGACCGGACCCCGACCGTGGGCGTTGGGCCGAGACCGGAGAACACGAAGGCCTCCGCCGGGTACTTTTTCTCCTTCTTCGGCGCACCGGAGGCGAACATCACGAGCGCGGACGGGCGCGACACGCGTGGATAGGTCTCGGCCGTGACGAGCAGGCTGAAGGCCTTCAGGCCCGAGGTGAACTCGAGCTTGTCGCTGTCGTCGCGGACCTTGAGCTCGCCCAGGTTTTCGAACGCTCCATCGCGGGCGATTGCCCACAGCACGTAGCTGGTGATGTCGCCGCCCAGCAGCACGGCCGGCTTCATGTCCTTGTAGCGGATCTCGATCGTCGCCTGACCCTCGCGGAAGCTCATCTCGGCCGTCATGTCGGCCTGCGGCGCCTGTGCCGTGGCCACCATCGGCACCTCGAGGGTGCGCCGTTCGGGAACAGTGACCTGATAGAGGGTGACTTCACCCGCCGTTGCGACCGTCGCCGCAGCGAGCGCGCCCGCCACGACCCATAGAACCGCTTGTGTTGACCTCTTCATGGTGGCTCCTCTCTGCTCGCCCATCGAGTGCGGCCGGCGATGCCGGATCCGGGGAGTCGAGGTTGGGCAAGTGCGACGCACATTCTATATCAGTTCAACAACGTCCAACCCATCCGACCGAGCAGCACACCTCAGGTGGAGGGTCCGCAGCAGGAGAGGCGCAAACGGCGTACACCCTCAACGCGACGTGGGCCCGGCAGCAGGTCCTGGCGGTTCCCGGTTCCTATCCCAACCAGTCGGGATAGAGCACGGGCCGTCGGTCGGGCAGGAACAGCCTCCGGGCGTGGCTCGTCGCAGCGGCCCCTGGATCGATGTCGACGATCAGCAGCTCGTCGCTCCCACGCTCGGCGCGCGCCACCACGGTACCGTCGGGCGCGGTGACGAAGGACTCGCCGGCGAACTCGAGGCACTCCTCGCGGCCGACACGGTTGACGAGCGCGACCCAGTAGCCGTTCTGGAACGCGGCCACCCGCATTTCGGCCTCGTACAGTCCCTCCGGCCATTCGCCGACCGCGCCCGCCTGGGGGACCACCACCACGTCGGCACCTCCCAGGGCGAGGGCTCGCATGTACTCCGGGAAGTGGCGATCGTAGCAGATCGCGACCCCGATCCTGCCCACGCGGGTGTCGTAGACCGGGGCCCCGGTATCACCTGGGACGTAGTAGCCCCGCTCGTGGAAGCAGTCGTAGTCCGTGATGTGCACCATCCGGGTACGTCCGAGCAGCCGCCCGTCCGCATCGAGGACCGGCGAGCAGTCGAAGCACCGGTCACCGTCGCGCTCGAAGAGGTTCAGCACGACCACCACGCCCCGGCTTCGAGCGAGCTCGGCAAAGCGCTCGGTGGTCGGTCCCGGAACCGTTTCGGCGAGCCGGGAAACCGGACCGATGGCCGGCCGTTGGGGGTGGAAGCGGCTGAAGGCGAGCTCGGCGAAGCAGACCACCTCGGCACCGCGACGCGCCGCCTCCTCGGCGGCCGCGAGGCCGCGGCGCAGGTTCTCCTCCGAGTCGTCGCCGGCATGCTGTTGAACCAGTGCAAGACGCATTGTTCCTCCGGTGCGCGGCGGCCTCACCAGCCGCGGATCGGCCGCCACGAGCCGATCACTTCACCGCCGCGCAGCAGATGGTAGCTGTCGAACAACGCCGCGGCCAAGCACGAGTGGTTCGGCACCACCCTCATCAGCGATCCGAGCCGCAGTCGCCCCCAATCGAAGCCCGAACCGACGCGTGCGACGCCGTGCTCCTGGGACAGCGAGACGAGCCGGACGTCGCGGAGGGGAACGCCGGTGTCGGGGTCGAGGACGATCCCGAATCCGCAGCCGGGTTCGACGTGGACCGGGCCCGGGTCCTTGCTCAGCGCGAGGGCGCCCGCGTCGAGCACGAAGGCACCGCGCTCCGGATGCAGCCCGATGACGGAGGCCGCGACAGTGAAGGCGACGTCCGCAAGGGAGGCGCTGCCGACAGCGACCTGGAAGGCGTCGAAGAAAACGTAGTTGCCAGGCCTCATCTCGGTCACACCGGTGAGATCGTCGGCAGCGACCATGGTCGGAGTCGAGCCGACGCTGACCTCCGGCACCGGCACCCCTTCCTGCTCGAGGCGACGTGCCAGCTCGACCACGGCGTCGCGCTCCTCGTGCGACACGCGGCGCATGGCCTCAAGCCCGGAAACCGCGTACGCGTGCCCGGCATGGGTCAGCAGTCCCCTGAGCTCGAGCTGGGGGGAGCCGGCGATGCGCGTCGCGAGCTCGACGGCGTGGTTGGACGCGGGATCGACACCGCTGCGGGCGCCGCCGCAGTCCACCTCGAGCCAGACCGGAGCGCGTACGCCGCGTGCTGCGGCGAAGGCCTCCACCTCCGCCAGGGCCGCCGGGTGATCGACAAGGAGCCCGAGGCGGACGCCGGCGTCGACGAGCTCCCCAGCGCGGGCCAGCTTCGCGGGCGCGAGCGGCACCGCCCAGGTCAGGTCCCGAAAACCGGAAACCGCGAGATGTCGGGCCTCTGCGAGGGTGGAGACCGTGACCGGACCGGCATCGGCCGCCACCTGAAGTCGAGCACCCTCAAGTGTCTTGTGCGTTTTCACGTGCGGCCGCAGGCCTACGCCGAGGGCACGCGCCCGCTCGGTCATGCGCATACAGTTGCGCTGGACCACATCGAGGCTCACGAGTGCCGCTGGGGTTGTTATCCCGGCGAGGTCCACCCGGACAGGATAGCGCCTCGCGCACGGTCGCACCGTGTCACGACGGGATGGACCCGGCGAAAAACTCGGTCGGGTCGATGGTGGAGTCGCGCAGCTTCTCCGGCGCCTGGTGCAGGTAGTTCTGGCTTCTCCCGAAATGCAGCAGCGCGCGCTCGAGCAGGCGTCGACCGCGGTACAGGCGCGACATGACGGTGCCCACGGGAACCGCGAGGAGGTCGGCGATCTCCTGGTAGGTCGCGCCGTGCAGGTCGGCCAGGACGACCGCCATCCGGTAGTCGTGGGGCAGGCTCTCCAGAGCTTCGCGAATCCCCTGATCGAGCTGTGTCCCGATCAGAACCGACTCGGGGTCCAACTCATGTCCCACACCGTCGCCCAGCATGCTGTCTTCGTACGCGTCACGGAGCTCCTCGAACTCGACCACCGCCGGCTGCGCCTTGCGGCGCCGGTAGGAGTTGATGAAGGTGTTCTTCATGATCCGGAAGAGCCACGCCTTGAGGTTGGTTCCTTCCTCGAACCGATCGTAGTACCTGTATGCCTTGAGGTAGGTCTCCTGGAGGAGATCCTCGGCATCCTCGGCGGAACGCGTCATTCTCAGGGCGGAGCGGTACAGCTGGCCCCGGAAGGGCAGCTCAGCGTGACCGAAATCCCAAATGCCGTCATCGAACGTCGTCGCCATGATCACCTCCACTCCTCACTGAATGTAGGTCGCCAGTCATGTTTTGTCAAGGTTTGTTTGGAGAGATCAAATAAAAAACTAGAATCTTTGTCAGGACCTGCTGCTGAGCAGCACTCTCCAGGCCGCTCGACACACGAGCTCGCGAAGGTCCGCGGGACACCGGAATGCACTGGGCTCGGGAACGCGCACCCGCGAGGGAACGCACCGCGCTCCGGTCGGTGGGGGGCGCAAAGTGGGCCGAACAGGTGGACGAGGAGGCCGTGGGACATCGGCCCCCGAAAACCCCCACTCGCCCTCCCGGGCCTACGCCCTCCAGGCTCCTAGGGAGAGGCGAGCAGCGCGCGTGCCGCCCGAGTCAGCTCGACCTCACGCTCGACGCGCAGCGTGGTGAGATCGTCATCGAGCAGCGCCACCGCCATGGCGCCGACGGGTCGCGCGTACGGCTCGAGCCCCGCGCAGGCCCGCCACAGCCCCCACAGGATGCGAGCTCCGTCGCCGGGCGAGAGGCTGCTGGTCGCCGACGCCGACGCTTCAAGTCGCACTCCAAGAGCGCGCAGCCGGGCGTTCTGGCGCAATAGGAACGAGGTGACCGCCTCGACGTCCATCGGACGCTCGACGACCGCAGGCAGGTGTCCGAGCAGGCGGGTCAGATCAGGCCTCTCGACCAGTGCGGCGACCAGCAGGTCGATCAGGGAGCTGGGCCGGATGGGAGCCGGTGCGGTCTCGAGTGCCCGCTCGAGCTCCGATGCCCACGCCGCGACGGCGACATCGGCGACAGCCAGGAAGAGCTCCTCGAGAGTGGCGAACAGCAGCGCCGCGGACCCGGACGGCACCCCGGCGCGCCGGCTGATGCCGTCCAGAGTGAGCTCCGTCAGGGGACGACTTGAAAACGCCTCGCGCGCGGTCTCGAGCAGCACGCGGCGGCGACTCTCACGCTCGGACCGGGCGCGGGCGCGGCGTTCCTGGTCGATCAGGCCCGCCATGAACGACCTCCCATGGCTATGGCGTCTTCCCCGCGAGCAGACGCTCGACCATCGATGTCAACCACTTCTCGTTCGGCACTTGGACCTTCCACCCGT
Source organism: uncultured Thermoanaerobaculia bacterium (assembly GCA_964597585.1). GTDB lineage: Bacteria > Acidobacteriota > Thermoanaerobaculia > Thermoanaerobaculales > Sulfomarinibacteraceae > CAVSIS01. The sequence goes on from CAZQYU010000187.1 coordinate 5,535, forward strand.
TGATGAAGTAGGTCGGTGTCACGGCAACGCCGAGGGAGTTGCCGAGGCTGAGCTGGGCGTCGACCGCGTCAATCGACGGGCTCTTGAGAAAGCACGCCTGGAACTCGTCCTCGGACAGATCGTGGCCGGTCACGAAATCGACCGCGGTCGGCCCCACCAGGTCGAGCTGCATGTCCTTCTGGAGTGAATAGAAGAGCTCCTTCAATGGGAGGCACTTCGTTGGGTCCTGGGCGGCGACGCACCAGTTCGCACAGGCTGCCCGGAACGACCATGGGTGAATGGTTGACAGCGGGTAGCCGACCATACCGTGGCGTACCTTGCCCTTGAAATGGTCCATGACCTTGGCAATCACCGGCCACTTCGCCTTGCAGGCCGGGCACTCGAAGTCGGAGAACTCGACGATCTCCACCTTCGCGTCGGCGACGTCGTGGTCCCAGATGACGAGCGGGCTCGAGTTGAGGGTCGCCAGCCGGTCGGCAACTGGATTGCTATCGAGCGGCACCCATGAGCCGAGAACGAGGAAGTCACCGTCCGAGGTCACCGCCGACGGCTTGCGGTAGAGACCATAGCCCGAGTCGACCATGAGGCTGAACGGGATCAGCGCGCCCTGCTTGGCGTCACCACCGTCCCACTCGACGTTCGTGTGCATGCGCAGGTTCCGCTCGAGCACCTCGGGCAGAAACTGGCTCAGATAGGGGCGCAGCTGGTTGCCTGAAATGCCTTGCTGCCGAGTCGGAAGGCGTCCGATGGTGCCCTCCCAGACCAGCCCTGCGGCATCGTCCACAATCAGGGTCGAGGGTGTGGAGAGGAAAGCCACGTCGCACGAGCGCTGGACGGTCACGATCCGGTAGGCACCGGAGGGCGTCACGTGCGGCTCGACGGCGCTCAGCCGGAAGGTGGAGTTCGGGCAGTACGGAAGCAGCCCGCTGGCCAGCTGCAAGAGCTGGGGATCCTGCTCGACGACCGGGGTCGGACTCGGGGCGGCGGCGGAGCTCGCGGCCTTTGGCGGCCTCGCCGCCGGCGTCGAACTCTCGGCCGGCGACGA
>CAZQYU010000188.1:0-6527 GCA_964597585.1 uncultured Thermoanaerobaculia bacterium
ACGTAGTCCCCGTCTCGACGAAAGAAAAGGGCGAGTGCGGCACGTTCATGACACGGTGCGGAAACACGGCCCAGCACCACGGGGCCTGCCTCTGACCCCGACGTCGACGCAGCCAAGCCCCGACAACGAGCAGTGGAACGGATCGCGCGGCGGCAACGCCGAGTGCCCACGGCCCCACGCAGTGGGGCCTCATTCCCCGACGTGCGCAGCACGTCAGAGGCTTTCGCGCTGCATCGACGTCCGGGGGCCCGGTCGTCGGGGCCACCCGGACGACGGTGCGACGCGAAAGCCTACAGGAGCTTCTCGATCTGCTTTCCGATCTCGACCTCGTCACCCGGTTCGAAGCCCACGTGGACGTACATGATCCGGCCGGACCGGTCGATGAGATACGAGGTCGGGAAGCTCCTCACGCCGTAGACCCGTCGCACGACCTCCTGGTCGCCCTCACCGTCCTGGAGGAAGGTGTAGGTCAGGTGATGCTCGCGGATGAAGGTCTGGGCGCGCTCGGTGTCCCGCTTCCGCTCGACGGCGACGACCTCGAATCCCTGGTCATGGTAGGTGTCGTACAGAGGCTGCAGGCGCGGCAACTCCGCGCGGCAGCCGCCTCACGTGGGGAACCAGAAGGAGAGCTGGATCACCTTCCCCGCAAAGTCCCCGAGCGAGACCTCCCGGCCGTCGTAGTCGGCGAGCGTGAAGCCCTCGATCGGCCTGGCGAGCCGGTTCCGGGTCTGCCAGACGTACTCGTCAAAGGTGGCCTCACCGGGCGCCGCCTCCGCCCACGCGCGGCGCAGATCGGCCAGCGCCTCGGCGTTGCCGCCCATCACCGCGTCAGGCGCGAGCAGCTCGAGGGCGCGCTGAGCGTCGCCCTGTTCGAGGACCGTGTGCCCCCAGTAGCGGTAGAGCGGGGACGTGGGCACCCCGGCGTAGGAGCTCGTCGCCATGGGCTCGGCCGTCTGGAAGTCGGCGAGTGCTTCCTTGGTCCGTCCCAGGTTGGCGAGCGCCCAACCGCGGTCGGCCAGCACCTCGACCCGTCGCGCGGTCGCCGCCTTGTCGATTTCCTCGTCGGACAGCTTTGTGTCCGGATGCTCGACCCGGTAGGCATCAGGGGAGGTCTGGTCGAGGGCCGCATTGGCCTGGTCGAGGGCGAGCTGCCAAGCCGTGCCGTCGATCAGCGAGTGGATGAGGTCGAGGCGGTCGCTGAAGGTGAGCGACCGCGCGGCCTCGACTTTCGCGACCGCCTGCGGCAGACGCTCCCGATCGCCTTCGAGAGCGATCATGCGCACGAGCAGCTTGTCGAGCTCGAAGCGGTCGTCCTCGTTGGTGATCTTGGGCAGGATCTCTCGCACCAGGGCCTCGGTCTCGGCCGGGCGCCCGGCCTCCTTGCCCTCGAGGTCACCCAGGTAGTCGAGCAGATCGACCGTACGGTCCGTGACCGGGAATCGCTCGAGGTAGCCGCGGAGAATCGCGACGCTCTCCTCGGTGTCCCCGGTCTTCTCCAGCTCCGCCCGTGCCTTCTGCCAGGCCTCGTCGGCGGTCTCGGCGGGCTTCCTGGCGCACTGCACGGCTACCACCGCCGCCAGCATCACCAGCACGATCAGGCTCCATCGTCGCATCGCGCCCTCCATCGGTGGTCTGCTCGGCGCTCTGCGAACGCGGACCGGCCGGGCACGGCAGCGCGTCGAGCGTCGATGATTGTACCAATGCCGCAATGGCTCAACCATCGCCACATCCCCTGCATCAAAGGCACGTGGCGGCGATCGGGGTGAGCGTGTCGCCCACTGCGATCGCCGCCACGTGCCTAGGCTACAATCCCTGCGATGTCGTCCTACTCGCCACGTTCGTCTTTTGGAATCGGAGGGGTGGCGCCGCCGGGACCGCCGCCGAGCGACGTGATCGCGCTGGTCGCGGTGGTCTTCGTCACCTTCTCGATGCAGTTCTTCGACGCGACCAGGACGCTGGTCGCGGCACTGCGCCTGACCCCGCTGGTCTTCGCGGGCTGGCTGTGGCAGCTCGTCACCTACCCGTTCGCCGGCGCCGGCGGGGCGAGCTTGTGGATCCTGCTCGAGCTGCTGATCCTGTTCTGGTTCGCTCGCGACGTCTTCTGGGCGCTCGGCCGTCGGCGCTTCTGGCGGACCTTGGTGGTGTCGACCACCGTCGGGGCGGTCGCGGCCTGTCTGATCGCCCTTCTCGGCGGCGGCGGCCTGGCGCCGTTCGTGCTCATGCAGGGCCAACGGATGCTCATCGCGGTCCTGATCGCGGCCTTCGCGACCCGATTCGGCGACGCCACGATCCTGCTCTTCTTCGTGCTGCCGATACAGGCGCGGTGGTTCATCGGGATCGAGATCGCGTTCGCCTTCATCGGCTTCCTCGGCTCCCGCGACTTCGCCGGGTTTGTGGGCATCTGCGTCGCGATCGGCGTCACCTGGCTGATGGTCAGCGGCGGCGGCTCGGGGCGGGACCTTCACCGCCTGCGCAAACGCGCCGAGCAGCGGCTGCTCGAGTGGCGGCTGAAGCGAATGCGGCGCTCCCGTGGTTTCGACGTCATCGAAGGCGGCGGCAACGGCCGCGACCGCAAGGACCCCTGGATCAACTGAGGATCCCGGTCAGAAAGCCCTGTTCGGCTGCAAGCAGCGGGGCAACGCGATCTGCGATCTCGGGAAGACCTTGACGTAGCAGGGCTACGCCGGCGGCTTCCGTCGGTCGTATCTCACGCCGCCTCGCTGCTTTCGCTTCGAACCGGGTTCCCGACCGGGATCCTCGGTTCACATGCAGGCAGCCACGGAGGCGGCAGCGGCGCTGCTGACTCCTGGCAGCACTCGCTCGCGCTGCGAAATCACCGCAGCTTACAGCCTCTTTCAGTTCTCGCTTCGCCAGCTGATGCGAGCTGCAGGCTGTCCGAACCTGGGCCGGGCGCACGACTGGGAGTCTCGGGTCGGGTCGAGCTCCTTGTCGGTTGAGCTGCGCCGGTGGGGGATCAGCGTGGGGGGTCGGGTCCGGGTTCCTCGGTGCTGCCTTCGACCCTGAGGACCGCCTTGAGGCGTTCCCGCCCGCCGGGCTCGAAGCTGAGGAAACGCAGCGCCACGCCGCGGACCAGCTCCCGGCGGAGGCTGGTGTGGCGAACCACCTCGGCGGTACCTCGTACTGCACCCCCCGGTGCGAGCAGACCGATTTCGAACGCGCAGCCGGTCCCGATCTCCAGGTCCGTCAGTCCCTCGACCAGCATGCCCGTCGAGGAGATGTTCACGACCTTGGTCGGCACGCTGGAGGTATCGGAGCCGAGCGAAAGGTGGAGCTTGAGATCGATCCTCGGGGCGACCCGGTGCGCCGCCTCGAGCAGACGGCCGAGCACCTCGTGGACCACCGGTGCGGGAGAGCTGCGGCCGACGACCTCGCAGCGTTCGGCGCTGAGCGCGCTGCGGGCGGCGACCTCCATACCCGGCGGCGCCACCACAAGCACGGCACTGGCGTGTGAGGGTCCGACCTCGGCCCTGCCTCCGGTCACGAAGTCCCTCAACAGGAGGTCCGGCAGCGGGTAGCCGCAGATCACCAGGTCGAAGCGCTTCGACCGCATGGTCTTGAGCCCCTCGGACGCGGTCGCCGCCCGGTGCACCTCGACCTCCCGGCGACGCAGCATCGAGCCGCTCACACCGAGATCCTCCGGATCGAAGCCCACCAGCAGAACCGACCGTGCCACCGCCTGCCTTCCCTCCAGTGCTCCGGCAGCTGATCCACCATGGTACAGCCAGGACCCCGCAGGGCATAGGCCCGCGGCGGTGGCCGAGTGTCCGGGACGTTGCTCTCAACCTGCGCCTTGCAAGCTCCCTGTGACGCGCTGTACACGTCAGGGATGAGGAACTCCGGTCGCCACAACCAGCCCGCCACCATCGACCTCTCCGTTGTTGGACATCCGTCGATCGCGCGGCGCGACTTGCACCCGCGGCAGAGACGGTCTACCGTGGCCGGTCATGAAGATCACACGCCTCTTCGGCCTCGCCCTCGTCGCGCTGTCCTCGGCCGTCGCCTCGGCTCAGCCGACGCCCATTCCCCCACCGCCCGACCTCGCCGTGCCACCGGCCGACGCCGTGAAGACAGCCTCCGGGCTCGTCTCCAAGGTGCTCAAGCCCGGAACCGGCACTGAGCACCCCGGAGCGAACGACCGGGTCACGGTGAACTACACCGGTTGGCTGACCGACGGCGCCATGTTCGACTCGACGACCCGACGCGGCAAGCCGTCGGTCATTCCCCTCGACCGTGTCATCCCCGGGTTCGCCGAGGGCGTCCAGCTCATGGTCAAGGGGGAGAAGCGACGCATCTGGATCCCCGAGTCCCTCGCGTACAAGGGCGAGGCTCACAAGCCCCCAGGCACGCTCGTGTTCGACGTCGAGCTGGTCGACTTCGCGCCCGCGCCGACGCCGCCGCCGGTCCCGGCCGATGTCGCATCACCACCCGCCGACGCCGAGGTCACGAAGTCGGGCCTCGCCTCGAAGGTGCTCCACAAGGGGACCGGCACCGAACACCCGAAGGCGTCGAGCCGGGTCACCGTTCAGTACACCGGCTGGACGACCGACGGCAAGATGTTCGACAGCTCGGTGATGCGCGGCCAACCCGCGACATTCCCCCTCGACCGCGTCATTCCCGGTTGGACCGAGGGTCTCCAGCTCATGGTGACGGGCGAAAAGCGGCGCTTCTGGATCCCCGCCAAGCTCGCCTATGAGGGCAAGAAGGGCGCCCCCCAGGGCACGCTGGTCTTCGACGTCGAGCTGATCTCGTTCGAGTGAGCCGGGCCCTTTCCGAGCTGCTGCAGCGGGTCGGGGGGCGCGCCCGGCCGGTGCTTGGTATGACCCTCGAGCCCGCGGCGGCGCTCGACCTCACGGCCGGCAACCCCACCCTGGCGTCGCTCGATCTTGCCGACGCGGCCGCATTCTCGGCATGGGTCGATGCCGTGCTGGCCCGGGCCGGCACTTCGGTCGGCATCGGGCGCTGGGGGGAGGACCGGACCATTTACAGAATCTCGCCGCTGTTCACGGGAGAGGCCGAGGCACGCTCCGTCCACCTCGGCATCGACCTCTTCGCGCCCGCCGGTACCACGGTCCATGCCCCGCTCGATGCGACCGTCCACAGCCTCGGAAACAATGCCCGCCCGGGTGACTACGGGCCCACAGTCATCCTCGAGCACGAGCTCGACGGGACGCGTTTCTGGACCCTCTACGGACACCTGGCGCCGATCGACACGGCGTCCCTACCGCCGGGGCGGCGGCTCGCAGCGGGCGACGCGTTCTCGGCCCTCGGCACCTGGCCCGGCAACGGCGGCTGGCCGCCCCACCTTCACTTCCAGGTGATCGCCGACATCGGTACCCACCGGGGCGACTTCCCCGGAGTCGCGGTGCCCTCCGAGGCCGAGCGCTGGCTGGTCCTGTGCCCGGACCCCACCCCGCTGCTGGGTCTCGGCGAGGTCCGCGTCGCCGTGTAGAGGCGCGCCTTCGCGAACACTGCTTGAGCCGCACGCGCGCGAAAACGCATATACTGCAGCGCGCATGGCGTCGCAGAACCTCTTCCTGCTGCGCGAGTTCATCCGTCGCGACTTCAAGGGGCGATACGCAGGCTCGATGCTCGGCCTGCTGTGGTCGTTCCTCCAGCCGCTGTGGAACCTCCTCCTGTTCACCTTCATCTTCTCGGTGGTGCTCAAGATCTCGCCGTTGGGAGAGCGCACCGACAACTTCGCGATCTTCCTGTTCTGCGGCCTGTTGCCGTGGACCGCACTCCAGGAAGGCGTCATGAGGGCGTCCACCGCCATCACCGACAACTCCAGCCTGGTCAAGAAGGTGAGCTTTCCCTCCGAGCTGCTGGTGCTGTCGGTCGTCGGAGCGGCGCTGCTCCACGAGGCGATTGCCGGCGGCCTCTTCCTCGTGGTCCTGGCGGCGGTCGGAGAGTTCGCCTGGAACGGTTTGCCCCTGCTCCTGCTTGCGGTCCCGATCCAGCTCGCCTTGACTGCGGGCCTCGGGCTCCTGCTGGCCTCGATCAACGTCTTCTTCCGCGACACCGCGCAGGTGCTCGCAATGGTCTTCATGGGCTGGTTCTACCTCACGCCCATCGTCTACCCGGTGGCCATGCTGCCCGAGCGGTTCCGACCATGGCTCGACCTCAACCCGGCCGCGACCCTGGTCGCGCTCTACCGCCAGGCGTTGCTCGGCGGAGGCCTGGTGCCGCCGGCGGGCACCTTCCGCCTGGCGATGATCTCCCTCGTGCTGCTCGCCGCGGGCATGGTCCTCTTCCGCCGCCTCCGGGTGGCGTTCGCGGACGAAATCTGACGCTTTCGAGACGCAGCGGCCCTGTTCCGATCTCGCACGATTTGAAGATCGCGCGGTGTCCACTGCGTCTCGAAAGCCTGTGAGGCGCTGCGCGCCTCGAGGGCAGGTCAGGGTTGGTCTCCATTCTCAATCCGTTTGGGCGGGGAGTGTGTTTGTTCAGCTGAGGTGGATAGGCGGCCGGCCCAATACCCAAGTGAAGCTTGGTGTCTTTGTGTCTTG
>CAZQYU010000189.1:0-6502 GCA_964597585.1 uncultured Thermoanaerobaculia bacterium
ACGCCTTGTCGACGTTGTAGCGGGTCTGAAAGCCGGTGAACAGGGGCACATTGAGCAGCACGCGCGCCGACCAGCTGTCGCCGTAGCTGGCGTAGGTCGAGGGCTGGAAGTAGAGCCTGCTGGCGCTCGCACCGGCCGTGAGCGAGGGTCGGCCGTCCGAGCGAACAGACCGGATGTGCGTGTCGGCCTTTTCCGCCCGGAGGCGCGCCGCCGCCAGATCCGGCCGCACCTGGCGCGCCTGGGCGACCAGCTCCTCCACGGTCTGTGAAGTGGCCTCGAGCGGGAGGTCCTCGGGCAGGTTGCCAACGTCGTAGGGCGTCGTGGCGGGCAGGCCCATGGCGGTCGCGAGCGAGCCGCGCAGAGCAAGCACCTGTCCGGACAGGCGATCGACCGCGAGCTGGGCCTGGGAGAGCGCCGTCTTGGCCTGCAGGACATCGGCGATGGTGGCGACGCCGGCGTCGTGGCGCCCGTTGGCGGCGTCGAACGCCTTCTGCGCCTCGGCGAGGACCGCCTTCGCCGCTTCCAGCTGTGCCTTCGCGCTCAGATAGGCGACGAAGGTCTGCTGCACCCCCAGGATGACGTCCTGGATCGCCGCGCTGTGGGTCCAGTCGGCGGCGAGCAGGGCGAGGCGCGCCTCGTCGGTGGTCGCGGCCCGCCCGCCGAGATCGAACAGGAGGTAGCTGACGGTCACGGTCGGTCCGTAGCTGGTCTGGAGGAAGTTGAACTGGCCGCCGAAGGCGTTCTGCTTCGCCCGGGTCACGCCGGCCGACAGGTCGAGAGTCGGATAGTAGGCGGAGCGCTTGCTGCCGAGGTCGTCCGCCGCCGACAGCGCCTGGAGGTAGCTGGTGCGCGTCACCGGGTTGTTGGCGAGCGCGATCTCCACGATGTCGGCGAGGGTGAAGGCCGCACCCGGCTCGAGCAGGTGCTCGGGGATCTGGGGCTGCGCGGCCTCCGGCGCCGGCGGCGGCGTCAGCTCGGCGGGGCGCTCCGGGCCGGCGGGGACCGGGACGGTCTCAGTGAGTCGTGCGGGCAGCACGCTCGAGCAGCCGCACGCGACGGCCGCGGTCAGAGCGAGGACGAAGGTTGGGCGAAGTCTCATGCGCGTCCTCCAGCCGCCGCCGGGCTGTGGCGGACAGCTCGCTGTGGCATGGTCATGGTCAGGTCTCCCGGATCCGTTCGATGGCCGCCACCGTGAAGCGGACGATGTGCGCAACCACCTCCGGGACGGTGAAAGGCGCGGTGGGCCGCTCGAGGCCGAGGGCCGCCAGGCTCTGGGTGTGAACCAGGTGGAGCAGCTGGGCGACGAAGGACTGGACGCAGAGCCCGACCGTGCGCTCGTCGAGCTCGGGCGCGGCCTCGGTGACCGCGCGGACGAGGGCGCGGTTGACCGGCACGATGAGCTCCGAGTGGAACAGCTCCAGGGGCAGCATGGGGTCGACAAACTCGCGCATCATCAGCCGCAACGGCCCGCGCCCGCCCGCCCCCTGCTCGCGCAGCGGGGCCACGAATGCCTCGGCGAAGGCGCGCAGAACCGAGGCGAGGTCCGCCGAGGTCCGGGTCTTGGCCTCGATCGCCGCCAGCCGCTCCTGGCGCATCATTGCCAGCCGGCGTCGGAAGACCTCCCGGTAAAGGTTGTGCTTGCTTCCGAAGTGGTAGTTGATTGCCGCCAGGTTGCAGCCGGCCTCGGAGGTGATGTCACGCACCGACGTCGCCGCGTAGCCGCGGTTCGCGAACATGCCCTCACCCGCATCGAGCAGCCGCTCACGGGTGTCGGCTGGCGCGGGCTCCGGGTGCTGTCCGGGGTCGGGTCGGCGTGCGGGCTCCACGCGAACGATCGTATGAAACGATCGTACGACTGTCAACATCGAATCTCGACTTCGAGCTGTCGGGACGCGCACCCGGTTGTCGAGCACGGCAGTCGCGACCGGTTGCGACTCTCTGCTCGGCGGACCTCCGGTTGTGCCGCCACGATGGCCGCGCGGTCCCAATGAGCCCTGGGCACCGGTCGAGGCCGTGCAGTCCGGCTCATTTGAGCCAGGGCAGATCCGGTCGTGGGACTTGGCCCCTGCGCCGGAGGCCGGCACGGTCTGTGCATCCATGATCCAGCGGTGGCGGGTGCGCCGGTGGGCAGCGCGACGACCCGTCGTGGAGACGCAACGATGCAACGGAGGTCTTCGAGGTGGCGGTTCGTGTCCGGTTGGCTGGTGATTGTGGCGTCCCTCGGGCTGACGGCCTGTCGGCGGACGACCACATACCGACGCCTCGACCCGATCCCGAGTCCGCGGTGGCCGAAGGCCGCGGTTGCGGTGACGCCGACGCCCGATGTGGACCTCCAGCCTCAGAAGAAGCCGGAGACGATGCCCTCGGCGCACGGTCACAGCGATGACTCCGTCGCGGCGAACGCTTCCCCGTCGCACGCCACACCTGGAGGTAGACCATGACGGCACGCAAGACGATCCTGTTTCCGCTCATCCTCGGCCTCGCCCTCCTGGTCGGCTGCGCTCGCAAGCCGGTGGACAAGGGGCTGACCAAGGACCTCGAGCACATCATTCCCGCCGAGCCGGCAACGCCGGCGACGGTTGCTTTGGCACCGCCCGGTTCGACGGTGGTCTACGGCGATCCCTACGTGGTGGTCGCGCTGCTCAAGCTCGGGCCGGGGGACGCCATTCCGGAGCACCAGGTGAAGGACGCGGTCCTGTACGCCCCCGAGGCGACGAAGATCGGCATCGCGCGGGACGGCAACGAGAGCACGCTCGAACTCGCAGAGGGAGATGCCCTGCTCCTCGATCCGGGGGCCTACGCCTTCGACAACCCGGGAAGCCAGAGCGTCGAGCTCGTCTTCGTCGAACGCAGCAAGACCGCTTTGCCGCCGCTGCCGCCCGAGTTCGCACCCTTCGGAAGCGCGGAGCGTGACGGCGGCGACGTCGTCCTCGAGGCAGGACCGGCGCGAGTGGTTGCGACGACCATCGCCCCACAGGAGAGCTTTGCACTGGACGCGGTCCCGCTGCGGGTGTTCTTCGCTCTCGACCCCGCGAACCTCGCCGTCACGGACGCGAACCAGGCGACATCTCCTCTTCAGCTCGACGCGGGTGCGGCTGGCGTCCGCACTGGGATCGACGTCGGCGTCACCAACCGGGCCGCGAACGCTACCAGGGTCGTGCTGTTCGAGTTCCGGAGCTGATGATGACGGCGAGGCGTGCCGGGCGTGGGTCCGGACGAGTCGGAAAAAGCTACAGCAGGCCCAGGAAGGCGTTACATGCCCTGGAAGCTCATCCGGCCAGCCTGTGGTGCTGAACCGATGGCATACCCCTTGCTCGAGATCCTGTCGGACGTGAACTTCGCCACCGCCCCGGGCCGGAAGCGGCGTCGGTGGCCCAGCAGAAAGGAACGGGTCATGTCGAAGATCGGGAGCATCTGTGACGGCCGCGCCGGCCACGGGCTCGCGGTGGTACGTGGCGTGGCCAATGCCCTCACGACTGCGGCATCGCTCGAGCAAGGGCTCGAGCGCTTGACCGAGCTCCTCGCCCGTGACCCGGAGTGGTCGGGTTGCCAGCTCCTCGAGCCTGCCCGGGACGGCGCCCTCGCCGCCGCGCTGCAGTGGCGCCGGGGGTCGGATCCGGATGGCGGTGCCGTGCGAGTCCCCCATCCAGTGGCGCCCGGACCGCTCGCCATGCGCCTCGCGGGGAGCGCCATCGAGCGCTCCGAGCCGGCGTGGGACCGTCCCCGCAGGTGCTCCGGGGCGGATCGCGTCCAATCGCCCTCGCCCACGACCACGGCGGCGTTGCCGATCCTCACCGAACGGGGGCCGATGGCGGCGCTCGTGATCCGGTGGCGAATGCGCACGCGGCCCGAGGGTGGTCTGGCTGCGGCGGCCGAGCTCATCGGTCCCCTCCTCGGCCGGCTGGTCGATCGTGAGCGGCGGCCCAAGGAGATCGCGCGGGCGCGGGCTGCGGCGCGTCGGGAGATCGCTCGCGAGCTCCACGACGACCTCGGCCAGCAGCTCGCCGGCCTGGCCCTTCTCGCGCAGGCCATGCGCCGTCGGGCGGCGGCCGTCGCGGCCGGGTTCGACGACGAGATCGCGGAGCTGGTTGCAGGTCTCGGCGAGGCCCACGCCAGCGTGCGGGAGCTCGCCCACGGTCTCGCACTGCGCCGGATCGAGCCGGACGGGCTCGGGCGCGCACTGCATGAGATGACCCGGCGCTCGAACACAGCGCATGAGGTCGAGTGCACACTCCAGGTCGACGACACGGCGCGCGTCGCCAACGCCGAGACCGCGACCCATCTCGTCCGAATCGCCCAGGAGGCGTTCCACAACGCGCTGGCCCACGGCGAGCCGAAGCGGGTCGCGGTCGGTCTCGGTCGATTCGAGGGCGGGCTTCGCCTCGAGGTCCGGGATGACGGCCGCGGGTTGCCGGTTCAAAGGCGGAGGGACGGCTTGGGCTTGACAAGCATGCGCGAGCGAGCCCAGGAGATTGGTGCCGAGCTCGCGGTCAGCTCCAGGCGGGGCGCCGGGACGGTCGTGTCGTGCTCACTTCCGGGAGGTGTAGCATGAACACGTCTCGACCGCACCGTATTGCGATCGTCGACGACCACCCGCTGGTGCGGCTCGGGATCGCCCGTATCCTTGCAGAGGAGCCGGACCTTGTGCTCTGCGGCGAAGCCGATGGGGCGGCGGCCGCGCTGTCCATGGTCCGCTCGAGCTGTCCCGACCTGGTGGTGGTCGACCTCACCTTGGCCGACGGCAGCGGGCTCGGTCTGACCAAACAGCTCACCTCGAGCGACGCCTCGATCAAAGTCCTGGTGTCCTCCATGCACGACGAGGCCCAGTTTGCCGAGCGCGCACTGCGTGCCGGCGCGATGGGTTACATCACCAAGGCCGCCGCGGTCGACGATCTGCTGGTTGCGATCCGCCGCGTGCTCGCCGGCTCGATCTATCTCAGCCAGACGATGACCGACCGGCTCTTGCTCACCATCACCCAGTCGGACATGGAGCGAGGGCGCGCCTCTCTGGATCGACTGTCAGACCGCGAGCTCGAGGTCTTCGAGCTGCTCGGTCGGGGCATGACGACCCGCGACACGGCCGAGCACCTCCACCTCAGCGTCAAGACGGTCGAGACCTATCGCGAGAACCTCAAGACCAAGCTCAACCTCGAGCATTCCAACGAGCTGATCTGCCGCGCCGCGCAGTGGGTCGCGAGCACCTGAGGCCGCGCCGTGGAAGATGAGGAGCGGCTGCGTACCGAGGGCTACCGCTGGGCGGTCGAGCTCCTGCGCGCCTGTACGGTCGACGCGGGCTTTGTCGCGACCACGGTGGACACAGCGAACTCTCACCGGATCTGGGGCCGCGGCACCGGGATCATGGGCCTGGCGGCGCTCGCCACCGAGGAGGCCGATCTCGTCGATGCCTTTCGCCGTGGAGCGTGAGCCATGATCCTGCTGTGCTGTGACCTCGACCGCACCGTGATCCCGAACGGCGAGCCGCCGGAAGACCCGCGAGGCCTGCCCCTGCTGCGCGCGCTCGCCGCGCGACCCGAGGTCGTCCTGGCCTACGCCAGCGGCCGGTCGCGGATGCTCCAGGAGCAGGCCATTCTGCACTGGGACCTGCCGGTCCCCCAGTGGGCGATTGGCGACGTCGGTACCAGCCTGTTCGAGGTCTCGGCCGGGTGGCGTCCGGTCGAGAGCTGGAGCCGCGCGATCGCGTCGGACTGGAACGGCCTCGAGGGCCCCGAGGTCGCCGGGCTGATCGGCGATCAGGACGGGCTCGAGCTGCAGGAGCCCGAGCAGCAGGCGCGCTTCAAGGTCAGCTTCTATGCCGAGCTCACCGTCGACCCGGAGCGCCTCGTGGCGCCGGTACGCCGCAGGCTCCGGGAACGCAACGTCCGGGCGAGCCTGATCTGGAGCGTCGACGAGGCCGCCGGCCGTGGGTTGCTGGACGTCCTGCCGGAACGCGCGACCAAGCTCGGCGCGGTACGGTTCCTGATGAACCGGCTCGGATGCGACGAGCGTGAGACCCTGTTCGCCGGCGACAGCGGCAACGACCTCCCCGTGCTGACCAGCGGGCTGCAGGCGGTGCTGGTCGCCAACGCCTCCGCCGAGGTGCGCGAGCAGGCCGTCGCCTCCGTCACGGCCGCGGGGCACCGCGATCGCCTCTACCTGGCTCGGGGCGGTCCCCTCGGCCTCAACGGCAACTATGCGGCCGGGGTGATCGAAGGTCTGGCCCACTTCCGGCCCGAGGTTCTGGGCTGGCTCGAGCCGGCCGAGGAGGTCCCCTGAGCGCCGGGCGTCAGACCTCGAGCGAATGGGCGCGACGGGCCGGGCCCGGTCGCGAGTGAGACCGCTCTCGGAGCTTTGGGTGAGCTTCATGCAGGGCGTGTCGCGCGTGAGCGCGGCGCGTCCGAGCGCACCGCGTCAGCGCCGGGCGCGATCGCGCAACTGGGTGATGAGGCCGCCGGCGAGCACCGTGCGGACCTGGCGCGGGGAGAGGTCATGGCGCAGCTCGAGC
>CAZQYU010000190.1:0-6469 GCA_964597585.1 uncultured Thermoanaerobaculia bacterium
ACGCGTCGAGGTAGATCCCACGGTAACCGCGGGACGAGCGACCGACCGCCTCCCGTCCGGCGAGCAGGATCATCACCGCGAGCAGGCCGATTACCGGAAGCGGCCGGTCCAGGGCGAAGATCCGTTTGAGGATGAGGCCAATGAGCCCGAGTTGGACCACCGTCCTTGCGGAGGCGACGGCCAGCCGCCGCTCGAGGCCGAGCCTGAGCGCCAGCGAGATCGCCGCGGCGGCGACAACCAGGCCGGCGGCCACGACAAGGTCGAGCGGACCCAGCGAGATGAAAGAGGGTCTCATGCCTGCTCCAGACCCGAGGGCCGGAGCCGGAGGCGGAGGTCGGCGCGGTTGGCCAACCCGGGCTCGTGCAGCACGACCAAGGCTGCACGGCCGGGTCTGTGGGCGTACTCGAGCAGGAGCTGGACGCAGCGCTCGGCGCGCTCGGGGTCGAGGCCCGACAGGGGCTCGTCGGCAAGCAGCACGGGCGGATCCCAGAGCAGTCCTCGGATCAGGGCGAGGCGGTGACGCTCGCCGCCCGAGAGGGTGCCGACCTGGCGTTCGCGGGGCACGTCGGACAGCAACGCGGCAAGGAGCTCCCTGGTGCGACCCTCCGGCCACTCGCGGCCGCCCGCGGATCGCAGCGCAAATGGAAATCGGAGGTTGTCTTCGACACTCCCGGGCAGCATCGGTGCGTCCTGTGCCAGGAGCGTGACGCGGGTGCGCCAGGCGGCGAGCCGAGTGGACGGGCAGGGCTCGCCGGCGAGGAGGCGCTCGGCGCCCGGGGCCCGGACCATGCCCGCGACCTGACGCAGCAGGGTGGACTTGCCGGCGCCCGATGGCGCCTCGAGGAGACTCATCCGTCCTTCGTCGAGACGGACGCGGAGACCGGCATAGAGCGCCTCGCCACCGTCGCGTCGGGCTTCGAACGGACCGGCATCGAGGAGCACCGCGGTCACGGTTGGGGATCCGACGTGCGGAGTCGGTCGGCGAGGGTGGTGCAGCGCGCACGAACCGAGGCGGTGGTGACCGCCCGCCACACCGCGGCCCTGCTGCCGACGACGACGACCAGGCGCCGGGCCCGCGTCACTGCGGTGTAGAGCAGGTTGCGTTCGAGCATCACGTGATGCTGGCGGTGGAGGGCGAGCACCACGGCAGGGTACTCGCTGCCTTGGGATTTGTGGACGGTGCACGCGTAGGCGGGGACGAGGTCGTCGAGGTTGTCGCCGGCGATCCGGACCGGGCGATCGTCGAAGCTGACGATGAGCTCCCGTTGCTCGCCGTCCGCCGCCTCGACGCGGCCAATGTCGCCGTTGAAGATGTCGAGCTCGTAGTTGTTGCGGACCTGCATCACCTTGTCGCCCTGCCGGAAGTGCCTGGCGCCGACGGCGAGCTCGGGCCCGGGAGGGGCGAGCAGCTCCTGGAGACGGTGATTGAGGGCGGCGACGCCAAGCGGCCCGCGGTGCATCGGGGTCAGGACCTGAATGTCGCGGACCGGGTGGAGGCCGAAGCGGCCGGGAATCCTGTTGACCACCAGGTCGACGACCGTGTCTGCAGCAGCCTCCGGGTCGTCGCGGGCGACGAAGAAGAAGTCGCCCGACTCCGGGTCGCGGTCGAGCAACGGCATCTGGCCGTGGTTGATGCGGTGGGCGTTGACGACGATCCGGCTCGCCTCGGCCTGGCGGAAGACGTGGTCGAGCCGAACGGTCGCAACCTGTCCGCAGGCGATAATGTCGCCGAGCACGTTGCCGGGCCCCACGGACGGCAGCTGGTCGGCGTCGCCGACCAGGACCAGCCGGCAGCCGTCAGGAACGGCGTCGAGCAGGCAGTCGGCGAGCTCGACGTCGAGCATCGAGGCCTCGTCGATGACCAGCAGGTCGGCGTCGAGCGGATCGTCGCCACTGCGGGCGAAGCTCGCCGACGATGGGTTGAACTCGAGCAGTCGATGGATGGTCCGGGCAGGACGTCCCGTCGCTTCCGCGAGACGCTTGGCCGCGCGGCCGGTCGGGGCGGCGAGCTCGATCGTGTCGCCGCGTCGGTTAAGGATCTCGACCAGGGCCCGCACGAGGGTGGTCTTGCCGGTTCCTGGGCCGCCAGTGACCACGACCACCTGCCCGGTGAGGGCGAGCTCGACCGCCGTGCGCTGCTGAGGCTCGAGTGCGAGGCCGGAGACGTCACGATGCCATGCGAGGGCGCGGCGAACATCGATCGGGATGGACGGTTCGGCTTCGAGCAGCCTGCGCAACGACCGGGCCACACCGCCCTCGGCTCGATCGAGAGCTGCGGTGGCGATGAGCGTGGTGCCGTCCGCATCGGCGCGGCGGACGACGAGACCTCGCTCGACGATCCGCCCGAGTGCCGAGGAGAGGTCGGCGTCGGTTTCGAGCACACGCCGTGCGGACTCGAGCAGGCGCGGCTCTCGCAGCGCGGTGTGGCCCTCCTCGGCGGCGCGGGCAAGGGAGTGCAGCAGGCCGGCCTCGAGCCGCTCCGGAGCATCGGCCGGCACGCCGAGCCCTCGAGCGATGCGGTCGGCGGTGAGGAAGCCGATCCCGACGACCTCTTCCGAAAGTCGGTAGGGGTTGCTCCTGACGACCTCGAGCGCGGCTGCGCCGTAGCGGCGCGCCACCTTCATCGCGACGCCGGCAGTCACCCCGTGCGACGCGAGGAAGAGGAGAACCTCTCGGTGGCCGCGCTGGTGCTGCCAGGATGTGGCGATACGTTGGGCGGTCGGCCGGCCGATGCCCCGCACCTCGACCAGGCGTTCCGGGTGGTGGTCGAGCACATCGAGCGTGTCGAGCCCAAAGGCCGCGACCAGCCGCTCGGCGGTCTTGGGGCCGATTCCTCGGATCCTCCGCGAGGCCAGAAAGCGCCGGATGCCATCGAGGGAGGAGGGGAGGAGCTGGACGAACGACGACACCTCGAGCTGGCGTCCGAACCGCGGGTGCTCGACCCAGCGTCCCGACACGCGCAGAAGATCTCCCTCCCGGAGGCCGAGCAGGGGACCGGTAGCGGTGACGGCGCCGGTGGTGTCGCCGGTCAGCCGGACGACGCTGAAACCGTTCTCCTCGTTGGCGTAGACCGTTCGCACCACGGTCGCCTCGAAGCTTGCCGCCCTGCCGTCGAGGGTCACAGCCTCTTCGGCAGCGCCGGTGCGGGGCTCGTGCCGTGCCATGAGGGAATTGTACGGCGACCTACGACTCCCTCGGGTGTCACTGGATCCCGTTCGGCCCCGCCCTCAGATACCCTTGGCCGGAACCAGGCTGCATGCGTGCTCGGCCAACGCGGTGATGGTGAGGGACGGGTTGACTCCGAGGTTGGCGCCGATGATCGACCCGTCCATGACGTACAGACCCGGGTGGCCGAAGACCTCGCCGCGCGCGTTCACGACGCCGCGATCGGGTCCGGAGGCGATCGCACAGCCGCCGAGGATGTGGGCGGTCGTCGAGGTGTCGAGCAGAACGTCGTTGAGGGTGCTCTGGGGAATTGCGTCGAGCTCGGAAGCGAACTCGCGGGCGACCTCGTTGGCGAGCGGGATGTACGACGGGATGCCCGGCTGCCCAGGCTCGGGCTGCGAGGTCAGGGCGCGCGTGAACGGCCACAGCGGCTGTCGGCGCCGGACCAGCCGGGTGTGGTTGTCAACCGTCTGCATGACGAGCAGCACGGTCGATGCCTCGGCCTTGCCCCAGGGCTTGGTCACGCGCAGGAACTGGATCGGGTGGCGGAGGATGCTGCCCAACCAGCGCAACGGCCGCGGCAGTCCCGGTCCGCCGTCGGTGAGCACGGTGCCGAGCAGGAGCATCACGTCGGAGCCGGGCGGGAAGCGGACAGGCTCCATGTGGGTGACGTCGTCCATCTCCATCTTCGAAGTGATGGCCACGCCCTGCCAGAGGTCGGTCCGGGTGCGCGAGGTGATTCCGAGCAGGGCCTCGGAGTTGGTGCGTACGACGTTGCCGAGCTGAGGTGAGAGATCGGGTAGCGCGCCGCGTTCCCTGCAGTCCATGAGCAGGCCGACGGTACCGAGCACGCCGCCTGCGAGGACGACCTGGTGGGCCGTGATGGTGCCGGTCTCGGCGAACAGCCGCCGCGTCGACCTCTTCCAGTGGAGGCGGTAGCCGCCGCCTGGGAGCGGCTCGACCAGCTCCACCCTGGTCTCGGGGACCACCTGGGCGCCGCCTTTTTCGGCCAGGAACAGGTAGTTCTTGTCGAGCGTGTTCTTCGCGCCCGGTCGGCAGCCGACCATGCACCCGCCGCAGAAGTTGCAGCCGGTGCGTTCCGGGCCCTCGCCGCCGAAGTAGGGGTCGGGGACCGTCACTTCCGGCTCTCCGAAGAAGACCCCGACGTCGGTGGTACGGAAAGTGTGGCCGCGCCCGCGGCGCTCGGCGGCGCGACGAAGGACGTCGTCGGCGGGGCCGAGGCGCGGGTTGGGCGTCGATCCGAGCATTCGCCGCGCGGTGGCGTAGTGCTCGGGCATCACCGAGCGCCAGTCGACGAGCTCCTTCCACTGCGGGTCGTCCCAGACCGAGTCGGGCGGCTCGAAATGCGTGTTGGCATACAGCAGGCTGCCGCCGCCGACGCCGACGCCGTGCAGGATGAGGACCTCTCGCAGCAGGTGCAGCGCCCAGGTGCCGTAGCAGCCCACCCAGGGGAACCAGAACGACTGCGGGAGGTTCCAGTTGGTGCGGGGAAAGTCCTCGGGCCGCCACCGCTTGCCCTTCTCGAGAACGGTCACCCGGTAGCCCTTCTCGGTGAGCCGCAGTGCGGCGACCGAGCCGCCAAACCCGGAGCCGACGATCGCGACGTCGGTGTCGAAGAATCCTGCCGCCTGGGAGGAAAGCTCAGTCATTGCAGCACCTCGCTGTCACGCGGAGTCAGTCTACCACCGTACTGTGGATTGCCGCAGTGTGACGATCCGAGGCGAATTGTCCTCGCGGCCGCGTCCTGGCGGCGGGCGCGGCAAGAGGGGCGCCGGGTAACCTATCGAGCGGGATCGCCGTACCATGAGGTCTGGGACCGACGGTCCGTCGGGTCCCGGGATGGAGTGCTCAATGACGCCTCGACGCTTGCTGCGGCTTCTCGCCGTTCTCGTCTCACTCCCGCTGTCGCTCGCGGCGGCGCAGGAGAGCTCGAAGCCGATCGCGCTGCGCGTTGACGTTCAGCCGCTCGGCAAGGGGACTCTCGGGACCGTCATGGGGATCGTCGTCGAGGTCGCGCCGGTAGATCGAGAGCGGGTCGGCGAGCGCGTGCAGGTGACGCTGTCCCTGCTCGAGGGCGACGACCTGGTGGATCGTCACAGTGCCGTGGTACCGCTGGAGGCGGACGGCACGGCCATGCTCTACAGGGACTGGAAGCTCGGCAGCTACCAGCTCCAGGTGGGTGTCGCCGCGGTCGAAGGGGAGGCGCGCGGGGTCTGGTTCGGCGAGATCAAGGTGGCGGAAGCGGACAAGCCGTTCGCCGCGCCCGAGGGCGCCAGCGCCGACGCGCTCGCTCTCCAGCTCCTGCCGCCTCGAAAAGGAGCTGTGCGCTTCCTGCCCCCCCCCGAGATCGGGGGCATCGGGGCTCTCCAGCTCGAGGTCGAGGTCCCGGAGGGGACCGCGCGAGTCGAGTTCCTCCAGGATGGCCGGGGGATCGGCATCCGCAACCGGCCACCGTGGACGGTTTCCGTGCCGCTCGGTGATGTCGTGCGCCGCACCCTGATCCAGGCCATCGCCGAGGATCCCGACGGGCGCTACCTCGGTGAGGATGCGATCGTGCTCAACAACCCTTCAGGACAGCTCGGTGTGGAGATCCTGCTCGGTCCGGCGGGGGGCCCGAAACGGTCGGTGACGGTCGCCGTCAGTCCGTCGCAGGATCTCTCGCAGGTGACGCTGAGCCTCGACGACACCCAGGTGGCGCGCTGGGCCAGCTGCCCCTGCGTCGTCGATCTTCCCGCATCGGACCTTGCCAAGGCCACCATTCTCGCCGCCGACGCGCTCGACACCAAGGGTGCGCGGGGCGACTCCGTGCTGCCACTGTCCGGAGGTGGTGGATTCTCCGGCTCGGTCCGGGTCGAGCTGGTCGAGCTGCCGGTGCTCGTCCTCGACGCCCAGGGATCACCGGTGACCGGATTGACGCAGGCCGACTTCAAGGTCTTCGAGGACGACTCGCCGGTCGCGGTCGAGGGTTTCGGAACGACTGCCGACCTGCCGCTCTCGCTGGGTCTCTCGGTCGACATCTCGGGCTCGATGCTCGAGGTCTTCCCGCAGGTCCGGCGCGCCGTCGCCGAGTTTGCGAACGAGCTGATGGACAAGGGGGACGAGTCCTTCCTGCTCGCGTTCTCGTGGGATGCCAAGGTCCTGGTGCACTGGACGAGCGCACCGTCCGAGATCGAGGCCCGGCTGGCCGACGTCACTCCTGAAGGGGGGACGTCGCTGCACGACGCAGTGGTGCACTCCCTCGAGCAGTTCCGCGGCCGCCGCGGACGCCAGGCGCTGGTGCTGC
>CAZQYU010000191.1:0-6455 GCA_964597585.1 uncultured Thermoanaerobaculia bacterium
GCCCGGCGCCACGCGGTCGTCGTTGATCACGCGCAGCGCCCGGAAACCCGCATGGGCCGGGTCTCGGTAGTCGGCGAACGAGAAGGTGTGCCGGCTGTCGAGCCAGCCGAGGTTGCTGACACCACGCTCGGTGGCGGGACGGAAGCGGAGCTTGGGTCGCGTCATGTCGTCCTTCATTGTCTGCCCGCCCCGTCGGGCGAGCGCTTCGCCCGATGCCGCTTGAGATGCGGTCCTTTCCTCCAGGCGCCAAGAAGAACTTGATTCTAATTCAAATTATTCCACATTGATCCATTTTCAACGATGAGCCGATCGTGCGCCAGAGTTTTCGGAGAAGATCAAGTGATCCGGCGTGAGATCGATGCCTTCCGTGTGTCACTCAGTACCACCCGCCGCGCCTGCGCCGACCTCGAGTGCGCGGGCCTCTTGGTCCGGCGGCAGGGCAGCGGGACCTGCGTCGCGGAGGTGGTCGAAACGGCCACACGCGAGCAGGCACTGGCCGAGGTAGGCCGGGAACTCGGGGACGCCGTCGGCCGGGCGCGCCGGCTCGTCCGTCGGTCGTCACACCCAGAGCCGGCATGCCAGGCTCCGACTCCGACGGCCACGCCGACCGCAACCCCCGGGCTCCCGCTCCCGTAGATCCTCCGGAACCTACTCCGAAGAGCCGACGAACCCGACCACGGCGCGTTCTGTCGTCGCACGGGCTTGCTCGGCATTCGGACGCACCAAGGAGGATCATCATGCCCCGAGTCGCCGTTCTCAGCAGCGTCCTGGCCCTGGCGATCGCCGCAGCCGGCTGTTCCCGGATCACCGAACCGCCTGCGCCGACCACGATCCCGATCACGACCGCGTCCGAACAGGCACGAGCCACGTACCTGGAGGGGCGAGCGCTGCTCGAGTCGCTCCGGGCGACCGATGCGCGGTCCCACTTCGAGCGCGCAGTCGAGCTCGACCCCGGTTTTGCGCTGGCTCACCTCGGAATGGCCAACACCGCTCCCTCGGCGGCGGAGTTCTTCGCCGCGCTCGACCGCGCCACGGCCGTCGCTGCAGGGGCCAGCGAGGGTGAGCGGCTCCAGATCCAGGCCTTCGCCGCCGGTGTCAACGGCGAGCCGGCACGTCAGAAGGAGCTCCTCGACACGTTGGTGGCCGCATTCCCGGACGATCCCAGGGCACTGATAGGTCTTGCCAACTACTCCTTCGGCCGCCAGGAGTGGTCCGAGGCCGCGTCGCGCTACCGGCGCGTTACCGAGCTCGAGCCGACCTTCTCCCAGGCTTACAACCAGCTCGGCTACGCCCTGCGCTTCGAGGGCGACTACGCCGGTGCCGAGGCCGCTTTCCAGCACTACGTCGCGCTCATACCCGATGAGCCCAACCCCTACGACTCCTACGCAGAGCTGCTGATGAAGATGGGTCGTTTCGACGAGTCGATCGCTCGCTACCGGGAAGCGCTCGAGCGCAACCCGAACTTCGTCGCGTCCTACGTCGGGATCGCGCTCGACCAGACCCTGCTCGGCAATGCCGACGCCGCCCGCGCGACCCTGGCCGAGCTCGAGGCGAAGGCCCGCAACGACGGCGAGCGTCGCGCGGCGTGCTTCCAGGCCGCGGTCACTCGCCTCCACGAGAGCGACGCCGACGGCGCGCTCGCCGACCTCACGCGCCAGTACGCGATCGCGGAGGCCGCCGGTGACAAGGCTGCCATGGCCGGCGACCTCAACCTGATGGGGAACGTGCTGCTGTCCGCCGGTCGGACGGACGAGGCGCTGGCGAAGTTCGAGCAGGGCGTCGAGACTTCTGATGCCTCGAACGCCACCGACGAGGTCAAGAATGGGGTCCACCGCAATCACGACTTCGACCTCGGTCGGGTCCAGCTCGCCCGCGGCGAAGTCGACGCCGCGGCCGAGACCGCCGCTCACTACCTCGCAGCGACCGAGGTGAGCGGCGTCGCCTTCGAGCGCTGGCAGGCCCACCACCTCGCGGGCCTGGTCGCAAGTGCGCGGGGCGATTGGACGACCGCGCTCGCCGAGCTCGGACAGGCGAACCCGCAGGACCCCCGCGTGCTGCTGGCCACCGCCCGGGCCCTGGTCGCCGCCGGCCGCCGGGACGACGCGCTGGCCACCTGCCGCCAGGCGGCCGAGTTCAACGGCCTCGGCATCAACTACGCCCTCGCCGGGCCGCCGGCGAAGGCGCTGCTCGCCGAACTCGGGACGTGACCCTGACACCACCCGCAGCGCACGCCGCGGAGCACGTCTACGGCGCTCCGCGGCGTGCGATGCTACCTCACCACCATCAGCCCGATCCGGATCTGCGACGGCAGGCGCTGGTCGTAGGAGCGAAGGGTCTCGCCCCAGCCGTTGAAGTACTGGACGTGAAGGTAGGCCTCCAGGCTACCGCCGAGCAGCCGGTCGAGGGGGTAGGAGAGATCGGCCTGAAAGCTGCCGCGCCCCGCCTTCGTGCCCTTGCGCATGGTCACCGCGATCCCGAACCCGTCCGGTTCGAGCCACTCCGCGCGCAGGTCCACGTAGCCCCGGTACTGGGCGATGTCGGGGTTGTCGGAGAGATCGCCGATGTAGGCATACAACTTGGGCGCGATCCGCAGCCGCCCGCCGAGGATGTCCTCGGCGATGACGATCGGCGTCACGTAGGCGACGTTGAGGCTGCGCGACTCGTCACCGCCCTTGCCGTTGGATTCGTGCTCGAGCCCGTAACGCAGGCCGAACCGAGTCGTCTCGGAGAAGGCGTGGACCCGTTCGCGGAGCACGAACAGGCTCGGCCGGTAGCTGGTGTCGAAGAACGGAGCGGACGCGGCCCCGATGTCCCACAGCGAGGTCTGGGTGAAGCCGAGATAGACGCTGCGCAGCAGCGGCACGCGGCGCGCCGCGCGGCCTTCCGGGTCGAGGAAGCGATACTTGAAGCTGATCTGGAACTTGGCGTTGGTGCTGCCGCGCCAGCCGAGCGAGAAGTACAGCGGCTCGTTCGGCGACAGCTTGCTGGCAAAATGCTGGAACCGAGTGTCGACGGGCTCCGTACCGGACGTGCCCTCGGCGGTGGCGATCGCGGCGGGGGGCGGGGCAGGCCCCGGCGTCGGGGTCGGGGTCGCCGGAGGTTCGGCTGCGGCGAGCACGCTGGCCGCGAACATTGCGACCACGAACCCGTGGGTGACCGCCGTCATCCGCGCGCCACGGCCTCCAGGAGACAGCCCCTCAGGTGGTCGCACCAACGGTCCCACTCTCCTTCCGGCGGCGCCACGGCCGAGACCCGCACCCAACCCGGGGCGCCGAAATCCTCGCCGGGCCACAGCCCGAGGCCCCATCGCTCCGCGGCGCGTTCGCACCAACCCAGTGACGACAGGTCGCCGAGCAGCGGCCGCAGGTCGCACCACAGGTAGAAGCCTCCTTCGGGCGGCTCGACGACGAGACCCGAGCCCTCGAAGGCCGCGCGGACCTGCACCAGCCGGCCACGGACCAGGTCGCGTGCCGCAGCGAGCTCGACTTCGTCGACCGCGGTCACCGCGATGGCGGCCTCCTGGGCGGGGGTGTTGGGCGGGTTGAGCAGGGCGCCCTGCCACCCCTCCACCGCTCGCGCGACCTCCACGCTCGCCGCGACCCAGCCGATCCGCCATCCGCACACAGCGTAGGCCTTGGAAAGGCTGCGCACCTGGACAACGGTCTCACGTCCCGGGTCCCAGGCGACCGGTGGACGCGGCGCCTGCGGCCGCATGCGAAACGCCTCGTAGGCCTCGTCGCACACCAGCCTGACGCCGTGCTCCCGGCACGCCTCGACCAGCTTCTGTCCCTCGAGGTCCCGCAGCACCCCTCCGGTGGGGTTGCAGGGCGACGACAGGATCATGAGACGGCTGCGTGGTGAGAGCGCCGCGACCGCGTTGTCGAGGTCCCAGCGGGCGCCGCCTCCGGCCGCGAGGGCGCGCACCACACGGGCACCGACGGCCTCTGCGGCGCGCGGGTAGGCGGGGTAACAGGGGAGCGGGCACACCACCTCGTCACCGGGTGCGAGCAGGGCGCCGAAGAGGGCGAGCAGGGCTGCCTTTGCGCCGTGGGTGACAACAACCTGAGAGGGCTCCACGGGCTGCCCCTGGCGTCCGTGGAGCTCGGCCAGTGCGGCACGGAGCTCGGGCAATCCGCCGGCCGGGCCGTAGGGGATGCGAGCGGAGCCGGCCGCTCGTGCGAAAGCAGCCCGGAGCCTCTCCGGAGGTGCGAAGAAGGGCTCCCCGACCAGCCACGCGCGGCTCGGTCGACTGGAACGCGCGAGCGCGCGGAGAACGTGGTCGACCGCCGTCACCTCGGGTCCCCCTGTGAGGTTCCGGAGAGGAAGCGGTCGGCCTCGCCCATGATCTCGGCGAAGCGCTCCCCTTCACCCGCCTCGACCGCCGCAATCAGCTCCTCGGCGGCCGCCGCCAGCTGGCGACCGGTCGCCCCGGTGAGCCGGTTGAGCGACTGGATCTCGAAGTAGAGCTCGGGGTTCTCGCCGGCGACCTCGCGGGTGGTGGCGAGCTGCTTCGAGAAGGTGACGCCGGCGACCTCTGCGAGCTCCTCGGCGGCCACGCCGGAGCGGCTCAGCGCCCGAGCGAAGACCAGGTTGGCGAGGTGGGTGAGCCCCAGAACCAGGCTCATACGACGGTCGTGCTCTGCGCTGTCGAGCTCGACCAGGCGGGCGCTGGTGTCGGCGAACAGGGCCTGCACCACCGCGCGGTCCGTCGGGTCGCCCTCGCGGCAGATCACGATCGTGCGCCCGCTCAGCATCCGTACGTCGGGGCCGAACATTGGGTGAAAGGAGACCAGGCGCATCCCGGCCCTGCGCAGGCGGGCGATCGCCGGGTCGAGGTGCCCCTTGAGGCTGCACATTTCGGCCACCACGCCACGCGGGCCGATGTCCTCCAGCTCCTCGAGCAGCCCGGCGCAGACCGTCATCGGGACCGCCAGCACCACCAGGTCAGCGTCGCGGGCGGCCGCGAGCTCCCGGGTCTCGGGAAAGGGCGACGGCTCGGGGGCCGGATCGAGGACGCTCACGTCGTGGCCCTGGCCGGCAAGGAAGCCCGCCATCCAGCGCCCCATTCCCCCTTTGCCTCCGATCACGAGCGCGCTCAGGCGCTCGCCGGCATAGCGGGCGTCGAGCAGGGTCGCCTGCTCCTCGACCGCCTTGTCGATCAGAAAGACCGCGAGGTCGCGGCCCAGGACCGGCTCGAGGTGGAGGTCGCGGCAGGCTCGCTCGAAGCGGCGGTGGACCTGGGCCTCGACCTCGAAGTTGCGCAGCGGCACGCCGCAGCGGCGCTTGAGCTCGCCGATCTGGCGGGCGAGCTCGAGCCGCTCGCACACCAGATGCAGGATTCGGCGGTCGAGGGCCTCGATGTCGCGACGGTGCTGATCGAGCAGCTCCTCGAGCCCGATTCCGTCGTCATCGTAGTCGCCCGACGCACGCGGCATGACGCCCTCCCTCGCCGAGCCCGACGGCCCGGTGGCGGGTCAGAAGGTGTAGACCAGACGCACCGACCACGTCCGGTAGTCCAGGTCGAGATCGCCGATGGTCCCGGACACGTTGTTGAGCAGCGCCTCGGCGCGCAGCGTCCCGAGAAAGGAGAAGCCGCCGCCAACGCTCCAGGTCGCGCCCCCGCTGGCACCGCCGTCGGAGAAGTTGCTCGCCGACACGTCGGAGTAGCCGAGGCGGGCGGCAAGGTACACGGGACCGAACACGGTCACCCGCCCGACCGCGTACAGGTGGGCGAAGCTGAGGTCGCCATGGAGCCCGCCGCTCGCTGAGCGGTTGAATCCGTACTCCGCACCGACCCCGACATCGACAATCGGCAGGTTAGCGACGACCTCGAGGCCGAGGGTGTAGCCGGTGTCGCCGTCGAGGCTGATCGAACCGAGGTCGAAGGAACCCCCGAGATCGAGCCCCGCGGTCAGGTTGAGATCGAGCGCCGTAGCGGGCACGGCCGCGGCAATCAGTGCGGCGACAAGAACCAGACGTCTCAGCATCAGGCGCCTCCCGTGCGAGGGAGTCTACCTTCCTCTCCGCAGCACGTCACGCCGAGTGCGCCAGTAGGCACCACGCAGGGCCCAATGCAGGCTAGAGTTGCGGCATCAATCCGACGATCGTCGTCGAAGGTTGTCACCATGCGCACTTGCCCGCTGCTCGCTCTCGCGGTCCTCGCGCCGCCACCGCTCTGCCGGTCATCGCCCAGGACGACCGGCCTGTGCTCGAGCACAACGCGGGCCTCGGCACCGGACCATGGAAGGCGCGCAACCTGGCGCCGGGCGAACGGTCCGCCGCCGATGCCCCGTGACCGGGGCTGCCGCACCGGCGCCGCCAGCGGTGGCGGAATAGCCGCCACCGGAGCCTCCGTTGCCCGCCGCTGACGACGCCGCGGACCAAGCCTCCAGAGAGGAGATCGCGATGACCGACCAGTCGACTGGGTTGCACCCCGAGGACACCCCCTCGTCCTT
>CAZQYU010000192.1:0-6439 GCA_964597585.1 uncultured Thermoanaerobaculia bacterium
CCGCGCGGCTCCCGCTCTCGAGGTGGGCGCGCAGCCGGTCCTCGTCGGTGGTCTGGTAGAGCAGTCCGCGCCACTTCAGCTCGGCAAGAAGGTCCTTCGTCATGACGCCGGATTCTAGCAGGCGGACGGGCCGACGCCGGTCCTCTCCTCCATCCGCGCCGGCTTCCGGCCCCGGAGGCCGAGCCGCCGCGCTGTCGTCCGGACCCGTAGTATGATCTCACAAGATTCGGGGAGGCTGTGAGGAGGTCGCACGGTGGCACAGACCACGGTGCTCGTAGTCGATGACGAGGACAATGTCCGCAAGGGTCTCGTGACCCTGCTCGAACACTGGGGGTATCAATGCTCGGGCGCCGCGAGCGCAGAGATCGCGCTTGACGAGTTGCGGGCCGCCCCACGCGATATCGTCATCGCCGACATCCGGATGCCCGGGATGGACGGTCTCCAGCTGCTGCGAGCGGTGAAGGCGCGACTGCCCGACGCCGACTTCATCATGATCACCGGTTACGACGCCGAGTACAGCTATCTCGACGTGGTCGAGGGTGGCGCCACAGACTTCATCATCAAGCCTTTCGCACCCGAGGAGCTGCGCGCCAAGCTACAGCGGATTCTGCGCGAGCGCAGGCTGCGCCAGCAGCTGGTCGACCTCTCGATCCGAGACGGGCTCACCCGCCTTTACAACCGGCGTCACTTTCACGTCAAGCTCGAGGAGGAGGTCGTCCGGGCATGCCGACAGCACCGCGACCTGACCCTGGTGATGCTCGATGTCGACCAGCTCAAACGAATCAACGACACCCGCGGCCACGTCGAGGGTGACGCGGTACTGGTCGGCGTGGCCGGAGTGCTGGAGTCGATGCTCCGCCACCAGGTCGACATTCCGTTCCGGCTCGGCGGTGACGAGTTCGCCGCCATGCTGATCGAAACGGGCTCCGCTGCTGGCATCGCGGCGGCCGAGCGCATCCGCACCGCAGTTCAGCAACTCGGGGACGCTTCCTTCACCATCTCGATCGGGATCGCAACCCTCGCCGAGGGCGACGACGGCGAGGCACTGCTGCGTCGCGCCGACCACGCGCTGTACCGCTCAAAACGCGCCGGAGGTGACGCGGTCACGGCCCTCGGGCCGGACGAGGACCAGCAGTAGCCCGTAGACCGTAGCCCGCAGGCGGCGACCCGCGGCGCAACGAGGGTCCCGAGGCGCCCGCAGATCTGGTTCGGACGGGGTGTCGACGCCCGGAGGCGTAGCAGAGCTACGTCGAGGACGGCGACGCGCCGTCCGGGCCGGAAATGCGGGTGTATCGGGAGCCGCAGTCGCCGCGGGTCGTCGCCTGCGGGCTACCGTTGATACCACTTCTTCCGATTCGCCTCGAGCGGCTTCTCCGGGCTTCCCAACCGACCCACGTGGCCCGAGCGGTCGGTGGCGACAACGTAGAGGTCGACGTCGTCGTTGGTGTGCATCGCGGGCGGAATGGTCGCCTCCCAACGGTCGCCGCCGACGTGACGCGGCTTCACCTCTCGGAAGTCCTTCGACCCGGCGGTCCGGACCATGACCTTGACGCTCGACAGCTGGTAGTCGTCCCGAACGACCAGTGGCACCACCAAGTCTTGATTCTTGCGGAAGGCGAGCTCGGCGCCGTCGGCTAGAGCGACTGTCGGAGGTTTGGCGTCCATGGCCTCGAGCTGCGCTTCGAGGGCGGTGCGCGCCTCGGTGAAGGCCGCCTTGCGGCTCGCGGTCGGTGTTGCGCCGGCGAGAGCGGCCAGACCGGCCTCCGGATCCCCCGCCGCACCCTTGGCGCGCGCGGTCTCCAGGACCTTGGCGAGTCGCTCGTCCTCGCTGCGCGCAGCCTCGATCTTGGCGATGCGTTCGTCGATGCCCGGTCGCTGCGGCCAGTGCTGACGGATCGTCTCGAGCTTGCCCAGCGCGGATCGGAAGTCGCCGGCATTCGCCTCTGCGGCAGCCTGTTTCTCGAGCGCCGCCGCCGCTTCGCGCCGAAGCTTGGCGGAGCCCTCGTAGGCCGGCAGGATCTTCATCAGGTCGGCGGCCCGTTCGAGCACCTGGGCCTGATCACCGGCACGGTTGGCCCGCCACAACAAAGTGTGGAGCCGGATTGCCTGGCGCGCACGCTCCAGGTCACGCTCGACCCTCGCGTCGCCTTCCCCGCCGTCTGGGAGCTTCGAAAAGGTCCGCACCGCGCGGTGGAGGTAGTCCAAGCTGCCCATCTCGAGGCCGCGCGCGAGGTTCTCGAGGGCACGGTTGCGGTCGACCCCCTCGAGCGCCTCCAAGAGCCCGTCATACACCTCGCGTTCCTGCTCGGTGAAGCCGTCGATCCGCTCAGGCGTAAGCCGACCCAACACCTCACGAACCGCCCCCAGGTCGCCCTGAGCCACCATCGACTCTGCTTCGCTCAGCACCGGATCCACCGAGGGTGTCGGCACCGGAGTCGGCTGCGGCACAGGTGTCTCGATGATCACCGTCGGTTGGGACGGCGGTGCAGGCTTCTGGCCGGAGGGCAGCAACTGCCAGACCGCGGCGATGACCAGTGCCACGACCGCGACCCCGACCAGGACTCGCGGGGGAATCGCGGCGAGCCGGCGCCCGACGCGGGCGAGCATCGGACCGACCTGGGACGCCAGCGACGGGCCACGCGCCGGCGTGGCTGGCGCCTTCGGGACCACCGCCGCGGCTTCGACCTGAGGTGGCCGAGCGTCGGGCGGCATCTCGGGAAGCGGCAGGGTTCCCGGCGCCGCCTCGGCCGTCTCCCCCGGCGCCGGGAGCTCGGCCTCAAGCGTCTCGGCCGGCTCGGATTCGGCCTCGTCCCCGGAGGCACCTTCGAGCTCCTCGGGGATCAGCATCGGGTTGGTCTGGTTGGGATCTGCACGACGGCGCGGCACGGGTGGGGCGCCGTCGGAAACGACCGTGGCGTCCTCCTGGTCCGCAAGGGGTGCCGGCCGAGGGGAACGCGCGAGCGGGAACCCTTCCACCGACTCGCCCTCGACCGCGATGGCCTCGCGGAGGTCGGCCCACGCCACCGATCGCGACTTCGGGTCGAGCCGCAGCGCGTCCGCCAGCAGGGCCTCGAGCCGCGCCTGGTCGGCGACGTTCCCCCCCACTTCGGCCGGCAGGTGCACGGCCGGACCCGGAGAGGAGGGAGCAACGATCTCGGCTCGCAAGAGCCCGCACCCGAGCAGTGACAGCGCGTAGAGGTCTGCGCGCCACTGCGGAACTCCGCTGCCCATCTCGGGGTCGAGCAGCTCCGGCGCTGCGTACTGGTCCCAGGCCGGAGAGTGACCGAGGAGGGCGCCGGTCGACGAGCCGAAGAACGCCGCGGTTCCGAGCCCGAGGATCCACAACCGGCCGTCGCTCCCCACGATGAGGTTGTCGGGCGACAGGTTGTGGTGGGCAAGACCGGCTTCGGAGATTGCGGCGAGGGCGTCGACGGCCTGGGCGAGGAGACCCAGGACCTGATCCGGTGGGCCGCCCACGAGCGTCTCCACGCTCTCTCCCTCCACCAGGCGCGTCACGAGGAAGACGCTGCCATCCGGGGTCTCTCCGAGGTCGAGAATCTCGGGTACGGCGGCGAGCCCGAGCTCCTCCAGCTGTCGCATGGCGGCGACGAAGCGCGGCACGCGCTCGTCGTCTGAAGGCAGACCGGCGGCGCTCAGGACCTTGAGGGCGACCGTTTCGCCCGTTTCGGGGGAGGCCGCGAGGAAGACCGTACTCGCAGGCGTCATGGTGAGCACGCGCTCCAGGCGGTACTCCTCGAGAACCTGTCGCGGTTGACTCACCGACCCAACCCCCCTGATGCGTTCAGACGGCCGCGGCCCCCGGTCACGAGGACCACACCCGTACCGCTCGACGTCCGGTCACGTCCCCGTGTCGCCGTCGAGCCCGAAATAGACGAACAACCGGGCGCAGGTCGCGCACTCCTCCGCGTGACCGCGCCACGAACGAACATACAACGAACCTGGTCGGCAGGACGCCAGCATCAACGGGTTGACGTGGCGGCTGGTTTCGCGAAAGGACAGCGGTCGACGGTGGCGCGACGCGAACGCTGGATCATTCGCACGCTCCACCAACACATCGAGCGGCAGTCGCTGTCTCGTCGGATCGCCGCTGAACACGTCCTCCCCCGTTTCGCCCCGCACTGACGACGGCATCCGGTCCCCTCCGAATGTAACGCCTCTGCCTCAAATTGGATAGTGTCCGAGGTCACCCGAGGAGCTCGCAGGGCAGAGCCCGCCGATTGCCGTTGACGTGTGGCAACACGGCCGTAGGGCTCTGCCCTGCGGGCTCCCATCACGCGCTTCGCGCGTGGGATGAAGGCATGTGGGCAGGGTGCGCGATCTCGTGCGCGACGGGGGCGTGGGCCCCATGACGTCACCGGCCGCGCAGGCTATCTTTGGGAGATGCCCGACCCGCGTGGCGCACGGCGACGGCTCGGAGCCGGAGGAGAAGTATGACCATGGCATTTCTCGATCGCTTGCTTGCGGACGTCGTCGGCAATGCCACCGGCTTGCCGGTGCGAGGGCTGGTCCGCCGCGTCGGCGCGGGCAACCTGCTCCTGCTCGGCGGCGCGGCGGTCGCCGGTGGGCTGATCGTCGACGCGGTAGCCAAGCAGCGGCACGCAGGCACCCCACCGCCTGTGCCGACGGGGACGGCTGCCGCTCCACCTCCACTACCTCCTCTGCCTCCGCTACCGGTCGATGCACCGGCGGACCTGCCGCCGATTCCAGAGCCGCCCCTGTCACCCTCGCTGCGGCTCGCGATCGTCCGCACGATGGTCGCCGCCGCCCTTGCGGACGGTCGACTGAGCGACGACGAACGCGGCTCAATCCGGGAGCGACTGACGGAGTCGGACCTCAGCGACGATGCCATCGCACGCGTCAGGGCCGAGCTCGCAATCCCTGCCGAACCCGAGGAGCTGGCTGCCTCGGTCGAGGATGCGACTGCGGCGGCCGCCGTCTACCGCGCTGCCTGGCTCGTCACTCGGGCGGATCACACCGTCGAGGGCGCGGAGACGGCCTGGTTGGAACGGCTCGCGCATGCCTTGGGCTTCGACGCAGCGCGGCGAGAAGCGCTCGAGTCCGAGCTCGAGAACCTGCTCGGTGCAGACGCTCCGCCGGGCACCGCATGCGCTCCTCCCGAAAACGAGACTCGGTAGTTTTCAGCGAGCTTCGTCGGCCTTGGCCAGAGCTCTCACGAGACCTTCACCGGGTCCTTTCGCCTGGTCGCAAACTGGCCCTTGCATTTTTGCCGCACCGGGGCGAAAATGAATGAGTGCTCATTCACACCGTTCATCGACCTGCCGAGACGCGAGAAGGAGGCCTGCCTTGGACTACAAAGTCGACCTGCGTGACGTGAAGTTCCAGCTGTTCGAGTGGCTCCCGACGGAAAAGCTGCTCCAAGCGGAGCGTTTCGCCGACTGGGACCGCGAGAACGTGGAAATGGTCATCGACGAGGCGCTCAAAATCGCGCAGGAGCAGATGGCCCCGACGAACGTAGACGGCGACCGGACCGGCGCGCAGTGGAACGACGGCGTCGTGACCATGCCGGAGTCGTTCAAACCGGTCTTCGAGACGCTGCGCGAGGGCGGCTGGATCGGCCTGCTCGCCAGCCCGGAGTACGGCGGAATGGGTCTGCCGGACGTCGTCGGTACGGTGGTCAACGAGTTTTTCTCGGGCGCCAACGTATCGCTGTCACTGACCTTGATGCTGACCCGCGGCGCCGGCGCCATGATCGAGAACTTCGGCACCGACGACCAGAAGGCCCGCTTCGTCAGCAAGCTCTACTCGGGTGAGTGGGGCGGGACGATGTGCCTCACCGAGGCCCAAGCGGGCTCGGACGTCGGGGCCTCCAAGACCAAGGCCGTCGAGCTGGGCGACCGTGTCTACACGATCACCGGCGAGAAGATCTTCATCACCTCCGGTGACCAGAACCTGACCGACAACATCGTCCACCTCGTGCTCGCCCGCACGCCCGACGCGCCGGTCGGCACCAGGGGCCTGTCGCTGTTCGTCGTGCCCAAGATCTGGGTCAACGAAGACGGCTCACTCGGTGAGCCGAATGACGTGTACTGCAACAACATCGAGCACAAGATGGGGATCCACGGATCGCCCACCTGCACCCTCGTCTTCGGTGGTAACGACGGCTGCCGCGGCATCCTCCTCGGTGAGGAGGGTGAGGGCATGAAGCTCATGTTCCACATGATGAACGCCGCCCGTATCGAGGTCGGTCTGCAGGGCTGCGCGGCCGCCGGCGCAGCGCACCAGGCCGCAACCGCATACGCCAAGGAGCGCCTCCAGAGCCGCCACTGGAAGGAGATGAGGAACCCCGACGCCCCGCAGGTACCCATCATCGAGCATCCCGACGTGCGCCGGACGCTGCTGACCGCCAAGGCCTACACCGAGGCGATGCGCGCCCTGCTGATGCAGACCTCGTCCTACA
>CAZQYU010000193.1:0-6425 GCA_964597585.1 uncultured Thermoanaerobaculia bacterium
GCCAGCCCACGAAACCCGCCGAGCCGTAGCCCAGAGGGAATGCGATGTGGGACGAAGACGCCGGGACTTCACCGAAGAGCGGGCTCCAGTCCTGGCCGATGCGGATCTTGGTGCCGGGCTTCGACAGCTCGATATAGGCCAGGCGCAACCGCAGGTGTGGCTGCTGCTGGCTGAACGCACCCGTGCCGTTGAAGCCGCCGAAGAAGTCGGCCTCGACCAGGCCTCCCGAAGTCCAGTCCCGGAGGAGCTGAGGGCCGGCCATCGCGATGTCGAGCCGGGTGTTCCGTACGTCCCCACCAGAGAACCACTTGTTATCGGTGAACTCGGAGCCGGTCGGCCACTGGGCGTTCTGCCCGTTGCCAAACGCGAAGTTCTGATCCTGGGAGAAGAAGGTCGTGTTGATGAATCCCTTGATGGTGATGGTTTCTTTGCCACCGGTCTTGACCGGCGTGCTCTTCGCGACAGTCTCGGGGATCTTCTTGATCTCCTCGTTCTGTGCCTTCTGGTCGTCCACGAGCTGCGCGACCACCCCTTGGAGCTGCTGAAGTTGCTCCTGAAGGGACTGGTTCGCGTGCTGTTGGCTGGCCAACTGCTCCTGGAGCTGCTCGATCCTCTTCAGCAGGCTCTGCACATCCGGGTTTGTCGCCTGCTGAGCCGAGGCCGAAGCGGCACACAGAGTGAGTCCGACAAGGACCGGGAGCACGAGCATGAGAGACAGCCACTTCCGGAATACCATTCTCATCTCCTCTCTCGAGCACGCTCGGTTGTGAAAGGGTCGCGGCACTCCCTGATCGGCCCTTCCCTGTAGTCGAGGGTGATCAGCCGACTGGCAGGACGGTCTTGTCGTAGGTCTCGTTGAGTACCTGAGCAAGTCCAAGGTAGATCGCGGAGGCACCGCAGAAGATGCCCTCCCAGCCAGCGAAGTGCTTGATGGCTGCACTGCCGGTGGCGTCGCCGATGGCGAGAAGCCAGAACAGAATGAACAGGGTGAAGAACACCACCTGCAATGCCTTGCCGTGCTTGAGCGTCGCAATCCACATCACGAACGTGAACAAGCCCCACATGAAGAGGTAGGCGACCATGCCGGTTCCGGAGGCGGCATCGAACCAGCCCCACTTGCCCATCAGGATCAGGAAGACCAGGGTCTGCCAGAACAACCCATAGGACATGAACGCCGTGAGACCGAAGGTGTTGCCCTTCTTCCACTCCATCCAACCGGCAAAGATCTGCGCCATGCCGCCGTAGAAGATTCCCATCGCCAGAATCATGGTCCCGAGCGGGAAGATGCCCGCGTTGTGCAGGTTGAGCAGTACCGTGGTCATACCGAAGCCAAGCAGCCCAAGAGGAGCGGGGTTGGCAGTTGTGTCAGCGATCTGTGTCGTCTCGGCCATGTCTGGTACCTCCTCGAAGTAAATCTCGATACGTCTAGGTTGGTCGATCGAGGTCTGACTCGACGATCTCGATGGCCGATGAGCTGTCAATGGAATCCTTGCCAGGGAAGCAGCGCCGCCGCGGTGGTCGGGCCGCAGGCGAGGTGTGGCTCCGAAGCGTTCAACGACGACCTCCTGAACCGTGAGTACGTCGCTCTTCAGCCAAGCCCCTTTGGCTTGGACACGTGATTGGGCTTCCCGCCAGAGGCATAAGAAGGAGTCTCTTCCGCTAGGCTCTCTCGGCATTTCCAAATTGTCAAGTGTTTATCTGCTTTAACAAGAGAGCGTCGCGGCCCCGGTCGCAGCAGCCGAGATGGCGACGCGAGTCTCCCCCTCACCTCGCGCCCTGTCGGGCTTCATCGACACATCTTTCCGGATCTTCAGAGGCCGGATGAGCCTGCATGATTCAGGGCGAGGATGTCGCTCGATGCTGCGCTACGGTCCGCGAGATCACGCCGGAGGGACTGGTGCCTCCGGAGATGCTGCTCAGATCCCAAGGGTCGCAATCGATCCGGCGCTCACTCCCAGATCGAGATCTCGCGCCGTCCGGAGGCGTCGGCGAGTCCACGCAGCATCGCCGGCGTGGAGTACAGCAGCACCAGCTTCCCGGCGCGGGAGACACCAATCAGACCGCCGTCGCCGGGACGCAGGACCTCGAACAGGACCTGATGCGCCGCCTGCTCGAGGTCCATGCCGACAAGCTCGACCCGTGCGGCGACCGAGCCGGTCACGGTGTGGCGAATGAACTGCTCGCCCTGGCCGGTGGCGGACAGGGCGCAGCTCGCGTCGTCGGCAAATGTGCCCGCCCCAATGACCGGAACGTCACCGATCCGTCCCCAGCGCTTGTTGGTGAGGCCTCCGGTGGAGGTGGCGGCGGCGAGATGGCCCGCACGGTCGAGGGCGACCGCACCGACCGTTCCGAGCCCCGCTCGCTCCTGTTCCTCACGCAGCGCCCTGTCGAGCTGGTCGCGGCGCTTCTGGGTGTCGAAAAAGGAGTTGTCGACCGGCTCGAGCCCCATCGAAACCGCGAATGCCTCGGCGCCTGGGCCGGCCATGAACACGTGCGGTGAGCGCTCCATCACCAGCCGTGCGAGGTGGATCGGGTTGCGTACGGTGGTGACTCCTGCAACTGACCCGCATGAACGGTCACTCCCATCCATGATCGCCGCGTCGAGCTCGTGACGGCCCTCGTGGGTGAAGACCGCGCCGCGCCCCGCGTTGAAGTGCTCATTCTCCTCGAGCGTGAGCACCACTTTCTCGACGGCGTCGAGGGCCGTGCCGCCGCCGTCGAGGACCGCGACGCCGCGGTCCAGGGCGACCGTGAGACCTGCGATGTAAGCGTCCCGCTCCTCCGTCGGCAGATCGCGCGGGATGTTGCCGGCGCCACCGTGGATTGCGAGGGCCCACTGCCCGGTCTCGGGCTCGGTGGCCTGAGCATGCTGCGGAGACTGCTGGGAACAGGCAAGAACAGCGATCAAGCCGATGGCGATGGCGCAGAGTCGACGCACGGTCACACCCCCTTGCAATCTCGGGTCACGGAAAGAGCAACGGCGGACGTTGCGGGATCGACCTCGAATCGACCCATGACCGATCCAGGCACGGCACGCTCAATGATCACCGGGACGATCTCATTGGTGAGCTCTGCCTCCGGGCCGCTCCACGCCAGGACGCGGGCGTAGTTTCCCGTCAGGCCGCTCCACCGCTGGCGGCCGTCGAACGCCTC
Source organism: uncultured Thermoanaerobaculia bacterium (assembly GCA_964597585.1). Lineage (GTDB taxonomy): Bacteria > Acidobacteriota > Thermoanaerobaculia > Thermoanaerobaculales > Sulfomarinibacteraceae > CAVSIS01. The sequence goes on from CAZQYU010000193.1 coordinate 3,154, forward strand.
CGCGGTCTCCCAGAGCACCGGCACGTTGCAGCCGACCAGGCTCTGGTGGAAGCGTCGTTCGAGCCGCGCGCCAAGCTCGTGCATCCGACGGCTGCGGCTCTGGGAGACGTCCGCGGGGACCTGATCCGGCATGGTCGCGGCGCGCGTGCCTTCACGAGGCGAGAATCGGAAGACGTGGAGCCGCGAGAACGCGAGCTGCTCGACGAGATCGATCGAGCGGTCGAACTCCTCGTCGGTCTCGCCGGGAAACCCGACCATGATGTCGGTCGAGATCGCGAGATCGGGGACGGTCCGCCGGGCGCTGAAAACCAGTGACTCAAACTCGGACCGGCTGGTGCGCCGTGCCATTCGGTGCAGGGTCGCATCGCAGCCACTCTGCAGAGGCAGGTGGAGGTGCGGCAGCAGGCGCGCGTCGGCGAAGAGCTCGAAGAAGCCCTCGTCGAGGTCCCACGGCTCCAGAGACGACAGCCGAAGGCGCGGCATGGCGGTCTCGTCGAGGACCCGTCGGATCAAGTTGGCGAGGCCGCGGCGGTCGCCGAGGTCGTGGCCGTACGATCCGAGGTGGACTCCGCTGAGCACCGCCTCGCGATAGCCGAGCTCCACCAGCTCGCGGACCTCGGCGACGACCTGGTCGGCAGGACGGGTCCGTCCCTCGCCGCGGGCAACCGTGACGATGCAGAAGGTGCAGCGGTTGTCGCAGCCGTCCTGCACTTTGACGAAGGCCCGGGTATGGCGGCTGGTGTCGAGCAGGGGAGAGGTCAGTTCGCCGTCCACATCGGCGGCTGGACCGGCGTCGGCGAGCAGGCCGGCGTCGTCGAGGGCATCGGGGAGATCATCTTTCGAGCGGTTGTCGACCACGAGATCGACGCCGAGCTCGCGCACCGCGTCGCGCGCCATTTCCGCATAGCACCCGGTGACCACCACGGCGGCGTCCGGAAGCGCGCGCCGGACCTGTCGGATCAGCTGCCGGGACTTGCGTGCCGCGAGCCCGGTCACGGTGCAGGTGTTGAGGACACACAGGTCGGCGGGCTCGCCGGCGGCGACGACGCGATGGCCGCGGGCCGCGAAGCTGCGGGCGAGCGCCTCGATTTCACCGATGTTGAGTCGGCAGCCGATAGTCTCGAGTCGGATACGCATGGTGGAAAGGAGACCCCGGAGGCGAGGCTCGGTTCACCGGAAACGGTAGACAGGAACGACGCCCGAGTCAAACGACGCCGACCTGCGGAAGGCTGCCGGGAGTGTAGGGTTCAACCCCCGGCAGTGTTGCCGAGCAGCTTCCGGATCCTGTCCTGGATCAGCTTGCGCTGCTCCTTCACGTAGCGCTCATAGTTCTGGACCTGGCCGCCTTTGACAATGAACATGATCGGCGGGTGACGGACGTCGCCGCGCTCGTCGAACTGTATGACGCCGGTCACGCCGGGAAACTCCTCGAGGCCGAACTGGAGCGACTTCTTGATTTCCGGGGTCTGGAAGACCGGTGTGATCTTGATGATCTGGAGCACGACCCGCATGGTGTCGTAGGCGTGAGCAGCGTAGATGTCGGGGTCACTGTGGTAGCGGTCCCGGAACGCCTTGACAAAGTTGCGGACCAGGTCGCGCTCGTCCTGGATGTCGAAGGCCGGCTGCGGGAAGTAAACCCCTTCCACCAGATCCGGGTTGTCCTTGACCACCTGCCCGGAGTAGAACGCAGAGGTCACACAAATGACCCCCTGATAGCCCTTGGCGCGGAGCTGGCGAAGGACCTCCAACGTCTTATCGGCGTACGCGATGATGTACACGGCGGCGGGCTGACTGGAGGCGAGCAGGTCGGCCGACTCCTGCTCCCAGTTGGGACTTCCGATGATGACCTTGCCGACGACCTTGCCGCCGAGCGCCTGCTCGAACATGTGGCGGAATGGCGGCTCGATGCCTCGAGCGTGCTCGCTATCACCGGTGTAAATGAGCACGGACCGCTTGTCCTGGTCCTCGTAGAGGAACCGTCCCGCGCGCTGTCCTTCGTACTCGTCCGATGCGAACACCCGGTAGAAGAGGCTGCTCTTCTCGGTCAGCACTGGTGCCGAGGCCGACGGGGAGAGACAGACGGTGTCGGTCTGGTCGAGGACCGGCAGCAGAGCCTTGGCCTCGCCGCTCGTGACTCCGGCGATGACCAGGTGTGCGCCCTGGCCGACCAGGTTCTTGAACTCGCGGACAGCGGTCTCGGGGTCCGTGGCGGAGTCCGCCCAGACGAACTGGGCTTGGCGCGGGATCCCGCCGTTCGCCTTCGCCTGGTCGAGTGCCAGGTCGAGGCCCTCCTTCATCGACTCGCCGTAGCTTGCCGCCTCACCGCTCGAAGCGAGAAGAACACCGACCACCGGCTTGCCACCGCAGGCGACGACGCCAACCGCAGCCGCGAGGAGGATCAGGAGCTGTGGAACACGCGTTCGGGTCTTCACTGGACCACCTCCAGGCGATGCGGTCACGCGGACTCTACCGCTCTCGGCGCCGTGCGGCAACCCGCTCGGAGGAACGGCATCTCCTTCATCGCCAATGCGCCGATGCACCATTCTCGGGACCCATGATATCTGAATAGAGAGACAGATCACGGCTTTGCCCGACGTCACCGGCGCGGAGGGAACGCCCTTTCGTGTTCGGGTGTTTGCAGTCATAGTCGTGAACTCGACGCTGGGTACGCCCAGAACGGGTGCCTGGCGGAGACCTGAACGAAAGAAGGAGACGACCAATGGATGACTCACGGTGGGGACGAGTACTGGTGGCGGGATTGGTATTGACCTTGGCTCTTGCCACATTTCCGGTCACGGCGCACGAGGACGAGGATGAGCAGAGCTGGGACCAGGCGAAGATCGAGGCCAAGCAGAGCGTGATCAACGCGATGGCCAGGGAAACCCTCGACATCGTCCTGACCAACAGGGCCGAGGCCAAGGCGCTGTTCGAGAAGTCCTATGGGTACGCGGTCTTCGACAACACCAAGGTGACACTGGGACTGTCCGGCGGTGGTGGGCGGGGTGTTGCCGTGGTTCGTTCGACCGGGCAGAAGACCTACATGAAAATGGGAACCGGTGGGCTCGCTCTCGGTCTCGGAGTGAAGAAGTACCAGGTCGTCTTCCTGTTCGAGACCGAGGCGCGCTTCCGCCAGTTCGTCGACAACGGGTGGCAGGCAGACGCCGGGGCGAGCGCGTCGTGCGGCCACAACGCCACCGGCGCCCAGGTCAACTTCGTCAACGGCATGGCGGTCTACCAGATCACCGAGAAGGGCGTGTCTCTCGAAGCCGACA
>CAZQYU010000194.1:0-1165 GCA_964597585.1 uncultured Thermoanaerobaculia bacterium
TCGCCGACGAAGCGCAGCGACACCGGGAGGTGGAAGGCCGGCGCCGTGCCGGCCGCGCGCATCGCCAGGATGCGGTCGAACGAGTACAGGCCGTCCGCGAACAGCGCCGGTACCTGGTCGGGCGCGAGCTCGATCGAGAGCGTGCGCGGCAGGTCGGCGGCGGGCAGCACCGCCGGGAAGCCGTAGGCTCGGACCCGCCGTGACCACAACGCCACCGCCTGCTGCCCGACCGGGAGCAGGATCGTCGCGACAGCGCCCCGCGAGAGCGCGATCCGCTGCTTGGTCTCGGGCGACGCGTACACGGTCGGCTCGTCGCCGCCGAACCAGGCCGGGTCGCTCGAGGGCGGCTCGCCGTCGAGGAAGGCCACCACCCTGCCGCGGACGTCGAGGCCCGCGTAGTCGTCGTGGTCGAACTCCGGCGCCACGATCCCCCAGCCCACGAACACGACCGGGACCGGCCGTGGGACGATGGTCTGGTCGCCGGAGGTAAGCAGCAGGTAGTCGCGGCCGAGCCGGAGCGCCCGGGTGGCACCGAGGCTCGACAGCTCGAGGGTCGTCCCGAGCTGCGGCGTCGAGATCACGAGCGGTACCGGCTGCCGCCAGCCGCCGCCCTCGCCGAGCGGCTCGAGACCGATGGCTGCGAGTTGCGCCTCGAGATAGCGCACCGCCCGGGCGGAGCCCGCCGAGCCGGGCCCGCGGCCCTCGCAGGCGTCGCTGGCGAGGACCTCGACATGGCGTTCGAGGGCGTCGGCGGAGATCCGTCCGGCGAGCGCCGCGATCCCGTCCGTCCGCTCGCCGGCCGCGGCCGGCATGACCGAGAGCGCGGCGACCGCCGCCGCCAGCCAGGGCCGCCATCGCCGACCGCCACTTCCCATCGCCTCCATCCTACCGCGAGCCCCGGAGCTGCCGGGACGTGCTGATGGCGGTTGCCCAGCGTCCGCCCGCTCGCCTCCGACAGCCGCAGCGGGGTGCTACTGCGCCGCCGCCGGCCGCCTGTTGCCAAACCCCGGTATTCCACCCAGTACCCCGTATCGGCTGACGGAGCCGCCCCGACCCAGGGTTCGGGGCCGGGATCAGGCGGCGGGCCGCGGGCAGCCGGGATCGGGGTGGCGCGGCCGGGGAGCCGATCCCGTTCCGGCCGCCTGCTGCCCGCCGCCCGTCCCCC
>CAZQYU010000194.1:1265-6419 GCA_964597585.1 uncultured Thermoanaerobaculia bacterium
GATTCGGGCGCCCGACGCCTGTGGATACCGGTCGGCAGCACCGGCTCTCATGCCCGCCCCCGGGAGTGCTCTTGGACTGCGCACGATGGCCGCGCTTCGGGCTGGCCACCTTCAGCGGGACCACGAAAGAGGGCCCCGGTGTTGCCACCGGGGCCGATCGCGAAACGGACGAACGCTCTGGGAAGGCTCGTCGCAGTGGTCAGCCGAGCGGGCTGGCCGGAACGTAGATGGCATCACCGTTGACGTTGTCGACCACCGAGGCGTACATGAAGACCGCGCCGGTCGACTCGTAGGTCACGTAGAAGTTGCCGTAGGTGGCCAGGGCCGACCACAGGGCGGAGACGTTGACCTGCTCCTGGGCGAAGCCGTTGACCGTACGGGTCACCTCGCCGAGCAGGGTGCCGTCGGCGTCCCAGCCGCGCAGGGTCACGGTCTGGGCGGTCGACGAGGGGTTGAACCAGCCGATGTTGGAGCGGAAGCCGGTGCCCGAGCCCGCCTGCTCGTTGGACAGGAAGGGCAGCACCCCGGAGGCGCTCGCCGCGCTCATGGGGAGACCGCGCACGAACTGGCCGAAGGTGCCCAGCCCGGCGTCGGTCTGGTCGTTGTAGATGCGCATGTCGCCGCTGATGCCGGCGTCGCTGGAGATCACGATCGCGCCCTTGCCGTTCGTCACCCCGAACAGGGTGTTGACGGCGTCGTCCACCGCCAGCTCCTGGTTGGCGGCGATGGTGGCGCTGGTGGTCGCGGTCGGCGCGGCGTTGCCGGCCGCACCCTCGGCGTAGTAGTCGACGGTCAGGGTCGCGGTCTGCCCGGAGCGGTTCACGAACCGGCCGTCGGTCTTGAAGAAGGTGCCGGCCTGGCCCTGGATGCTGGCCGCAACCGGGAAGTAGAGGGTGACGGCGCCGCCGCCGGAGGTCACCGCCTGCAGGGCGCCGCGGATGGCTCCGGAAGGGAACGCCTGCGAGTGGACCTGGACGTAGAAGCCGGCCGGGTTGGCGACGACCTCGGCGAGGGCCGAGGCGTCGGCGGACACGGTGCCGGTGCCGAGCGCGCCGGTGAAGGTGACGCCCAGATCGATCAGCATGCTGTCGTCCGAGGCGCGGTGGATGTGGGCCGCGGTGGGGTTGTCCACGGCCTGGGTGAGGACGGTCGAGCTGATGTCGGTGCCGCTGATCGCGAGCACCGCATAGCCGGAGCCGCCTTCGGCGCCGCCGGAGAAGCCGGCGAGATTGGCGGTGAGGTTCTGCGCCGACGCCGCGGCCGGCAGCAGCGCGGCGAGGGCGAGGGCCAAGAGGGTCATGATCAGTCGCTTCATGGTGTCCATTCTCCTTCCGCTCGTGCCGAGGCTCAGTTGTCCGAGAACATCGCCCAGCCGCTCAGGACCCAGTTGTCGCCGGGTCCGATGGCACCGATGTAGGTCGCGGTGGTGTCGAAGAAGCCGTCATCCGGCGGGGTGGCCGCGTAGTTCGCGTCGAGGGCGGGCGAGCCCGGCAGCGGGGAGACGTCGGGCATCATGAACGAGACCGCCGACCACGGCCAACCGAAGGTGAGCTTGGGGTCGACGTTGCGGTTCGACGTCATGGTGGTGAAGAGGAACTCCCGGGTCGCGGCGGCGTTGTCGCTGGAGTTCGGGAACTTGGCGTCGGAGAAGTCGCCGTAGAGGATGCTGTTGTCGAAGATGAGCGGGTTCTCCGGAGCGTCGATCTGGTTGAAGGTCTCATCGTTGCGGAAGGTCAGGGGCGCGTTCTTCGAGCCCATGATGATCACGTTGTGGAGGTTGCAGGACGCGCCGCGGCGGATCACGCCGCCGTAGGCGCCGATGCCGTTGAGGCCGCCGGTGCCGATCGCGGTGATGTTGTAGGCCTGCGGGTAGGTCCGCGGGGAGAGCGTGTAGTCCTGCGGGTGGTTGTCCCACTCCATCCCGAAGTTGCTGTCGTTCTCGTCGTTGACCGGGGTCTTGATGGAGACCATGAACTGGAACTTGCCCTGCCAGCCGAGGTCGCCGTCCATGCCGTCGTCGGCGTTGCTCAGGAAGAGCAGGTGCTTCATGTTGATGGTGCCGCCGAAGGGCTCGACCGAGTCGTCCTTGTCGAAGGACACCTGGAGGTAGTCGACCACGGTGGCGTCGCCGACCCCGCACGGAGTGAAGCCGTTGATCTCCTGGTTGGCCTCGATCTCGTAGCCGCCGAACTCGATCCGGACGTAGCGGATGACGCCCGAGCTGTCGTGGGGATCGGTGCCGCCGAAGGAGTAACGATCCTCGGACGGCAGCCCCTCGAGGTAGGCCTGGCCGCCGGGCTCGTTGATCGGAGCGCGGCCGAACAGCACCAGGCCGCCCCAGTCGCGCTGGGCGCGGTCGCCGACCTTTTGGGCCGAGGTGAAGACGATCGGGCGCATGTTGGTGCCGTCGGCCATGATCTTCGCGCCCTTGGCGATGAACAGGCTGGCGCGGGGGTCGCCGCCGTAGATCACGGTGCCCGGCTCGATCGTGATCACGTTGGGCTCGGTCACCTCGACGAAGTCGGACAGCACGTAGCGATTGGTGGCGGTCAGGGTGGTGTTGGAGGTGATGTCGCCGGACAGGGTGATGGTGCTCTCGATGTAGGAGAACATCGCATTGGAGCGCGAGATCACCTGGCGGCCCATGGCGTCACGGACCTCGATTACCCACTGGTAGAGCCCGGTCTGGCCGCTCGGGACCGTCCACGAGGCGCCGAGGGCGCCGTTGACGCCCCAGCCCACCTCGGCCGGGTCGGCCGCCGAGCCGAGCAGCACGAAGTCGTCCCAGGTGGGGACGTTGATCGCCACCGGCGCACCCGGGGCGCCGAGCAGGTCGGCGATCTCACCGTCGGTCATCAGTCCGCCGGCCGGGATGCTGTAGTACGTCTTGGCGCCGGTGACCCGGTTCTGCCAGTACATGAAGAGGGTGACGGGCTCCGCGGAACCGTTCGGGTTGAGGCTGATCCGCAGCTGCATCTTCTCGCCGGGCGCGAAGGTGTAGGTGTTGGTCTCGAGCAGCACGGCCGGGCGGACGCCCTGGGTCGTCATCGCCTCCGCGGCGCGGGCGGCCGACGCGGCCGCGGCCTCGGGGGTGAGGTTGGCCGGCTTGGTCCAGGTCCGCCCCGTGGGGTTGCGCACCGGCGCGGCGTCGTTCATGGGTCGCGCTGCCAGCAGCGGAGCCGCGGTCAGCACGGCCGCACACATCGCAAGGACACGCTTCATCATGGGCACCTCCTATTGAGATCAGTTCCGGTTAAAAGAAGCTGTAGGACAGGCTGAGGCCGTAGGAGCGGCCGGTCTGGTAGTACTGCTGCAGCGTCTCGCCCTGGCGGTACTCGTAGCCCTTGTCGAGCAGGTTGGCGCCGGAGAGCTTGAGGCTGAGACCCGGGGCGAAGCGCAGGTCCTGGGACACCACGACCTCGAGATCCGGGCGCGAGATCGCGTAGATGTCGGGCAGCCCGTAGGCGCCGACGTCGGTGATGTGGCGGCCGGTGTAGTTGTAGCCGATCCGGGCGAACGTTCCCCACTCGGGCTGCTCGAACTGGAGCGCGAGGTTGGCGAGGTGGTCCGACTGGCCCTCGAGGGGACGGTTGGTGTTGGAGATCACGGACAGGGCGAGGTCGGGGATCGTGACCTCGGAGTGGGTGTAGGTGTAGTTCAGGTTGATCGAGAAGTAGTGCAGCGTGCTCCACAGGGAGTCGAGCGAGCGCCGCACCTCGAGCTCGCCGCCCCACAGGTTCGCCTGGTCGGCGTTGGTGAACGAGGTTCGCAGCTCGCTGGTCGGCTGGATGAAGCGCTCGATCGGCTGGTCGATACGCTTGTAGAACACGCTCGCCGCGAGCACCTCGCCGGAGCGCGGGAAGGTCTCCAGCCGCACGTCGAAGCTGTCCAGGACCGCCCGCTTGAGGTCCGGGTTGCCCGAGATCGAGCGCCCGCCGGTGACCTCGACGAAGGTGAAGGGCGACAGCTCGCGGAAGTCGGGTCGGTTGACGGTTCGGCTGTAGGCGAAGCGCAGGTTGCTGCTCGGGCCGATGCGGCGGACCGCGTTCACGGCCGGCAGGAGGTCGGTGGTGTCGAGCACCGAGACTACCGGGTTAGAGGTGTCGAAGGGGTTGAACGTGGTCACCTCCTGGCGCGAGCTCTCGACCCGCAGGCCTCCGACCACCCGCCACTCGCCGAAGTTGAGGTCGGTCATGGCGTAGGCGGCGTGGATCCGGTGGCTGCCGTCGTAGGCGTCGTTGATCCCGGTCTGCTCGCGGATCTCCCACCCGCCGGGGTGGATGTTCGCCTCGGAGAAGAGCAGCTCCGGCGACAGCGAAAGGTCGAACTGGGTCGAGTCGCGGGTCACGAAGCGGAAGCGGCGCGCCGCGAAGGTGCGGTCGCGGTTGGTGGTGGCGAGGCCGCCCTTGACGAGCCCGTAGCTGCTGTCGCCGAAGGTGAAGAAGCCGGTCCAGGCCGCGGCGCCGTCGACCAGGTTCTCGTCGAGAGTGTGGAACTCCATCTTGCCGGCCTCGGGCTGGCCGACCAGGAGGTAGCGGGTCCCGTCCTCCTGGAAGCCGAAGATGTTTTCCCGGTAGTTGACGTCCGAGGTCGCGCGCGAGCCGGTCACGCTCCAGTCGAACAGGCTGCCCAGCCAGGGTCCGCCCAGGTTGTGCTCGCCGCCGAGCCGCACTGAGGCGATGTCCTCCCGGCGGTAGGTCTCGCGGGTGTCCTCGATGTCCTGACCCGCGGCGCCATTGGCCCCGGTGTAGTCGCGGCTCACCGAGGTCGCGTGGCGGGTGAACATGGAGTGGAGGTAGAGCTTGTCGGTGTCGCGCAGCTTGAGCGAGAGGTTGGCGACGAGGCCGTTGCGCACGGTCTCGCTGTCCGTGTTCATGACGTAGTCGTTCTTCGGCACCAGCCGGCCGCCGGTGTCGATCGCGAAGAAGCGCTGGATCTCGCCGCCGACCGCCTGGTAATCGTGCGCGGTCACCCCGGCGAGCATCAGGCCGATCGGGCCGAGGGTGCTGCCGTAGGAGACCGAGGTGTTCTGGTTGGCCGGAGCCGAGCTCACGTCCGGTGACCAGCGCCCGACGAAGGCGCGGCCGAACGTTGCCAGCTCGTCCGATGAGAAGCCGCTCGGGTTGACGAAGCTCTTCGGCACCAGCCGCTCAG
>CAZQYU010000195.1:0-2973 GCA_964597585.1 uncultured Thermoanaerobaculia bacterium
GCCGGCGAAGACCATCCCGAGCCCGGATGGACCGACGGTTGTGGCGAGCGCGCCGGGCACGAGCTGCGTTCCGAGATTCGGCAGGACGCTCCAGGTGAGGCCGTCGTCCCGACTGACGAGAAGCTCTGTTCCGGAGAAGGCGAAGATCGTGTCTTCCTCGGCCGGATCGAAGACGAGGTTTACGGTCCGCCCCAGCGGGAGCCGAGCGAGCTCGGACCAGGTGGCGCCGCGGTCGCGGCTCTCGAGCAGCAGGCCGTCGAGCGCGGCCGCGAGAATGCGGTCGGGGTCTCGCGGGTCGAAAGCGATCTCAGAGATGTCGGCCTCCGGGGCCTGGACGAGCTCCCAGGTCAGGCCGGCGTCGCGGCTGAGGAACATCCCGCTGGCGGCGTCGGGCACCAGCAACGTCGCGGAGTCGGACGGATCGACCCAGATTCCGCGCGCCAGATGGAGCGACGAGTTGCGGCGACCGAGGATCTCCCACGACAGCGAGCCTTCGTCGTCGAACCTCAACACCAGCACCTCGTCCGCGCTGGCGGTATACGCCAGGTCGGCGCCATCGGGATCGAAGGCCACGCACGAGAAGCAGCCGAACCGAAAGTCGGCTTCGTGCAGACGCTCCCAGCTCTCGCCTCGATCGCGTGAACGGAACAGGCCGCCATACCAGGTCGCCGCGAGCAACGTATCCGGGTCGTGGGGGGAGATCACGACCTGGATCACGTCGGTGTCGCTGAGGCCCGCGTTGCTCCGCAGCCAGCTCCGTCCTCCGTCGAGGCTGCGGTAGACCCCGCCCCCCCAGGTTCCCGCGTACATCACCCAGGGCTGTGCGGGGTCGATGGCGAGAGTCGTCACGTAGGCGGTGCGCGGGCCGATCGCCGACCAGCCCCCGGCGCCGGCGACGCCGGGCGAGGCGAGCCACACGAGTGAGATCGCAACCAGGCTGCTCATGAGACGGTGATTCGAATGGAGCATGTGTCACCTCACGAGAAATCAGCGAGAATGCTGAACAGTCGACCTCTGGCCACAGCATCCTTTTGTAGCGATCCTACCCGCGCCCCGAATGCCTGTCAACGTAATGTGCGGCAATGGGTTGCACAAGGGACCGGGCTGTGACCCGGGTCACCCGCTGTGGAGCCGCCGGCGGCTGCGGCGAATGCGGCGTCCAAGGTGAGCAACGCCGCACGACGGTGGCCCCGGTGCAGACCGCAGGGCGTCTTCGTCGGCTGGGAGGCCGGCGGTGGGCAGGCGCTCCCGTTCTCCGGCTTCCACCAAGGCCTTCGAGCCGCGGGTCGTCAGCGGCTGGCGGTAGCCTCCGCGGGCCTCACGGGCCCGGGTCGAGCTGGGGACGGCGGGTAGTCGCCGCGCCCGGCACTGACACCATGCGGCCGGAGGGCCGCCGCGGTGGCGTCTGGTCGAGGGTGAGGACTCCGCCTCCGTAGGTGCCGATCACGACCCGTATGCCGGCCGCCGTCTGGACCAGCTCGAGTGCGGCCACGGTCGGGCTGATGAGGCCGCCAGGAACCGGCTCCCAGTTCTTCCCGCCGTCGGAGCTGAGAGATACCCCTTGACCCGCGGCCCAGATCCGACGCCCGTCGCCGGGCTCCACGGCGAGCACGTTGATCCTCGAAGGGAGGACCGGCTCTCCGGCCACCGCCCAGGACTGCCCGCCGTCCTCGCTGCGGTAGACCACGCCGTGCCAGCCGCCCGCCCAGACCACCTCCGGCCGAGCCGGATCGAACGCGAAGGACTGGATGGACTGGTCGTAGGGGAGACCGGCGACGCTCCGGCTCCATGTGTCGCCGCCGTCGCGGGTGACCAGAATCTGCTGGTTTTTCACCGACACGAGGAGCGTGTCCGGGTCGTGGGGCGAGAGCGTGATCTCGTAGATATCAAGGTCGGTCAATCCCGCGTTGGAGCGCCGCCAGGTGCGCCCGCCGTCGCGGCTCACGAACACGCCTCCGCCCGCGGTCCCGGCGAAGATGTTCCAGGGGGTCCCGGGATCGATCACGACGGTGGTGACCTCGGCGGTGTCGGGCCCAAGCGCGGTCCACGGGCCGGCGGCGTCGACTTCGGGCGGGTGGGCCGTGATCGCCGCGGTACAGAGTATGACGGCCAGCGAAGCTCCCATCGACCGCATGCTACGTCTCCTCATTACTGCCCGGCGCCGGTCGCACCACGGCCGGAGCGCGCGGCATCGCGTGCCGTGGCGGCGGGCGGTCTCGCGCGGCCCGAGGGCCGTCGCGGTGGCGCCGGCTCCCATGACCACACCCCGCCGCCATCGCTGGCGGCGAGCAGGGCATTTCCGCAGCCGAGGAGGTCGGTGAGGACGCCGATCCGGGGACGGAGGCCCACCGGTGACCAGCTCGCGCCGCCATTGTGGGTCGCGAAGGCGCCGTCGCCGTCGGTGGCGACCCAGGCGGTCATTGGATGCGCCGGATCGAGCCGGATGGAGGTGACGTCGTGGGACGAGGGCAGCTGCGCCAGCGGCTGCCAGCTGTCGCCACGGTTGTCGGTCCGGACCACGCGCCCGTCCCGTGCGCCTGCCCAGAACACTCCGGGTGTCGAGGGGTCCGCGGCAAGAACGTCGACGTAACTGACGCTGTCGAGCCCGGTGTTGACACTCTCCCAGGTGTCGCCGTCGTCCACAGAGCGCAGGACGCCGTACCGGTAAGCCGTCGCCAGCAGGACCGCCGGATCGAACGGGTCCACCACCAGGGCGTAAGGGTGGTCCAGGCGATCGGACGACACCTTCGTCCAGCTCTCGCCGCCGTCCTCACTCCAGTGGATCCCGTCGCTCTGGGTCACCAGCCAGAGCCTGCGCTGGCCGGAGGGCTTGAGCATGATCTGTCGCTCCGAGAGCACGCCCCAGTCCTTCAGGGGGAGCTTGAAGACGTGCGTCCAGGTCGCACCGCCGTCGGTGGTCTTCATCATGCCCGAGCTGTACGTGCCGGCGTAGATGGTCGCCGGGTCGAGCGG
>CAZQYU010000195.1:3073-6367 GCA_964597585.1 uncultured Thermoanaerobaculia bacterium
TCTTCATCATGCCCGAGCTGTACGTGCCGGCGTAGATGGTCGCCGGGTCGAGCGGGTCGACGGCGAGGGTCGTGACGTCGTTGTCGGGGCCGGCGGCCATCCAGGTCCAGGAGGCGCCGCAGTCCGACGAGTGGTAGACGCCGCGGTTCCAGGTCCCGGCCCACAGCGCGGTCGGCGAGCGCGGGTCGGCTATGAGACTCGACACTGAGGCGGCGCCTGGCCCGGGCCCGATCCCAGACCAGGTTGCGCCGCCGTCTCCGCTACGGAAGATCCCAGAGGAGCCTCCTCCGACCAGTGCTCCAGCGTTGCCGACAGCGTTCACAGTGCCGAGCCCGGCGTCTCCCGAGACTGAAGCGGCAAGCCAGGTCGCGCCGCCGTCCGTGCTGCGCCACAGGCCGGAGCCTGCAGGGGCGAGCAGTACGCCCGGCCGGGAGATGTCGAACAGGAGCTCAGAGATCCAAGTGACCGGTAACGTGGCGAGCTGGTGGAACGATGCCCCGGAGTCGAGGCTCTCCTCCACCGTGTCGTACGCGGTGCAGAGAACGCGCTCTGGATTGGTTGGGTCGATGACGACCGTGCCGAGGCCGAAACCGTCCCAAATGCCCGTTCCGCCCTTGGCCCACGTCTCGCCCGAGTCGTCGCTGTGAAACAGGATATCGACTTGGTCGAGGACGAAGACCCGATCTGGGTCCGAAGGGTCGAGCCCCACCGCAACCGGGTACATGATGGAGCCTCTCGATCGGGGCAGGGCCACCGTCCAGGTCGATCCGCGATCGCGGGAGACGACAACCTCGGTCCAGGTGACGACCCAGATCGCGCCGTTCGGTCTCGGATCGACCGCCATGGCGAAGGGAGGCGCCGATCCGCAGCCCGTGACCGCCTGCCACGAGGCCCCACCGTCCTGCGAATCGTAGAGCGCGTCGAAGCCCACCGCCCACATTCGCTGCGGGTCGTTCGGGTCGAGCTCGACCTGGTAGACGGGGTCGTTGGTGATGCCCTTCGACCGGGACTCCCAGGTGGAGCCTCCGTCGCCGCTGCGGAAGACCCCGCCGCTTCCCGTCGAGATCCAGAGGATCGCGGGATCGGCGGGATCGGCGACCACGTTGTAGACGTACGCGGTCGTCGGGCCCAGCTGGGTCCAGCGGTCCTGACCCGCGGCAAGCGGCGAGCACAGGGCGAGCAGGATCGTGAGCAGGGCGAGTGTCACTGAACGGCTCGAACGCAACATGTGTTACCTCGGCGGATGTCTCCGAAATGGTGGAACCACGTCGAGTGCGCCGTCTGCACCCTGTGCTGTGAGGCTAGCCTCTCCGAGATGTGACGTCAACTTGTTCTGATTGAGTGGTTTACTGAAACGAAGTCTCAGCCGCGCCCGGTGGCCACGCTCAACTGACGGTGGCCACCCGGAACGCCGCCCACGCCCAGCCGGCGATCAGCGCGACGCCGCCGATCGGGGTGACCGCACCGAGCCAGCGGTGGCCGGTGAGCACGAGCAGATAGAGGCTGCCCGAAAACAGGAGCACGCCCACGAGCCAGAGCCAGGCGGTGGCGTTGAGGCCGGCACCGGGCCATCGCGTCACCGCCCAGGCGAGGCCAAGGAGTGCGAGGGCGTGGAACATCTGGTAGCGTGCCGCGGTGTCCCAGATGGCGAGCGTGTCGGCGGCGACCCTGCTCTTGAGTGCGTGGGCGCCGAACGCCCCGGCCGCGACCGCGAGCCCGCCGAGAAATGCGCCGAGACTGAAGATGGTGCGCTCCATGGTGCCGCCTCCCGGCGGCTGGAACCTGAAGCAGGTGGCAGGGATTCCGGCCGCTTTCGGAAGAGGCGCCGTGCGGGGCCGGTTCTCCCATTCGGTGAGGGCATTTCATGGGTGAGCGTGCCGAGCCCGTCGGGCTCGGCGGCCGGCTCCGCCGCTGGTGGGCGGGGCCGGTGCCGCGTTTGCTGCGGACCTACGCCTGGCGTCACCGCGTCAGCTATGCCGTCGGCGGTCTGTTCCTGTGGCTGACCAACTGGATCACGGTGTCGATCCCGGTCGAGATCGGACGGGCGGTCGACTCGCTGCGCGCCAGCCAGTCCCTCGCACATCACGCGCTCATGATCGCGCTCATGGGGGTCGCGGTGATCGGAGCGCGGACCATGTCGCGGATCCTGATCTTCAACCCCGGCCGGCACGTGGAGTACGAGCTGCGCCGTGACCTCTTCGCCCGCCTGCTCGAGCTGCAGCCTTCGTTCTACGCGCTCCACCGCCGGGGCGATCTGGTCAGCCGCGCGGTCAACGACATCACCTGGGTCCGGACCATGGTCGGCTACGGCGGCCTGCAGGTGTTCAACGTCACGGTGGCAGTGGCCCTGACCGGTTGGAAGATGTTCCACCTCTCGCCGCGTCTGACCCTCCTCGTCCTGCTCCCGGTGCTGATCGGCATGGGGGCCGTCCAGTGGGGGATTCACCGCCTGTTCGAGCTCAGCCGCCGCAACCAGGCCCAGCTCGGTGAGATCTCCGACCACGTGCTCGGCAGCCTGCAGGGGATGGCCACGATCCAGGGCTTCGTCGCCGAGCCCGCTTTTCTCAAGCGCTTCGACGACCGCAACCAGGCGTGGCTCACCACCGGCATGCGTCTCGCGCTGGTGCGCTCGCTCGCGCTGCCGCTGCTCGTGCTCTCGGGCGGTGTCGCGATGTTCGTGGTGGTCTCGGTCGGCGGCAAGCAGGTGCTGTCAGGCGCCCTCACCGTTGGCCAGCTCACCGCCTTCACCGCGCTGCTCACGGTCTTCCTGCCCCCGCTGCGCTCGCTTGGCTGGATGCTGTCGGTGATCCAGCGCGGTCGTGCGGCGCTGGATAGGATCTTCGAGCTCATCGACGCGCCGGTCGACCGTCCCGAAGGGCCGGTGGGGCAGGCCCTGCCCGCGGGCCGCGGCCCGTCGATCGACGTCCAGCAGCTCTCCTTCGCCTATCCCGACGAGCCCGAGCGGCCGGTGCTGGACGACCTGACCGCGTCCATTCCCGCAGGCGCCGTGGTCGGTCTCTTCGGCCGCACGGGGTCCGGCAAGACCACCCTGCTGCGCCTCATCGCCCGCCTCTACAATCCGCCTCCCGGCACGATCCGGGTCGATGGCGTCGACCTTGACACGCTCGACCTCGACGCGTGGCGCGAGCGGCTGGCGATGGTCCCGCAACGAGCGTTCCTGTTCTCCGACTCCATCGCGGCCAACGTCGCGCTCGCCGAGGCTCCGGATGCCGGGGGTGTGGACCAAGCGGTCACCCGGGCGGCGCTGGGTCCGGATCTCGATGCGCTCCCGGA
>CAZQYU010000196.1:0-2444 GCA_964597585.1 uncultured Thermoanaerobaculia bacterium
CCGATCATACGCGCGACCGAGTGCTTCTCCATGTACTCCGACATGTCGAGGCGGACGATCGCGCGCTCGTCGTCGAACAGGAACTCAGCGAGCGCGCGGGCGAGCTCGGTCTTGCCGACGCCGGTCGGGCCGAGGAACAGGAACGAGCCGATCGGACGGGCCGGGTCCTTGAGCCCGGCGCGGGCGCGGCGCACCGCGGCGGCGACCGAGACCACCGCGTCGTCCTGGCCGACCACCCGGCGGATGATCCGCTTCTCCATCTGGAGCAGCTTGGCCTTCTCTCCCTCGAGCAGGCGCGAAACCGGGACCCCGGTCCAGCGCGAGACCGAGCGTGCGATGTCCTCCTCGCCGACCTCCTCGGACAGGATCGAGCCGTACCGCTCCTGGTGTGCGCGCAGCGCCTCGCTGGCCTCGCCGAGCTCACGCTCGAGACCGACCAGGGTGCCGTAGCGCAGCTCGGCGGCGCGCTCCAGGTCGCCGTCGCGCTGTGCCCTGTCGGCGGCCTCGCGGCTGCCCTCGATGCCTTCCTTGAGCTCCCGGATGCGGCCGATGAGGTCCTTCTCCTGCTGCCAGTTGGCCTTCATGCCGGAGATCTGCTCTTTGAGCTCGGCGAGCTCCTCCTCGATCGTCGCCAGGCGCTGCCTGGACGCCGGGTCCTTCTCCTTGGTCAGCGCACGCTTCTCGATTTCGAGCTGGAGCGAACGGCGCTCGAGCTGGTCGATCTCGGTCGGCAGCGAGTCGATCTCGATGCGCAGCCGCGACGCTGCCTCGTCGACCAGGTCGATCGCCTTGTCGGGGAGGAAGCGGTCGGTGATGTAGCGCTGCGACAGGCTCGCGGCCGCGACCAGAGCGGAGTCCGTGATGCGAACGCCGTGGTGGACCTCGTACTTCTCCTTGAGCCCGCGCAGGATCGCGATCGTCTCCTCGACCGACGGCTCGCCGACCATCACCGGTTGGAAGCGGCGCTCGAGCGCGGCGTCCTTCTCAATGTGCTTGCGGTACTCGGTGAGCGTCGTCGCGCCGATGCAGCGCAGCTCGCCCCGTGCGAGGGCGGGTTTGAGCAGGTTGGCAGCATCCATCGCGCCCTCGGCCGCACCCGCGCCGATCAGCGTGTGCAGCTCGTCGATGAATAGCACGACCTCGCCTGAGGAGTCGACGACCTCTTTGAGCACCGCCTTGAGGCGGTCCTCGAACTCGCCGCGGTACTTGGCGCCGGCGATCAGCGCGCCCATGTCGAGCGACACGATGCGACGCCGCTTGAGGATCTCGGGCACGTCGCCGGAGGCGATGCGCTGTGCGAGCCCCTCGGCGACGGCGGTCTTGCCGACCCCCGGCTCGCCGATCAATACCGGGTTGTTCTTGGTCCGTCGGGTGAGCACCTGCATCACGCGTCGGATCTCTTCGTCGCGTCCGATCACCGGGTCGAGCTTGCCGGCGGATGCCAGCTCGGTGAGGTCGCGGCCGTAGCTCTTGAGTGCCTCGTATCGCCCCTCGGGGGTGTCGTCGGTGACCCGGTGAGATCCGCGCAGGTCGCGGATGGCCGCGAGCAGGGTGTCGCCGGTCACCCCCTGGTCGGCGAGCGCGTCACGCGCCGAGGAGTCCACCGCGGCCAGCGCGAGCAGGAGGTGCTCGACCGAGACGTACTCGTCCTGGAGCTGCGGCGCGACGCCGGCGGCGCGCTCGAGCACCGTTCGCAGCGCCCGTGATGCGTTCGGCTCGGAGCCTCCCTGGGCGGACGGAAGGCGGTCGAGGCCGCTCACGAGGGTGCTCTCGAGGGTGCCGGCCTCCGCGCCCACCCGGGCGAGCAGGCGCGAGGCGATGCCGCCCTGCTGGCCGAGCAGCGCGAGCAGCAGGTGGGATGGTGTGACCTCCGGGTTGCCGCGCGCGGCGGCGGCCTGCACGGCCTGTTGGATGGCCTCGGAAGCCTTGACGGTGAAGCGGTCCTTCGAGCTCATAGATTCTCCTCACGGCCGAAACGGCCGTGAGGAGAATCTATGATATGAGTTGTTCCTTGTCAAGTTTAGATTCATCAGATATGAGTAGTTTCATATCAGATCATTTCGCTTGGGATGGGCTCTGGAGTCCGTCCGATCCGGGATTGCGGCCGGGCTGCGAATGGACACCGGCCTCTTGGTGTCGTCGTGTCTTGGTGGTAAATGCCCGCGTCGACCGGCGCCCGACTCCCCGGGTACACCACGTCGCCACCCCAGGGGTGCGGACGGAGAGTGCGATCTGGTCTCGAGTACAATGCGAGGCGCCGACCCTCTGGAGATGTGTCATGGGTGACAAGGACGTCCGCGAGCGCTCGCGCGCCGACGAGATCAGGGTCTTTCTCAAGCACCTGCTCCAGGACATGCGGGCGCTCGAGCACATGCTCGACAACGACCTCTTCGAGACCGGCATCCGCCGGATCGGGGCCGAGCAGGAGCTCTTCCTGGTCGACG
>CAZQYU010000196.1:2544-6345 GCA_964597585.1 uncultured Thermoanaerobaculia bacterium
TTCGAGACCGGCATCCGCCGGATCGGGGCCGAGCAGGAGCTCTTCCTGGTCGACGGCGACTGGCGCGCGGCCCCGTTGGCACTGGAGCTCCTCGAGGCGCTCGACGATCCCCACTACACCACCGAGCTGGCGCGCTTCAACCTCGAGTTCAACCTCGACCCCCTGGTGTTCGGAGGAGACTGCCTGTCCCGGATGGAGGCGCAGCTCGACGGGCTGCTCGCCAAGGTCCGCGCGGCCGTCCGCTCGGCCGGCGGCGAGGTGGTGCTGACCGGCATCCTGCCGAGCCTCACCAAGGGCGACCTCGAGCTCGACAACATGACCCCGAACCCGCGCTACCTGGCGCTGAACGAGGCCATGACCCGGATGCGCGGCGGCGACTACGAGTTCTTCCTGAAGGGGGTCGACGAGCTCCACCTGCACCACGACTCGATCATGGTCGAGGCGTGCAACACCAGCTTCCAGGTTCACTTCCAGGTCGCGCCGGAGGAGTTCGCGCGGCTCTACAACGCAGCCCAGGCCGCCGCGGCACCGGTCCTGGCGGCGGCCGCCAACTCCCCGATCCTGTTTGGCAAGCGGCTGTGGTGGGAGACCCGTGTCGGCCTCTTCCAGCAGTCGGTCGACACCCGGCGCTCGACGCCCCACCTGCGCGAGCAGGTGCCGCGGGTCAGCTTCGGCCGCCACTGGGTGCGGGCGTCGGTGCTCGAGATCTTCCGCGAGGACATCGCCCGCTTCCGCACGCTGCTGTCGACCCAGATCGACGAGGACCCGTTCGCCGCCCTGGCCCGCGGCGACGCGCCCACCCTCAAGGCGCTGCGCCTGCACACGTCGACCATCTACCGATGGAACAGGGTGTGCTACGGGATCTCCGACGGCCTGCCCCACCTCCGGATCGAGAACCGGATCCTGCCCTCGGGGCCGACCATCCGCGACGAGGTCGCCAACGCGGCGTTTTGGTACGGTCTGGTCAGCGGGATCCTCGGCGAGTACCACGACGTCACCCAACGCATGCGCTTCGACGACGCCCACGGCAACTTCTTCGCCGCGGCGCAGCACGGCCTCAACGCACAGCTGGTGTGGATCGACGGGCGCCTCGAGCCGGCCACCCGGCTGATCCTCGACACCCTGCTGCCGCTCGCCCGGGCCGGGCTGGTCGACTCGCGGATCGACCCTGCCGACGCCGATCGCTACCTGGCGGTGGTCGAGGAGCGGGTCCGCTCAGGCCGTACCGGCGCGCAGTGGGCGCTGTCGTCGCTGACCGGCATGGGCGACCGCGGGCCTCTGACCGAGCGCATGAGCGCACTCACTGCGGCGACGGTCCGGCGTCAGGATTCGGGCGACCCGGTCCATACGTGGCCGCCGGCCGAGCTCGATGAGGGCGGCGGCTGGCGGCACAACTACCTGGTCGTCGAGCAGTGCATGGACACCGACCTGGTGACGGTCGGCGAGGACGAGCCCGTCGACCTGGTCGCACACCTCATGGACTGGAACAGCATCCGCCACGTGCTGGTCGAGGATGCAGACAACCACCTGGTCGGGATCGTCTCGCAGCGGGCGCTGGTGCGTCTGGTCGGCAGCTACCATCCGGAGCAGCTCGGTGGGCCGTTGCCGGTGTCGGCGGTGATGCAGGCCGACCCGGTCACGGTGGCGCCGGAGGCCTCGTCGCTCGAGGCCATCGAGCTCATGCGCCGCCACAGCCTGAGCTGCCTTCCGGTGGTCAAGAACGGGCATCTGGTCGGTGTGATTACCGAGAACCAGTTCATGCGCATCGCCGGCCAGCTCCTGGAGGAGAAGCTGCGCGAATAGGAGATCCCCGGCGCGCGCCGTGCGTCACGCGGGCGCCCGGTACGCCGAGAACCCACGCGTCGTGACGCTCGCCGACCGCCCGGTCAGAGCTCACGCACTCTCTCCGCGAACTCCCTGTGCTGAGACCTCACCTTCCGACATGCGCAGCATGTCAGAGGCGCCTGGCGGGCAGCGGCGTCGCATTCCGCCGCTGCCCGCCAGGCGCCTGGGTTACAATGCCCGCGATGTGCGCGGGGCGCCAGTCCCCTTTTTATTTTTGGGAAACCCTGATCTCCAGGAAGGAGGACGTGTGATGAGTGCACCCACGTTCCGGCCGGTCGTTGCGGCGGAGACCGAGATGCGCGAGTTCACGCTCAGAGCCCTGATTCTGGGCCTGTTCATGTGCGTGATCCTCGGCGCTGCCAACGCCTACCTCGGGCTCAAGGCGGGCATGACCATCGCGGCGACCTATCCCGCCGCCGTGATCGGCATGGCGGTGCTCAAGCTGTTCGGGGGCACCCTGCTCGAGGAGAACTTCGCCCGGACCGTCGGTTCGATCGGCGAGTCGGTCGCGGCCGGCGCGATCTTCACCATCCCGGCCTTTGCGATCCTCCACCTGTGGGAGTTCAACGGCCTCGCCGACTACCTCAAGGCGACCGCGCTGATGGTCGTCGGCGGCGTCCTCGGCATCCTGTTCGTGACCATGCTGCGCCGGGTCATGGTCGAGGACCCTGATTTGCCCTTCCCCGAGTCGGTGGCCGCCTCCGAGATCCACAAGGCCGGCCAGCGCGGCGCCGACGCCGCCAAGCAGCTGTTCGAGGCGATGGGGATCGGTGCGCTGATCAACCTCCTCGGCCAGCTCAAGGTCTTCTCGGCCTCCAACGACTTCATCCTCAAGGTCGGCGAGATCGGGCGCTCGATCGTGAGGCTCGGCTTCAAGCGCGACGCCTACACCGTGCCGGCGGGCGGCGTGTCGACCATGTCGGCCCCCGCGGTGAGCCCGGCCTACCTCGGCGTCGGCTACATCATCGGCCCCGAGCTCGCCGCGCTCAACTTCGCCGGCGGCCTGCTCGCCTGGGGCCTGTTCGTGCCGATGCTGGTCTTTTTCCTCGGGCCGAGCCTGATCGACTCCTTCGCCGCCTCCATCGGCGGCGCACCGACCGCCGATGCAACCTGGGTGGCCTTCTCCGACCACGTCTGGAAGTTCATCGTGCGGCCGATCGCGGTCGGCGGCATGCTGGTCGGCGCCGTCTACACCCTCTACAAGATGCGCAAGAACCTCTGGCTCGGCATCAAGCGCGGCGTCTCCGACCTCAAGAAGTCGGCCGGCGCGCAGGAGACCACCAGCCGGGTCGACCGCGACATCAACTTCAAGGTCGTGCTCCTCGGCGTGGTCGTGACCTTCGTTCTCATGTGCCTGCTTTACTGGTACTTCACTGGGGTCATCGGGGGCGCGATCATGGCCGCCCTGGTGATGCTCGTGACCGGCTTCTTCTTCGCCGCAGTGTCCGGCAACCTGGTCGGCCTGATCGGCTCCTCCAACAACCCGGTGTCGGGCCTGACCCTGGCGACCTTGATCGTGGCCGCCCTGGTGATGGTGCTGATCGGCGTCTCCGGCGACCACGGCGTGGCCGCGGTACTCGGGGTCGCCTCGGTGGTGTGCGTGTCCTCGGCGGTGGCCGGCGAGATGCTCCAGGATCTCAAGGTCGGGCACATCCTCGGCGGCACGCCGTGGAAGATGCAGGTCGGCGACCTGATCGGCGTGCTCTTCGCCGGCGCGTTCATGTTCGTGCCGCTGTTCGTGCTCAACGCCTCCAACATCAAGCAGGGCGGGATCGGCTTCGGCGACCGCGCCCTGGCGGCGCCCCAGGCCGGCCTCATGGCGACCCTCTCCCAGGGCATCGTCGGTGGCGAGATGGCGTGGCCGTTGGTCATCGTCGGGATCGTCATGGGCATCGCCCTGATCCTGGTCAAGGTCAAGAGCCCGATGCTGTTCGCGGTCGGCATGTACCTGCCGCT
>CAZQYU010000197.1:0-4906 GCA_964597585.1 uncultured Thermoanaerobaculia bacterium
ACGCATTGCGGCGATCCAAGCGGACCGGATGCCCAACGGCCCTTTGGCGAGGGCCCGGGCTGCGGGAGGGCATCAGCTCTCGGGTACCACCAGGGGTACTGTCGCCGGATCGCCGGAAGGGTCGACAATCGACAGGGTCGCCCCGACCCTGCCCCCACCCACGATGACCGTGACGCTGACCTGGCCCTCGCGGAGGCTGGACAGGCCCGCGAGCGCTCCCGCGAGGTCGTTCAGCTGCGTGTCGCCGTAGGCCGGCAGCGCGACCGTCCGCTCTCCAAGCATGCTTCCGTCGCGGTCGGCCAGCACCACGCGGACGGTCGCCGCTTCCCCCCAGAGCTCGTTGAGCGCGAGGTTGGAGCGCGCGCCGCCGCCCGCGATCACCCCGCCGGCGACCAGTGTGGTCGGCCCCGCGAGCCGGGCCGTTCGCGATGACTCGACCGGGAGCGCACCCTGGCCGTACGCGCCGACGCCGGACGCCGGTGTCGAGGTCCGGGTCGAGACCACCAGGACCTCGGACGAGACGACGAGCGCGCCGGCGCCGGTGGCGCCGAACAGCGAGTTCACCACGTCGCTCCAGGTCCGGCAGCCGTGCGCGGGCACCGTCACCTCGACGGTCTGGTAGGTGGCAAGCCCGTCGGCGTCGCGCGGCGTGAAGATGAGGGTCGTTGTGACCGCCGCGTCAGTCGGGTTGAGCAGGGTCAGCTCGCTGGTCCACAGCGAACCGCCGAAACCGGGAACGCGCGCGACCTGGGGCACGGTCTGACCCGGGGCATGAGGGGGACGGCCGTCGCCCGGGCCGCCGGACACGACAACGGCGCCGGCGTCGCCGCAGGTCTGATCGTCGGCGACGACGTCGAGGCGCCACGAGTAGCTGCCGGCCCCGGCGTACGTGTGTTGGACGTTCGCTCCGGCCCCGGCGGGCGAGCCGTCGCCGAAGCTCCACGCGAAGCTCGGCACGGCGATGCAGCCGTCGGCCGTCGCCGAGCCGGCGAAAGCCACCGGGACGCCCGCCGTGGCGGTGGCGGGCACGCTGGCGGCGCACTCGAGCCGGCAGCCGCTGGCAACCCCGCCGTGCTCATAGGCGCCGAGGTCGGGGTGGGCGTCACGGGCGGCCCCGTCGAGGTCCACCGAAGGCGCGCCGAGAGTGGTCCCGGCGTCGATCGCGGGGCTGGCGGTGCCCAGGTGGTAGTCGCCGGTCGAGCCCCACGCCGGCGCGACGAAGGCAGGGTCGGCCGAGGTGTTTGCAGTACCGAGCGAGGCGAGCGTCGCCGCCGTGTACTCGGTGTCGCCGTGGATCAGCACCGTCTCGTTCTGGGGCAGCCAGAACAGGTTGTGGTCGGCGGTGAGAGTGACGGTGTCCCTCAGCCAGATCGGGCAGTTGGGACCGGTGGCGCGGAAGATCGAGTTTCGGATGGTGAGCTGGATCGCGGTCGGTTCGTCGTACTGGACGTAGACCAGGTAGTTGCCGCCGAGCTGGTCGTCGACGCTGACGTTGACCAGGTCGAAGCTCGCGCCTGCCTCGGCGGCCTCGATCACGATCGCGGCCCACGGTGTGATCTCGGCGCTGCCGTCGCCGCGGCCGTAGATCAGGGTGTTCTCGACCCGGCTGCCGCCGCCCCATAGCTTGACCCCGTCGCACGAGTTGTTGGCCGCGATCGAGCGCCGGATCGTGGTCGCCGCGGCCTTCGAGTCGAAGCCGTCGCCGTAGTTGTGCTCGGCGGTGGTCTGCTCGATCAGCACCGGGCCCGCTGAGGCCTCGATGCCGAAGCCGTCGGGTCGGTCGTAGGGCCGGTCGGTGCCGTCGCCGCCCTGGTAGTAGTGTCCGCTCCACGACAGCGAGCACCGCCGGATCGCGACGTTGGTCAGCCCTCCCGCGACTCCCGCAGGACCGCCGAACGCCCCGAAGCCACAGTGCTCGATGCGCGAGTCGACCAGCTCGAGGGAGTCGACGTCGCCGGCGTTGAGGCCGAACTCGTCGAGGTGGTGGACGAACACCTTCGAAAGCACGATGTGGCTCGCTGGTGCATCCGTGATCGAGATCCCGTCCCGGAACCAGGCGGCCTCGCCGGCCGCCTGGGGGTCGTGGGTGACCTCGAGGTTCTCAATCCGGACGTAGTGCGTCCCCCCGAGCTCGATCGCCGCCGCCAAGTTGTCGCGCCCGGCCAGCACCGCCCGGCCACCGCTCTCGCCTCGGATTGTGACCCAGGCCGACGCCGTGCCCGACGTCGGGCGCACGATGTCAAGCTCGTAGTCCGACAGCACGTAGGTGCCGCTCCCGAGCACGAGGGTGTCGCCGGGCTGGAGCCGGGCCGCCCCGTAGGCCGGGCTGGCCCACGGCGCGGCCTCGGTGCCTGCGTTGGCGTTGTCGCCATCCGGGGCGACGTAGTAGGTCGCGGCCGAGGCCGGGGCGCCCCAGCCAAGCGCCACACCGACCCCGATCGCCAGCACCAACGTTCGAGCCGCCGGCAAGTGCATCCTCGACCTCCCAGAACCAGGCTCCAGTTCGTGGCGTTCGCTTCAGGCTACTACTCCCAGTGGAGGCCGAGGGCCTTGGCGAGGAAGACCGCCATCTGCGCCCGGGACAGCGGCGCGTCCGGGCAGAAGCTGTCGCCGCCGCAGCCGGCGGTGATCCCGGAGGCGGCCAACGCCTCGATGTAGCGAAAGGCCCAGTAGTCGGTCGGCACGTCGGCAAAGGTGGCCGAAGCCGGCGCCGGGCTGACCTGGAGCTGGTAGTAGACCCGGACCGCCTTGGCTCGCAGCTCGATCCCGCTGCCGTTGAAGACGAGCACGACGTAGTAGGAGTTGTCCGCGTTGTCGATGGTGAACGGTGGGTTCGCGTCGAAGGGGAAGCTCTGGCAGCCGGGCGTCCCCGCGGTCGTACCGTTGATCAGGAGCTCGCTGTTCGGGGACGGGCCCCGAGGGTCCTGCCTGATGAAGAAACCGAGGCCCAGCGCCGCGTCCTCATCGCAGCCGTCGATGGCCACGCTGGTCACCTCGGCGCCCGTTGGAAGCTCGAGACCGTGGTAGAGGGCGCCGAAGTTGTCGATGGGATCGACGTAGCGGTAGGTGCCCGTGGCGTCGGTGGTGATCGTGAATGCCGTCGGTTCGATGGTCACAAAGCCCAATGTGTGGAGCGTCAGCACGTTGGTCGCGGCGGTGCCCCAGCCAGGCTCGGCCACGTCGGCCGAAGCCTCCGGTGGGGTCCACACCGAGGGCCGCGGGTCGGCCGCCGGGAGCGGAACGCAGATCAGGGCGAACGCTGTCATCGCCAGAACTCCGATCACGAACGTGCGTGCGTGTGACATGTGAACCTCCTCTCCGACTCGCGGCTTCAGGGCGCCTCAGGCCCGCGCGGCAGGCCGTAGGCCTCCGGGTGGATGTAGCTGCCCTGGTCCTGCGGCTGCTTGTCCTCTTCGACCGCGATCGGGTGGGTTTCGGCCCACGGGTCGTGGCGTACGCCCGTGACCTGCCACGAGACCTTGAGGCCGGGAATGCCGCCCGCGATCCGGAACCGGTTGCCGGCGATCTCCTCGGCGATGTAGACCGGGGCGTATCCGCCGAGGCAGGTGAGCTGATAGCGGAAGTCGCGGTTGAGGGCTTCGAACCACTCCGGGAGCTCCACCCAGGCGGCGCCGTCACTCTCGAGCACGGCGACGCCGTCGTAGACATTCTTCATCTCCGGCGACTCGACGAAAGAGTGCGAGAGCACCCTGCGCTCGGGGTCGAGCGGGTGGTCGATGCGGAAGGTGCCGCCGCCTTTCGAGACGGTGCCGTTGACGAGCAGGTTGCCGGTGACCTGGACGTTGCCGACGAAGTAGCCGGCGCCGCCGCTGCCCGCGCCCTCACCGAACACGCCGGGGTTCGAGCCGAGACCCTTGCCGTAGACCCCGGCCGCCGGCGAGCCGAGCACGCCGATCGCGCTGTTCGAGGTATTGCGGCCGTAGACGCCGTAGCCGTTGCTCTGGTCGCTGACGCCGTAGACACCGGACTTGTTGGCGCCAGAGCTCTCTCCGCGAACACCGTCGTTGCCTGTACTGGTCCCGTAGACCCCGGCGCCGTTGGCGCTCGTGCCCCACACGCCGGCACCCGAGCTGCCCAAGCGTCCTGTGCTGCTCGTAGTTTCGTTGACTCCTTCAACGCCGGTACCGGTGGCGCTTCGCCCCTCGACACCGAGGCCGCCGCCGAGGCTGCGACCGTACACACCCGTACCCCCCTGAGACATTCCCACCACTCCGTGGGCATCTCCGTCGCCCACCACGCCTGCCCACAAACCGGAACCCACGATTGCACCGCTCGCTTGGCATCCCGAGCAGCTGCCGACAATGGCCGGACGATAGGTGCCGCTCGCGACGATGGCGATGCTGTTCGGCGCCACGGCCTCGATGGCGTGCCCGTTCGCGTCGTTGGCGGTGATCAGGAAGGCCGAGCCGGCAGCCGGCCAGACACCCGCGAAGGGCAAAGTCAGCCCGCCGGATGAGGGGTACTCCCAGTGGACGGCGGACCCGTTGGAGATCAGGATCTGGCCTGAGCTGGAGCCCGCTGCGCTCAGCATTGCAGCACTCACCCCTTGGGACGGAATGCTGAGGCTGACATCCCCCGAGCTGCCGCCGCCGGTGAGGCCTTGACCCGCGGTCACGGCGGTGATGTCGCCGCCGCCCGAGCCCGACACCGGCTGCCACTGCAGGCCCGAGGTCGTGAAGGTGAGCGCGTCGCCATCGGCGGGCGCGTTGACCGCGCCGATCTTGGGCTGGGTCACGCCGCCGTCGGCGAGCGACAGGGTGACGTCGCCCGAGCTGCCGCCGCCGGCGAGGCCTTGCCCCGCGGTCACGGCGGTGATGTCGCCGCCGCCCGAGCCCGACACCGGCTGCCACTGCAGGCCCGAGGTCGTGAAGGTGAGCGCGTCGCC
>CAZQYU010000197.1:5006-6342 GCA_964597585.1 uncultured Thermoanaerobaculia bacterium
AGCCCGACACCGGCTGCCACTGCAGGCCCGAGGTCGTGAAGGTGAGCGCGTCGCCGTCGGCGGGCGCGTTGACCGCGCCGATCTTGGGCTGTGTGACGCCGCCGTCGGCGAGCGACAGGGTGACATCGCCCGAGCTGCCGCCGCCGGCGAGGCCTTGACCCGCGGTCACGGCGGTGATGTCGCCGCCGCCCGAACCCGACACCGGCTGCCACTGCAGGCCCGAGGTCGTGAAGGTGAGCGCGTCGCCGTCGGCGGGCGCGTTGACCGCGCCGATCTTGGGCTCGGTCACGCCGCCGTCGGCAAGGCCGAGTGGCGATGCCGCCGTGCCGCTTCCGGTGAGCGTCGCGTCGTGGGTGACCACGCTGAGCCCGTCGCCTGAGCCCACGGTGAGCGGGAACTCCATCTCCAGGGTCGACGGGTCCTGGGACACGGTGCCGTTGCCGACCATCGAGCCCAGCGCGAGCACCCGGCCCTCGCCCGAGACCACCCTGATCTCGAGGCTGCCGCCGTCGACGGTGAGGCTCGCCCCGAGGTCCGCGAGGTTCACCTGGGTCGGCTCCTGGGCACGCAGCGCGTAGACCTTGCTGGCGAGCTCGATGCCGTCGGGGTCGTGGAGCGAGACCCGGACGTCGACCGGGAAGCCGGCGATCTCGACCAGTGCGTAGTTGGTCCGGAAGGCGGCGTCGGCGGGCTGGGTGACGCCGGCGATCGAGGTCGACTCGCCGGCTCCGAGCGCGAGCTCGGCGGGCATCGCCGACAGCAGCTGGCCCTGGGACTCGCCGAGGTCGGAGCCGGTCATGTTGAACGAGCGTGCCGACACCGCGACCGGAACGCTGCTGCGGAAACGCAGCGCGCCGTATGCGGTCTCGAGCCCGAAGCGCTCGAGGAAGATGTCGCCGAGCTTGAGAGTTCCGCCCGGCCCCACCGTCACCGCGGTCGCCTCCGGCGAGGGGTTCGCCTGGCCGCGGCGCAGAAACGCCAAGTCGACCTCCGCGGTGGCGTCGCTCGGGTTGTGGATCCACACCGTGGTGAACCACTGGGAGCCGTTGGCGCCCGGGCCCCGGGCCGCGGACGGGAGCACCACGTCCTGCCCTGGGATGCCGGCGAGCACGACGCCGGCCGAGCACATGAGAATCACCAACACACTCGCTTGCCGCATGGCCTTCGACATCTCGACTCCCTCCTCTCGATCTCCGAGTGCGAGGCTCGGGGTCGTCGCCGCCTGGCAGCACACATTGCTACAGGCCGCCCCGATCACCTGCTCCTTCGTATTCATGGGTCGAGCATCGGGCCGGGAAAACGCGAAGTCACGGAACGACTTCGGAAGTCCTCCGAA
>CAZQYU010000198.1:0-6332 GCA_964597585.1 uncultured Thermoanaerobaculia bacterium
TTACGGTACGCTCCAGCAAGCGGTCTTCGATGGTCCGGGGGCCGGTGGCGGTTACGGTACGCTCCAGCAAGTGGTCTTCGATGGTCCGGGGGCCGGCGGCGGTTACGGTACGCTCCAGCCGGCGGTCTCCGATGGTCCAGGTTCGGGCGGCGGCTACGACCCGATCCGCTGCGCCTGAGGTACTTCCAGCCTGACGACGAACGGCCCCCAGATGGGGGCCTCTTCGTGTCGATCTCTCCGCCCCAGTCGCGTCACCCGAGGAGGTGCCGGAGCTCTCGCTCGGCGTCGTCAGAGTCGAGGGCGTAGTCCGCGACCTGGCGCGAGACGAGAACCCTCAGTGCCTGCCGGGCGCGGTGGAGGTGGTTGCGCACGTCCCCTTGTGACACGCCGAGCTGCTCGGCGAGCTCCGAGTAGCTCGGCGGGTCGTCGGCGAGGTCGTGGCGGCTGAAGACCTCCCACCGCAGCTCCCGGCCGGTCGACCGGAGGTCTCGCTCGAGTGCCGAGATCGCGCGACCGAGCACGGTCGACACCCACTCCGCCTCGAAGATCTCCTCCGGGTCGCCCGGAGCCGCGACCACGTCCCCGGTGCCTTCGAGTGGCACCACCCGGACGTCGCCGCCGCGTTTGAGCCGCGCCGCGTCGCGTCGGATCTTGAGCATGTAGTGCTTGAGCGAGGCCTTGAGGAAGCTGCGGAAGCGGCCTCTGTCCGGATCGAGTCCCGACAGCGCATCCCGCTCGAGGAGGTCGAGGAAGAAGCCCTGCACAATGTCTTCCGCCTCCTCTGGGGCCGCATTCCAGCCGTAGCGCACGCTCGCCCACACCGGCCGCCAGTAGCGCGAGAAGAGCCGGCCCATCGCGTCGCGCCGTGCGGTCTCGTCGCCCGCCGCTCCGCGCAGCAGGCTCGACCACACTGTGTCCGGGTAGGCGCCGCCGGTCATGGTTCATCCTACACTGTGACGAGAACCGTTCTCGAACGACGGGAAGGTCGGCGACCGTCGCGCCCCGGGGAGTGAGATGCGTCCGAAGGAGCTCTACAACCTGCGCCGCGGACAGGCCGCGATGCGCGACCGGCAGCTCGTCGAGCTGCTCGCCGAGCGCGGGCTGGTCACACCGGACGAGGGCGAGCATCTCCTCGCCGAGGAGACGGAGACCAGCCTGGCCGACCGGCTCGCGGCGGAAGGTCGGTTCGGACCCGCCGAGCTCGCGGAGCTCGAGCGCGAGGTGGACCTGCGGGTTCTGGCGGGCGCTGCCGAGGACAGTGCGCTCCCCGACGTCGTGGATCGGGCGGCGTCAGATCCCGCGCGTCACATCGACCGCTACGTCATCGTCGAGCGTCTCGGCGCCGGCGGAATGGGCGAGGTCCACCGGGCCTGGGACACGCGGCTCGGCCGCTGGGTGGCGCTCAAGCTGCTGCACTCGGCAGAGCCGGGGGCGGTCGAGCGCTTCCTGCGTGAGGCCCACCTGCTCGCCCGGCTGAGCCACCCCAACGTCACCCAGGTCTACGACGCCGGGGTTCACGAGGGCCGGCCGTGGTTGGCCATGGAGCTCGTCGAGCGCGCTCGCGCGCCCGACGGCGAGGTCGCGCGCCGCCGCGCGGCCGAGCTGGTGCGGGATGCAGCTCGAGGTGTTCAGCACGCTCACGAAAGCGGTATCGTCCACCGCGACCTCAAGCCGTCCAACCTGCTCGAGTCGTCGAGCGGACGGGTCTACGTGAGCGATTTCGGTCTCGCCCGCGCTCTCGCCGAAGAGGGCACCACGGTCACCGGCGAGCTTCTGGGCACGCCCGCGTTCATGGCGCCCGAGCAGGCGTTGGGGCGCACTGCCGACCGGCGGACCGACGTCTGGGGCCTCGGCGCCACCCTCTACGGCCTGGTCGAAGGCAAGCCCCCGTTTTCCGGGGAGAGCTTCGCCGAGGTCGTCCATCGGGTCGTGATGGCGCCGCCGCCACGGCTTTCGGGCGACGACGACCTCGTCGTCGTCGTCGCCAAGGCGATGGAGCGCGAGCGCGAAGACCGCTACCAGTCCGCCGCGGAGCTCGCCGACGACCTCGAACGTTATCTCCTGGACGAGCCGGTCCGTGCGCGTCGGATCGGCACTCTGGGCCGCATGCTACGACGCGCCCGCCGCCGTCCGCTGGTGGCGGCAGCCGCGGGTCTCGTCCTGGTGCTCGTCGTTGCCGCCGGCTGGTGGGGCGCCCAGCGGCTGATCGACGCCCGGCGCCGCGAAGCCGAGGTTCGGGCCGCGGCGCCGTTCGTCGCCGAGGCCCGCACGATCCTCGAGCAGGTGCGGCGCCTCGAGCGCTCCGACGCCGGCGGCCGTGAGCTGTTCGACCGGGCGGTGGCGGATCTGATCGCGCGCACCAGCCGGGCGGTCGAGGTCGCGCCGCGCGATGTGGAGGCCCTCAAGCTCAACGCTGACGCCCTGATCGCGGCCGAGAGGTTCGCCGACGCCGAGGGCGTCCTCGACCGCGTGCTGGCTCTGGACCCAGGCGACGCCGACGCGCGCGGCCGCCGTGCGTACGCACGCCTCATGCAGGTCGAGCTCGACGCACCGGATGCGGTCGCGACGGCGACCGGCATGACCTTCACACCGGCGCCCCTGTCGCGGTCCGCCGAAGAGCGGGTCAGGGCGGCGGCCGACGACTGGCGGCAGGTGCCTTCCGATCACCCGGATCGCCCTTTCGGCGAAGCGGTCCTCGCCTTCGTCCGCGGCGACCCGGCCCGCTGCCGCGACATCCTCAAACAGCGGCTGGCCGAGCGTCCGTACCTCATGGTCGAGCGCCGGATCCTCGCCAGCGCCGACCTTCTGACCGGGGACTACGGCGACGCGGAGGCCCGTGCGACAGAGCTGATCGAGCGCGGCTTCGAGGTCGGCATGGCGCGGTCGCTGCGCGCGTACGCCCGTGCGGCCCAGGGCCACTTCGAGGAGGCGGCCGAGGATATGGAGGCCGCGCTCGAGCTGCATCCAGACTGGACGCCGCAGCGCGGCTTCCTGGCGTTCTGGTTGCTGCACCTCGGGCGTTTCGACGAGGCCCTGGCCGAAATCGATCGTGCCCTCCAGGACGATCCTTCGAGCATCGCCCACCTCAAGACCCGTTGCATCGTGCTCAGCAGTCTCGGCCGGCGCGAGGAGGCGGTTGCGACCGCACGCCGCCTGACTGGGCTGGCGCCTGAGGATGCCGAGGCCTGGTACCACATGGGCGTCGCCTTGGCCGGGCAGGACGGTGCGATCGCTGCCTTCGACCGCTCCCTCGCCCTCGACCCGAGCTCGGTCACGACCCTCGGTCAGCGGGGTCTCGCCAAGCTCCAGACCGGGGACCTCGCCGGCGCCGAGGCCGATGCCCGCGCCGCCGCCGACGCGGACCCGCGCTTCGCCGCGTGGTGGTGGACCTTGAGCCTGGCACTCGCCGAGCAGGGGCGCTACGACGAGGCTGAGCAGGCGGTGAGCGCAGGTATCGACGCGACCGGCGGGACGCTCAGCCTGTTCGAGGAGCGCGCGGAGGTCCGGCTCGCTCTCGGCGACTGCGCGGGTGCCCGCGCCGACCTCGCCGAGATGGAGCGCCGCGGCGCGGCGGTCGATCCCGATCTCGTCGAGCAGACTCGCTCGCTGTGCTCCTCGGGTGCCGGGGGCAGCGATTGAACGGTCGCGGAACGGCTCGAAGAGCCGAGAAGATGTCGTCGACATGGATGCGTGCGGCGGCAACCCGTGGCCGAATTCCCCGTACAATCAACCGGCGGACTCAGCCCGCCCCGGAGAGGTGTGCCGACTCGAGCCGACTCGAAAAGACGCACCCCCGGAACAGGAGGAAGAAGAATGAGACGTTCCCTCTTCGTGTGGCTCGCCGTGTCGAGCCTGGGCGCGACGGTCGCCTTCGCCGGCGAGGCTGCTCCGAGCAGCGCGCCTGCGCCCCCCGACTTCGCGGCCAACGTGCTGTCGTCGATGGATCGAACCGCCGACCCGTGTGTCGACTTCTACCAGTACGCCTGCGGGGGTTGGCTGGCATCGACCAAGCTGCCGGGCGACCAGGCCCAGTGGGTCCGGTCGTTCTCGGTCATTCAAGAGCGCAACCGCGAGGCGGTCCGAAGCCTGCTCGAGGAGGCGGCAGCTCGACCCGGCGACGACCTTGATCGCCAGCGGGTTGGCCACTACTACGCTGCCTGCATGGACGAGGCCGCGGTCGAGAAGGCCGGGGTGACCCCGCTCGAGCCGATCCTCGCCCAGATCGCGACCGTCAAGGACCCGGCGAGCCTGATGCGGGTCGCCGGCTGGCTGCAGCGGCGCGGCATCGACGTGCTGTTCAACGCGGCGGTGATTCCCGACTTCACCAACCCCGACCTCAACATCGCGTTCGTGCTCCAGGGCGGTCTCGGGATGCCGGATCGCGACTACTACGTCAGCGACGACTCGACCAAGAAGCAGCTCCTCGCTGACTACCGCACGCATGTCGAGCACATGTTCGCGCTGCTCGGCGACGAGCCCGAAGCGGCGGCAAAGCACGCCGGTCAGGTGGTGGCCTTCGAGACCGAGCTCGCCAAGGTGTCACGCGATCGCACCGCGATGCGCGACCTCGGCCGTCTGTACAACAAGATCGACATCGAAGGCTTGAAGAAGCTGACGCCGAAGCTGCCGTGGGACGTCTATCTCGCGGCGATCGGCTACCCGGGGTTGAAGGACGTCAGCGTCGCGACGCCCGAGTTCTTCCAGCGCCTCGAGGAGCTCGCCGGCTCGACCGATCCGGCAGTGCTGCAGACCTACCTGCGCTGGCATGCGGTAGACGAGACAGCCAACCTGCTGCCGCAGCGCTTCGTCGATGCCAACTTCGCCTTCTACGGGCAGAAGCTCTCGGGCCAGAAGGAGATGCGGCCGCGCTGGAAACGCTGCGTCGGGGCCACCGAGCGTGCGATCGGTGAGGATGTCGGCAAGCTGTACGTTGCGAAGATGTTCCCCGGCGACAGCAAGAAGGTCGCGCTGGACATGATCGGCGACATCGAGACGGCGTTCGAGCAGAAGCTGCCCGGGCTCGCCTGGATGGACGACGTCACCCGCCAGCGGGCGCTCGAGAAGCTCGCGGCGCTGAAGAACAAGATCGGCTACCCCGATCACTGGCGCGATTACTCGAAGCTCGAGGTCGGGGCTACCAGCTACTTCGCCAACGCGATGGCGGCCCGCCAGTTCGACTACGACTTCGAGCTCGCCAAGGTCGGAAACCCCGTCGACCGCAGCGAGTGGAACATGACCCCGCAGATGGTCAACGCCTACTACAACCCGCTCATGAACGAAATTGTCTTTCCCGCCGGCATCCTCCAGCCCCCGTTCTTCAGCCGCGAGTTTCCGGCGGCGATGAACTACGGCGCGATCGGAGGGGTGATCGGCCACGAGATGACCCATGGCTACGACGACCAAGGCCGCCGTTTCGACCCCAAGGGCAGGTTCCACGAGTGGTGGGCGCCCGAGGTGAGCGCCCGCTTCGAGAAGCAGGCCTCGTGCATCAGCGACTACTACTCGAAGTTCGAGGTCGAGCCGGGCGTGCACGTCAACGGCGCCCTCACCCTGGGTGAGAACATCGCCGACATCGGCGGCCTCAAGCAGGCCTACGCGGCGTTCAAGCTGTGGGAGAAGCGCCACCCGGACGCGCCGCCAGCGATCGAGGGGCTGACCAACGAGCAGCTCCTGTTCGTGGCCTGGGGTCAGGCGTGGTGCACCGTGGCGAGCCCCGAGGCGGAGCGGCTGCAGGTCACCACCGACCCGCACTCGCCGTCCCGCTTCCGGGTCGACGGTCCGATGTCGCAGAACCCCGCATTCGCCGCGGCCTTCCAGTGCAAGCCGGGCCAGCCCATGCGGCCCGAGGAACAGTGCGTGGTCTGGTAACGCGCTCATTCAACTGACCGACGACACGCGCCGGGGCCTGAGCCCCGGCGCTCGTCGTTCGTGCTCGAGGCCCACTCTTCCAGCCCCCTGGGCCAGGCGATGGCGGGGCAGCTTCGTCGCACCGGCCTGTATCAGACGATGGCCAGCCGGGCCGCGGCGACCGCGAGAGTCGCCACCGCGACCGGAACCCTGTAGCGGGCATGCTCGCGTTCGCCGAAGGCGATGCCCAGGCGACCGGCCTGTCCGGCCACGATCAGACCGATGAAGAGCACCAACCCTTCCGCGGGCATGCCGTCCGGGAGACGTCGTGGACGCCGGTCAGAGCAGCGGCACGCCGAACAGGCGTCCGTGGAACAGGAGCAACCCCGCCCACAGCAGCACGCTCAGCGCCAGCACCGGGAGGCTGAGTTCGCGCGCCTCGAAGCGGTTGCGGCCGGAGAGAATGGCGGCGAAGGGCAGCACCG
>CAZQYU010000199.1:0-6302 GCA_964597585.1 uncultured Thermoanaerobaculia bacterium
GGGAACGGAGGAGGTTTCTCTCAAGGGGCGCCCTACCGGGCGCCCCTTTTTCGCGCGCGGAAACACCATCGGCCGGCGATGCGCGATGTTACGGGAGGTGTTCGAGGTAGGCCGCCGCGAGCGTGTCCGCGTTGGGTAGGCCCATCATCCGAGCGACCTGGAGGACGAAGCCGCGCACGTAGACCGGCGCCGGCATGTGGTCGAAGTCGTCGTTTTCCAGCTGGGTGAGAAGGCTGGGACGGATCTTGGTCTCGGCGGCCACCGCCTCCAGGGAAAGCCCGCGGCGGATCCGCTGATAGCGCAGGTAGGCGCCGGGACACTCGGTTGGGTCAGGCGCCGCGGCATCGACCTCCAGCTCCGGCTCGACGTTGGCGGGTGCGCCTGCGGACGCCCGTATCGCGGAGCTCGAGATGCGCTTCCATGCTTCCTCGAGTCGGGTGAGCAGGGCAGTCCGCTCGTCGTCCTCCAGCAGCATGTAGGATGCCAGCGCCTCTTCAGCGTAGAGCGCACGGCGACGACGGTACGCGGCGGCCACCTGGTCAAGGGGAGTTCCTGGAGGCAGCCCGAGGACCTCCCAGTCCTCCGTGCGAGGG
Organism: uncultured Thermoanaerobaculia bacterium; assembly: GCA_964597585.1. Lineage (GTDB taxonomy): Bacteria > Acidobacteriota > Thermoanaerobaculia > Thermoanaerobaculales > Sulfomarinibacteraceae > CAVSIS01. Next base: position 594 of record CAZQYU010000199.1, read on the forward strand.
TCACGGTCGGCCATCAGTCACCGCCCATTCGTCCTCGAGCCGCGACGCGAGCTCTTCGATGCCGCGGGCGAAGGGTGACCCGGGATACAGCTCGACGACCGGACGGCGGGAGAGCACCGAACGCCGCACGCGTTCGTCCTCCTCGAGCAGCGCGCCGAGTCGGATGTCACCGCCGAAGTAGTCTCGGCACGCGAGCTCCAGGTCCTCTCCGAGCCTGCGCTGCTCGACGTCCTCGACCCGATTGAGCAGCAGCGTCGGCGTGAAGGCCCAGGCCGCCGCTGCGAGGCGGAACCCGAGCTCGGCGTCGTGCTCCGTGACGCGTCTGATGAGCTCACGGGGCGAGCGGACGTTGCCGCCGGGGATCGCGGCCTGCACCGTCGTGGTGACTGCGTGGAGCCGTCGGCCATGGGGCGAGCGTCGCAGCATGCGGAAGAACGCGGACTTGAGGAAGTGGTATGCGTTCTCGATCGCGGTCGGTTCGGGAGTCAGGACGACGAGGCGGTTCTGAGCCGGGACGAAGAAGTCGAGCACGTTGAAGGACGTCCCCGCACCGAGGTCGAGGAGTACGTGGTCCGCAGGCAGCCGGGCGATCGCCCGCAGCAGGCGCTCCTTCTTGGCGTGGTGCAGGTTGGCGGCGTCGAGCCTGGCGCGGGCACCGCTGATCAGGGAGAGGTTCGGGATGCCGGTCGGGATGATGATGTCTTCGAGGCTGTCAACGCGGCGGTCGATGAAGTCCGCGAGCGTACGCGGTGGGCTGCTGAGCCCGAAGAAGGTGTGGAGATTGGCGCCGCCGAAGTCGGCGTCGACGAGAGTCACCCTGCGGCCGCGGTGCGCCAACGCGACGCCGAGGTTGGCGGTCAGGACCGACTTCCCGACCCCTCCCTTTCCGGCACCCAGCGCCCAGGTCTTGGGACCGTCGCCAGAGGTCACCATCCCGCTTTCCACCCCTTTGCGGCCGTGGTCAGTTCAAGCTGCGGATTCCGTCGCGCCTTCTCGGATCTCTCGCGGGCGTACTTGGAAGTTGCATGGGCCGCGTTGGCGGTCATGGTAGCACCTCGTCGCGACGCTGGGCCATTCGTCGGCGATCCGCCGTGGCGGGGCTGCGCCGCAGCACGGGGCCTCTTCTCGATTCGGGTGCAGGACGGCTCTTCGTTCGGGGCTTCGGCGACCTGCCGACCCGTCACACCGTACCGCGCCTCCCGCTCGACGTCGTGACCTCGGGTGGACGATCCGGTTCGATGTGTGAACCTGGAAGGCTCTCCCTCGTATCTCTCGGGGTCGCCCCTCCGTCGTTGTCGCTGTCACTCGCCCCTGGGGATGCCGCGCCGCGTGCGGTGCGCGGGCAGACGAAGAGCGGACGAGAGCGGGGATGTGACGAACGGAGGACGCGCGGCAAACTCGGATCAGGGAAGTTGGCGCTTCTGAAGTAGACTCTGAAAAGGGCGTTTTCAGAGGGACCGGACACGACGCGGGGGATTCAAGCGACGGGTGTGCGGGACGTCGTTCGAACCGGAGGGGTTGATGGGTCGAAGCGGGGATCACGGTGGCGTCGGACGGCTGGGAGATGGGGTCCGAGCCGTTTCGGTGGTCCTGGTCGCGGTCACGCTGATGGTGGGTGGCGGGCTCGGAGTCGCCGCCGCCAGGAATGCGGCCGGGTCCTCGGGGAGCAAGGACAAAGGCAAGGAGCCGACCGCCCACTCTGTCAAAGACCTCCCGGAAGCCTGGCGGGTGTGGCTCGAAGAAGAGGTCTATCCTCTCATCACCGACGAGCAACGACGGGCCTTTCTCACCCTCGAAACAGATGCGCAGCGTCAGGCATTTGCCGATCGCCTGTGGGTCATCTGGGGCAGGCATTCCGGCCTGGGTTCACAGTTCCAGTACGCCTATCAGCAGCGATTGGACATCGCCCGCGCCGAGTTCGGCAACACGCTCGAGGACCGGGCACGGGTGCTGCTGATCCACGGGCTGCCCGACGGTCGTGTGCCGGTCAGGTGCACCGACATCTTCAACCCGCTCGAGTTCTGGATCTACGGCTACGTCCCTGGTCTGGGCGAGAACATCGTCGTGCTGTTCTATCAGCAGGGCGGGCTCGGGACCTACCGGATGTGGAGCCCGTTCGAGACCGTACAGGTGCTCTACACCTTCGAGGGGTGGCGCCTGGCGCAGATCCCGGTCTTCTCGTCATTCGACCGGCCCGAGTACCGGTGCATGGACGGCGACAAGATCATGCGCCTTCTCGCCATGGCACAGGCGGCGGCACGCGATCCCAAGCTGCTTGCGTCGATGAGCCGCTTGATCATCCGCGGCGAGGGGGGCAGCGAGGGCACGTCGAAGCGCTTCATGGAGTTCTCGGCGCTGGTCTCCGACAAGGCCGAACCGTTGCCCTTCACAGTCGACGAGAGGCCGCGGGAGATTCGCGGCGGAATGGTCCAGATGGGCTTCTCGCTCCACATCGACGGCGCCAAGCTGGGACACGCCAAGGTCGGTGACATCGACGTGGTCCAGGTCGACGTCGTCGGCGAGGTCTCGGACCACGCGTCGATGGTGGACCGGTTCCGCTACCTGTTCACGGTGCCCGCGTCGGATGCACCGCTCGGATTCGTGTTCGACCGCTACATCCGGCCGGGGGACTACACCTTGCGGCTCAAGGTGGAAGACACCCACTCCGACAAGGCCAGCGTTGCCGAACAGCCGTTCAAGGCGCGGCCCCCGACCCCGGAGGAGCTCGCGGCGGCGAACGGTGCCTTAGCTCCCGAGGAAGAGGTGCCGGAGGTGCCGCCCGAGGAGGAGCCCGAGGTGACCCCAGAGGCTCCGAGCGGTCCGATCCGGATGCTGGTCGGGCCGACTGGGGAGGGCGTCACCGGGCTCCAGCGCTTCGAGGCTCTGGTCGGTCCAGAGGTTGCCAGGGTGACATTCCTGGTCGACGAGCGCGAGGTCCTGACCAAGAATCGTGCGCCGTTCGACGTCGACCTCGACCTCGGAACGCTGCCGCGCCTGACCACCGTGACCGCGGTCGCCTATGACCGCGATGGGCAGGAGATCGACCGGCGGGGGGTGACCCTCAACGTCGGCCGCGAGCGATTCTACGTGCGTCTGCAGCCGATCGGCGCGGCGGCAACGGAGGGCGACCGCGTGCACGTGGAGACTGAGGTCAACATCCCCGGCGAGCGTTCGCTGCAACACCTCGACCTGTTCTGGAACGACCGGTTGCTGACGTCGTTCACCGCGCCGCCGTATCAGGCCTGGGTCACGATTCGAGGAAGCGATCAATACGGATACCTGAGGGCACTCGCGGTGCTCGACGACGGCAGCGAAGCCGAGGACATCGAGTTCGTCAATGCGGCACAGTTCGGTAGCGTCGTCGAGGTGACCTCCGTCGAGCTGCCGGTAATGGTCCTCGATCGCGGCGGACATCCGGTGGAGGACCTGGATGGCGACGACTTCCAGGTCTACGAGGACGGCGTGCTGCAGGAGCTGACCCACTTCGCGCTCAACCGCGACCTGCCGGTCCGGCTCGGCATCGTCGTCGATACGTCAGGCTCGATGGAGGAGACACTGCCCGAGGCCCAACGCGTGGTCATGGGCTTCCTGCGCAAGCTGCTGCGCCCGCGCGACCGGGCATTCATCGAGATCTTCTCGGATCGGCCGGAGGTCATCGCACCCTTCACCGCCGACTTCGGGACCCTCGAGAACGCACTGCTCGCGCTCTACCCGGATCGAAGCACGTCCTTCTACGACTCCATGATCCTCGGGCTGTTCCAGTTCTCGGGGATCCGCGGCCGCAAGGCCATGGTGGTGCTGACGGATGGGGCCGACACCACGTCGAAGCACAGCATCGACGATGTGCTCGACTACGCGCAGCGCGCCGGCGTCACGATCTACGTGATCGGGGTTGACCTGCCCGCCAGCGCGGTTCTGACCCGTTGGCAGCTCAACAAGATCGCCAAGGTCACCGGGGGAAGGTCGTTCTTCCTTCCCCGCGACGCAAAGCTCGAAAAGGTCTACAACACCATCGACACCGAGCTGCGGACCCAGTACCTGCTGGCCTTTACGTCGAGCTCCGAGAAGCCCGCGGACGAGCTCCGGGAGATCGACGTCAAGGTCGACCGTTCGGGGGTGAGAGTACGGACCATTGCCGGTTACTTCCCGGGTGGGTTCTGAGGGCACCGTGTGCGCCGTAGTGCCGGACCGGGACCCGGTTCCCTCGCGCAGATTCGGGCCGGTCCCGTCTTGTCGAGACGGGGCCACGCTCCTACGATGGTTGAAGTCCCAAGGAGGAATAGCCGGTGAAACCCGTTCAGCACTCGTTCGGCCGTTTGCTCGCCGGAGCGGTCCTGCTCCTCGCGACGGCCTGCTCGTCCTCGGGCTCGGTCCACCACCGGATCTCGAGCCAGCTCGATCTGGGGGTCGATGCCGCCCGCCGCGGCTACTGGCAGGAGGCGTTGCTCCGGTTCGAGAACGCCAACGCCATCGATCCCCACAACCCCCATGTGCTCAACAACCTGGCGGTCGCCTATGAGGCAGTGGGCCGATACGACACCGCGCGTGCGACCTACGAGGCCGGGCTCGCGGTGGCTCCCGGCGACCGCAACCTGACAAGGAACTACGCTCGTTTCAAAGACTTCGCGGCGAGCAACCTGAAGAAGGCCAAGCCGAAAGACGACGCCGGCACGGCCAAGGAAGGGGCGGGCGATGCGAAGAAGAACAGCTAGCGCCGTCCTCCTGCTCGTCGCCATGGCCTCGATCGCCGCAGCGGGCAGCAAGAAGGTGAACGTCGCCCTGCCGGTGAAGCCGGAGCTGCAGCTCGACGGGACCGAGAAGATCTTCCTGGGTCCCTTCCTGCTCGAGCCGGCCTCGGATCGCTCGATCGAACCGGTGGACATCACCGCCGTGCGCGAGTTCTCGCGTTTCCTCTACAGGCTCCTGCGGCGCTCGACCCGCCTCAATGTGCTGCCTCTCGAAAAGGACCTCCGACCTCCGACCGACAACCCGCTGGAGCTGTGGAAGAACACCGAGTTCTTCAAGAAGATCGGCGAGGAGACCGGGGCCGACTATATCGTCTCGGCGTCGCTCGATGTCGAGGTTCTGGACCGATCCGGCTACACGACCGAGGAGTATGTCTCTCCCGAGGACGGCAAGACCTACTATCGGCAGGTGCTGGTCGAGGACACGGGCTTCAAGTTCAACATCCTGCTCATGATCTTCAACGGCCGCACGGGCGAGCTCGCGTACCGCGAACAGATCTCCACCTTCAAGCAGAGGCCGGAGCGAAAGCTCAATCAAGTGACCGACCTGTACTCCGAGGTCTACAACCTGGAGAGCCGCCTGGCAGGGGTGTTCGTGCCCCGCATGGTCCCGGCCAAGCGTTACCTGTACACGAACTGAGGGCGGCCCGCTCAGGGCCTGCAGCGTAGGGAGAGGGGAAGAGGATGAGACGGACCGTCACGAGCCTCGTGCTCCTGTTCGCGGTCGCCGCACCGGCCGCCGCACAGCTCGGTGGACAGAACAAGATCCGCTACGACACCTTCGAGTGGAAGATCTACAAGACGCCCCACTTCGAGATCAACTTCTACGATCGGGAGGAGGGATCGCTCGAGCGGGTGGCGTCGTTCTCGGAGAGCGCCTACGATGAGCTCGCCCGCCGGCTCAACTTTCAGATCTTGAAGCCGGTGACGATGCTCTGCTACGCGACCCACGCCGAGTTCGAGC
>CAZQYU010000200.1:0-6300 GCA_964597585.1 uncultured Thermoanaerobaculia bacterium
GCACCCATGCCACCCTCGCGCATCTTCTCGAGGATCTCGTACTTGCCGTCCATGCGCTCGAGCGGGGTGGCCACTTCTGCTTCCCTAGGTGTCCGGGGGTGCCGGAGGTCCAGCCTATGCCGTGCCCAGGTGACGTGTCAACCGGATTGCCGCTCTCCCGCCTGGCCCGCCAGCGGGGAGAGCGGCAATCCTCTGAGGCGCTGTGCGCCTCGGGACTCTGGAGCCGTCACTCATCATCACAGAAACGGAGGGCACTCCCGCCCCGCCCTGGCTTGCCATGGTGGGGCGCATTCCTGGGCGACGCTTCCCGCCTCGGGTCCCGTCGTCCGCTGGCGCCCTGCCTTCTTGCCTTTCCACTTCCTCACCCGATAAGCGGCAGTGCGAGCAGACCGATCGTGGCGGCCAGACCGATCGTCCACACCAGCGAGCGTACCGCGGCAACGTCGGCCAGGTAGAGCCCGGTGTAGGCAAGTCTGCAGACCAGGAAGGCCACCGCGAGGCGAGAGGCCCAGGCCGGGGCGGCGCCGGTCAGCTCCGCGACGAGCACGCCTGCGGCGAACCCCGGGAACGCCTCGAAGGCGTTCTGATGGGCCGCGAGAGCGCGTCGGCCCCACCCGTCGAGCAGCGTCTGCTGCTGACGGGGATGGCGGTTGTCGTATCCGCCCGGCTGGCGTGCCATGGCGAGGGCGACCGGGAGCTTGGTGGCGTGCGTGAGGATGAACGCGAGCAGCAGGCAGAGCAGCGGCATGTCCATCAGGAGAGTCCCTTCCCTGGCCGCCGTCAGCGAGACGGAGGCTCAGCTCGGCTGATATAGTGGCATGTGATATTGCCTTGGCGGAAGACCGTAGCCCGGACGCGGAAACGCACGGGCACGGCTCTGCCGGATTTCGGAGGTCGACCGTGCGCAGCGCGATCTTGCTGTTCGTTCTCTCCGTGGCCCTGCCTTCGGGCGCGGCCGCTCCCGCTCTCCTGCCCCACGGGGACGCGCTCGCCCGTGCCGCGGCGCTGCCGGCGGAGCCGCTCCAGTACACCCCGGACACCCGACCTGCGGCGGAGAAGCTGGTTCCGCGCCTTCAGCGCGAGCTGGCCGCCCGCCCGGCGAGCGAGGTGCTGCCTGTGGTCGTGACCCTGGTCGAGCCCAAGGTGTCGCGTTCTTTCGCCGCGGGACAGGCCGGGTACGACGCTGGCCGTGCGGCCCAGATCGCAGTCCTCGAGCAGAGTTTCGTGCGCGACGTGGAGGCGGTCGGCTTCACGGCCCGGCACGGCCTCGTCAACAGCCCCGTCGTGATCGGCTCGATCGCCGCCGGCGCGGTGGCGCAGCTCGCGGCGCTGCCGACCGTGCGCGCGGTGGAGTACGATTTTCCGCTCAAGGCGACCCGTGCCCAGGGCGGGCCGCTGATCGGCTCCGACCTGCTCCGCGCCGCGGGCGGCGGCGGAAATGGAATCGGGATCGCAATCCTCGATACGGGTATCGACGGGACCCACGCCGAGCTGCCGTGGAACACGAAGATCACGGCCTGGGGCGACTACACCGACACCCAGACCGGAGACGATGTCGGCAGCGACGACCAGGGCCACGGCACCGCGTGCGCAGGGATCGCCGCGGGTCTCGACGGCGGCATGGCGCCCGCGGCGCACCTGTGGGCGCTGAAGGTGCTCGACAGCGAGGGCTCTGGCCCGTTCTCGAACTCGGTCTCGGCGCTGGACGACGTCTACACCAACCGCGACAGCTTCGGCGGCGTACGGGTGGTGAGCATGTCGCTCGGCGGGGCGGACCGCTACGACTACGTCTGCGACAACGACGGCGTCTCGATGACCCAGGCGATGAGCAAGCTGATCGACGCCGGGATCGCGATCTTCGTCGCGTCGGGCAACGAGGGATGTTCTGACGGCGTCGGCTTCCCGGCGTGCGTCTCCCACGCGATCGCCGTCGGAGCGGTCTACGACGCGAACGTCGGCGGGTGGAGCTTCGGCGAGGGTACGTGCATCCCGTCCGGTTGTACCGACAACACCAGCCAGGCCGACAAGATCACCTGCTACTCCAACTCGGGCTCGCAGCTCGACGTGCTCGCGCCGGCCGACTGCGCGACCACGACCGCGATGGGGGGCGGCTACGAAGACTGCTTCAACGGCACCTCGGCGGCGACGCCCTACGCGGCCGGAGCCGCCGCGCAGATCCTGTCGCTGCGTCCGCAGACCTCGCCTGCCGAGCTGCGTGCCGCCCTCACCTCCACCGGGCCGGCCATCACCGACGGGCGCAACGGCGTCACGCGACGAAGGATCAATGCCATGGAAGCCTACCAGCAGCTCGCGACCGGCGGCGGGGGCGGCGGCAGCAGCTCGTACTTCCTGCCGGCGATGATCCGCGCGCCGGGCGGCTTCGGCAGCGACTGGTACGCGGACGTCGGCGTCCTCAATACGGGCAGCGCGGCGGCCAACATCAACTTCAAACTGTACATCGGCGGCCAGACCTTGAGCGGGACCGATCAGGTGCCGGCGGGCAACCAGTACGCGTACGCCAACATCGTCGGCCAGTTCGGGACCACCGGCGGCGGACTGCTCGAGGTCGACGCCGACCGCGCTGTGGTGGTCAACGCCCGCATCTACTCGAAGGAGACCGTCGGCACCAAGGGCCAGTTCATGGACGGATACCAGTCCTCGGAAGGGCTCGGTACCGGCGAAAGTGCGGTGCTCGCGAACCTGGTCGAGGACGCCGACTACCGCACCAACATCGGGTTCGGCAACACGGGCGCGACGGCGGCGACCGTCACCGTCACCCTCTACAGGTGGGACGGTGTCGCCTTCGGCTCCTACAGCTACTCGATCCCGGCCAAGGGCTGGGCACAGGACAATGCTCCGTTCGCCAACCGCTACGGGCAGACCGACACCGCGGGATGGGCCAAGATCACGGTCGTCTCGGGCTCAGGCGTCGTCGCCTATGCGTCGGTCGTCGACAAGCACACCAACGACCCGACCACGATTCCCATGAAGCGCTGATGCGAAGCATGAACCGCCTCGCCCGTGTCGGGCGCATGGCGGCCGTGGTGGCCGTGGCCGCGGTTGGTGCAGCGGCCGCTGGCTCACCGCCGATCTCGGAGGCGCGAGTCCAGTGGACCGAGCTCCGCTTCGTCGCCCGCAAGCTGATCTTCGGCGCCTCCACCACGGTGAGCTGGCAGCAGGTCGACGCGACCGGCGCGACCGCAGATCTGCCCCCGCTGCCACCGGACCTCGGACCGGCGCCCAGTGGCGCGCGCCTGGTCGCGGTCACCCTTTCGAGCGACCTTCCGTTCGGGCGTGACGAGAAGGTCACGGCGTGGATCGATCCCGCAACCGGCGCAGCGGTGGCAACCGAGAAGCTCGGTACCGGCTCGAAGCCGGTGCGCAAAGTCCAACGCTTCGGCGCCTCCGGCCTCGCGTGGTGGCGGTGGGAGCCCGAGAAGGGCCAGCAGGGGCTGCCGCCGGACCGCTGGGGCCACTTCGGCGCCGACACCGTGCGCTGGGCGGCATGCCCCGAGGCTCCGCCGATCACCGACTCTTACGCGTTGCTGTGGCTGCTCTCGGCAATGCCCCGCGATACCGCCGGTCGGGTCGTGGAGGCCCGGGTGGTCACCCGAGGCCGGCTGGTGAGCGTCGACTTCACGGCCGGGGGTCTGACCCAGATCCATGCCAACTTCGAGCTCGTCGCCGCAGACGGCAGCCGCAGCCGGCGCCGCGAACCGGTGACCGTGCGCGAGGTGCGGGTCGGCGCCCGCGCCGCCGACGAGGACGAGTCGGCCGAGGACGTCGATCTCGGCTTCCTCGGCATGCGCGGCAGCTTGACGGCCTACCTCGACCTCGACACCGGCGTCCCGGTCGAGCTGCGCGGCCGCGCGGGCGGGATCGGGAACGTCAGGGTCCGCCTCGATCGAGCCGTGCTTGCCGCGCAGAACGCCCACTAGCCTGCACTTCTCACTGCCCGGTGCAAGGGTCACGTCCCGCGGCAGGTTGGACCCGTCGACCCAGACGATGCGCTGTCGGTCGAGCACGGCGTCAAGGTCGCCCACAGCGACGCTGAGAAGGCGGGCGGTCGGGGCCTCGACAGGCATGCCCCCACGCTCTTCCGATCGGGCCGGGGCTCCGGTGATCACACCAGGAATGGCCCATGGAGGCGCTCGAGGAAATGCATCGCCTTTCGCGGTTCGACCCGGCTCGCGCCTCCCAGGTCGGGACACAGTGGCATCCGGCGGTGACACAGGTCCGAGCGCCGGGCCGATGTGAGTGTGATAGCTCGAGCCGTTGGACGCCCCCACCGGTCGCCGGTGCTCACGCTAGGATGGACCTCGGCCCGTTCGTTGGTCGGTCGACGCGGGTGTAAGGTCCGGGGGTCCCATGGGCAGGTTCGACGGGAAGGTCGCCCTCGTCACCGGGGCGTCGGCGGGGATCGGTGCGGCGCTGGCACGCGAGCTTGCGCAGCAGGGCGCAGCCGTGGCCCTGGTCGCGCGGAGGGTCGATCGGCTCGCGCGACTCGAGGCCGAGATCGCCGCCTTCGGAGGCCGTGCTCTCGCCGTCGCGGCGGACGTCACCCGCGACGGCGACCTCGAGCACGCGGTCGCACGCATCCTCGAGCGCTTCGGGCGGCTCGACATTGCCGTGGCCAACGCCGGCTTCGGCATCGCCGGTCGGGTCGAGCGTCTCACGGTCGATGATTTCCGCCGTCAGCTCGAGGTCAACCTGTTCGGGGTACTGCGCACCTTCTACGCCGTGGTCGCCGAGCTCGAGCGCAGCGGCGGCGTGCTCGCGCTCATGGGCAGCGTCGCCGGCTACCTCCCGGGTCCGGGCACCGCGCCTTACGCGACCAGCAAGTTCGCGCTCCGCGGCCTCGCCGAGTCGCTGCGCGCGGAGCTCGCGCCGCGCGGGGTCGACGTGGTGCTGCTGAGCCCAGGCTTCGTGGCGAGCGACATCCGCCGCACGGACAACGCGGGCCGGCTTCACGACGACGCACGCGAGCCGCTGCCGGGGTGGCTGGTGATGCCGGCCGAGACCGCGGCGCGGAAGATGGCGCGCGCCATCGTCCGGCGCCGGCGTGAAGCCGTGATCACAGCGCACGGGAAGCTCGCGGTCTTTTTCGGCCGCCACGCAAGCTGGCTGGTGGCGGCAATCGCAAGACGCTCCCGCCGACGCTCCCGGTGCTGACACGCAAGACGTCCGGCGGTGCGTCGCGTCCTGGAAAAGCTTGACATCAGGAGGGGACAATCGTTTCGCTTCTAGCGTCTAGCGTCTAGCGTCTAGCGTCTAGCGTCTAGCGTCTAGCGTCTAGCGTCCCGCGGCACACGACCTGGTGCCCGGCCTGTCGCACGGGCGAAGAAAAGGAGTGAAGGGTCACGAGAAGAGAGTCAAGAGTCACCAACGACGGACCGAACGCTGCCGAACTCTTCACGCTTCACTCCTCACCCCTGAAAGGCTACGGCCCCTCGTATGGGAACCAGGCGTAGATCCCGTGGGGGTCGTTGAGATCGGTCAGCGTCTCCAGCTCGTGCTCGAGCGAGCGCACCATGCGGGCGAGCGGCGTTCGACCGCCCGGAGGGAGGCCGCCGGTTCCGTCGATTCGGATCGCGGCCTCGAGCAGGTCGGCCACCAGTTGCTGCTTCCAGTCGCGCTCCTTCTGGATGTATCGGACGTGGTAGTCGTCGCCGAGATTGGCGAGGCGCGCGGCAGCGGCGATCGCGTCGTCGAGGCCGCCGAGCGAGTCGACCAGACCGATCTCGAGCGCGTCCCGGCCGCTCCATACGCGCCCGCGGGCGATCGCGTCGATCGCTTCGGGCGTAGTGTGGCGGGCTGCGGCGGCCTTGGTGATGAACTCGCGGTAGCCCTGGTCGATGAACAGCTGGATGGTTCGGGCGACCTCGGGGTCGAGGGCCCGGTCCGGGCGAAGGGCACCGGAGAAGCGGGTCGTCCCGACGCCGTCGACATGGATGCCGAGGTACTTCGCGAGCGGCTTCTGATAGGTCGGGAACATGCCGAATATCCCGATCGACCCGGTGATGGTCGTCGGCGCGGCGATGACCTCGTCCGACGCCATCGTGATCCAGTATCCGCCGGACGCCGCGACGCTGCCCATCGACGAGACCACCGGTTTGCCGGCGGCGCGGGTGAGCTCGAGCTCGCGCCGGATCACCTCAGAGGCGGAGGCGCTGCCACCGCCCGAGTCGACCCGCAGCACGACCGCCTTCACCTGGTCGTCGTTGCGGGCCTTTCGGATCAACGCGGCGGTGGAGTCGCCGCCGATCTTGCCCGGGGGCTGGCTACCGTCGAGGATCGTCC
>CAZQYU010000201.1:0-6280 GCA_964597585.1 uncultured Thermoanaerobaculia bacterium
TCGCAGCCGACGACCTCGCGGCGCTCGAAGAGCCCTACGAGCCGCATCCGGTGCTGGGACATTCGTGAGACGCGAGAGGCTTATCGCTCTGTTGCTCCCACCCAAGCAACCCCGTGTCGTCTTGCGTCCCCCGTCTCGCCTCTCTCATCTCACACGGGCACCGGGAGGCCCTGAGGCCGGCCACGGGGGATGGTCTCGTGGTCCGCGTTGTGAACCCTGAGGGGACAAGACGACGATCAACGGTCGCCGGGAGTCGGCCAGCCTCGTCGTACCGGGGAAGCCCCCGAACAACGATCGCGGTGCGCCGCGGTCTGCGGAGGGGGGCGCGGGCTGGCCAAGGGGAACTCGGTCGAGCACAACAGGTCCCGGACTCAGAGCCGGAACGACCTGCAATGTGCGCTGGAAGCTGTGTGGGGGGCGGCCCGGAAGGGCCGTCCCTACGGTGACCGCTACTGCGGCTGCAGCAGCCGGGGGTCGAAGTCGCGGATGACGTCGAGGTTGCCGGGCTCGAACCCGCCGGGATGTTGCTCGTCGTGGTAGCCGACGTGGTATCGGTAGATGGCCTCGATCGTCGGCCACGGGTCGTGGTTGACCGCCTTCTCGAGGATTCCGGTCACCATGCCGGAGCGGTGCATGCCGCCGCCGCAGTGGATCAGGATGTTGCCCCGCGGCGGTGCTCCGCCGGGTGAGAGGATCTCCTCGCGAATGAGGCGGCCGAGATCGGCCAACGCGGCGTCGCGCTCCGGTCCAGGCTGGATCTCCTCGCGCAGCGCGGCGCGCCAGGTTCCGTAGTCCCCGTCGGCGGTGACGACGTAGCTCGCCCCTGCGGCGGCGGCCGTCCTGCGTTCCCCATCGACGAGGTCGTCGACGACCATCTCGCCGTCGTAGAGGTTGACGACGTGGCGCACCCCTCCGCCGGCGAGCAGGCTCGCATAACACGAGTCGGGCGCGGCCGGGTCGGGCGTGAAGCCGGTCCGGAAGACGACCACCGGCCGACGGACGCCGTTCTCGTCCGTCCACCAGTGGTCTGCGAGCACGATGGCGCCGAGGTTGTTGTTGTCGCCTTCGACCAGGACCGCGCGCACCATCCACCAGAAGACCGCGTCCTTGACCTCGCCGTGGAGGTCGCCGATGCCGATCGTGGTCGGTGGGAGCCTGGCCATCATCCGATCGGCGGCCGTGTCCGCATCGTCCCGGAGCTCGTGGGAGTATCGGTTCTGGGAGTTGCACGCCAGCGAGCCGGGTGCGATCCCACCGCTCGCGAGGGTGGCGTAGAAGCCGGGCGGTACGCTGCCCGAGGAGACGACGTGGGGAGACTCTGGAGGCCGTGGGTTCACAGCGGAGGGTGCCGCAGCGTGGCGGCACGCCGGGGCAAGGGCCGTGGCGAGGACGGTCGAGACGAGCAGGGCGCGAAACGGGCGCATGGGGGGCCTCCCGGAGAAGCTACGACGGGTCGCGGTCATGGCACTGCGGGTGACGGAACCGCGCGCGAGCAGAAGCTCGCGCGACGGCCGGCCTCGATCAGCCGGCGGACCTCCGCCTCGCCGAGGTCGAAGGCCTCGATGGCGAGCATGTACTCACGCAGGATGTCGGTCGAGGACACGGTCGTGTTGTCGGTGCACAGGGTACAGGGTACGCCGTAGGAGAGGAGCTCGGGCAGCGGGTGGTCGGCGAGATCTCGTACGGCGCCGGTCTGGAGGTTGGAGGTCAGGCAGACCTCGACGGTGACGCCATCAGCGGCGAGGCGCCGCAGCAGGGCCGGATCGCTACCGGCGCTGGTGGCGTGGCCGAGACGGTCGGGTGCGAGGCGCTCGATGGCGTCCCAGATCATCTCCGGTCCGGTGTCCTCGCCGACATGGACCGTGCGCTTCAGCCCCATGGCGCGGGCGAGACGGTAGGCCTCCTCGAAGAGCACCGGCGGAAACGGCTGCTCGGGCCCCGCGATGTCGAAGCCGACCACGCCGGGCCCGGAGTGGTAGTCCTCGTGCTCGCCCGCGATCTCACGCAGCAGGATCTTCGCCATGTTCCCACCGTGGTTGCGCATGGCGATGATGATCAGGCCCACTGTGAAGTTCGGTCGTACCGCCGTGACCTGCTTGAGGCCGCTGAGCACGGCGGTGATCACTTGGCGCGTCGTCAGGCCCGCACGCCGGTGGATCAGCGGGTTGATGCGCAGCTCGAGCACGCGCACGCCTTCGGCGTAGGCGTCCTCGGCAATCTGCTGCGCGATGGCCTGGATGTTGTCGTAGAACTGGGTGTACTGCAAGGGAACGTGGAACTTGTCGAGGTAGGCGAGGAGCGATGATTCGGTCTCGGGGTCGTAGCGGAGCATCCGCTCGAACCCGGCGAAGTCCATCCCCGGGATGGCGGAGTAGTAGCGCTGCGAGAGGTCCCAGAGGGTCGACGGCCGGACCGAACCGTCGGTGTGGCGGTGAAGGTCGGCCGGTCCCAGGGACCGCACCATGTCCATCCAGTCGGCGCGTCGTCGCTCGCTCACCTCGTCCTCCGTCGTTTGTCGCCCCGGTTGGCGTCGCCGGTGTCAGCGGTTGTTCGGTCATGCTAGCAAACCAGCCTGAGGTGCTATCCTGACCCGTCTTTCGCACCATGGCCTTTGACCCAGTTACCGTCGACAGCCTCCGCTCCGCCGTCCCCGGGCGGCCGCCGAACCATAGTTCTGGGCGGGGGTTGGAGTGAGCCGCAGCGGAAGCGGGCTCCTCGGCCGGGCGCTGTCGGTCGAGCCGGGTGAGTGGCACCACGTCGCGACCCTCGGGGGCCACTTCTTCCTGGTGCTGGCCGCCGGCACCGCGTTGACCACGGTCGCCAAGTCGCTGTTCGTCGGCACTTACCCGCGCACCTGGCTACCGTTCGGCTACCTCGGCGGGTCGCTGATCGGGGTCGGCGCGTCCTACCTCTACGGCCGCCTGTCGCAGCGGACCACGGCGCCCCGAACGACGATCACCGTGGCCTCCGCGCTGACCGCGATGCTGGCCCTCCTGTGGGTGATGGCCCTGGTGGCGCCGGCAGCCGGGCCGTTTGCCCTGCTCCTGCTCGCTCCCGGCTACAACGTACTCTTCGGGGTCGAGAATGCCGGGCTGGTGGCGCGCACTCTCGATCCGCGTTCGGCGCGACGGTTGTATGCGGCGGTGGGGAGCATCGGAGGCATCGGCGCCACCTGCGGCGCGCTGCTCGCGGGTCGCCTGGGTCCGGTGCTCGGTGTGGCGAACGTGCTCTGGCTGTGCGCCGGCCTGGTGGTGCTCAGCCTGGTGCCCGCGCTGCGTGTGCAAGCCGACCGACGCTCCGAGCGACCGCGCCGCCCGGGACCTTGGCGCGCCGTGCTCCGCGAGCGGCTGCCACTGCTCCTGATGGGCCTCGTGATCGTGGCGAGCGTGCTCAACAACCTCGCCAACTACCAGCTCGACTGCGCCGCCAAGGACGCTCTCGGCGATCCGGTGCGCTTGAGCGCCTTCTACGGCAACGTCAACGCGCTGCTCAACGCGATCTCGATCCTGCTGCCGTTCCTCGTCGCGCGGCCACTGATCGCGCGGCTCGGCGTCGGGGCCTCGTTCGCGGTCTACCCGGCGCTGATGCTGGCGGTCGGCCTCTCCGGTATCGGGCTGCCGGTTCTCGTGACCTTCGCCTCGGCGATGATGGTCGAGCGGCTCTTCCGCCAGAACCTGCAACGGCCGCTGCTCAACATTGCGACCCTGCCGATGTCCGGCCCGGTGCGGGACCGGACGGCGCTCGCCTTGCGAGGAGCGCTCGAGTCGCCGGCCACGGCGGTCACCGCCGTCGGTCTGCTCGTGACCGCGGGGGTGGTGCCGTGGCGGAGCCTGTCGTGGGTCGTCGCCGCCGTTGCGGCGGTGGGTGTCGGCGCCGCACTCGTCGTGCGGCGAGACTACGTCCGTGAGCTGGTGACGTCACTCCACGCACGGCGCCTGCGCCTCGACGACGAGCCGGACCGTCCCGTGGAGCTCGACGCGACGCTGCGCGAGCTCCTGCTGCGCCAGCTCGGCAGCGAGACGCCGGCGACCGTGGCGCTGGCCCTGCACCTGCTCGCTGACCACCTCGACGAGGCTTCGTTGGCCCGAGTCGAGGTGATGTGGCCCTCCTGGGAGCCGTGGGTGCGGACGACCGCGCTCGACGCCCTGGCGAGCTGCCGGCTGCCGCGGGCCGTGGCGCTCGCGCGGCGCGCGGCGGTCGATGACGATCCGGAGGTGGCGGCTGCGGCGCTGCGTGCGCTCGGAGAGTCGGCGACCGAGGACGACATCGAACAGGCGATGGTCCACGCTGATTCCGGGGTGCGCGCGGAGGCGCTGGTTCTCGCCTGGCAACGGGGAGAGCGCGAACGGGTCCTGGCGACAGCCGAGTCGTGGAGCGTTGCCCCGGACCGCCAGCTGCATCGCATGGCGGTACGGGTCGCGGGGCGGACGGGGGATCCCGAGCTCGCGGCGCTGGCGCGAGGGCTCGCCGAGGATGTTCCCGGGGAAACCCTGGCGGCTGTGTCACGCCGGCCCGATCCCGAGATGGCGGAGCTGGCCGTGAGGTGCCTCGGTGATCCGGAGCTGGCCGAGGCTGCGCGCGCTGCCTTGACGGCGATCGGGGATGAGGCGGTTGGGAAGCTCGCAGAAGCGGCCGGACGACCGGACACAGCGGCCGCTGCGTTGGCGGTCCTGGGCGCGATCGCGACCGCGGCGGCCCGCCAGGTGATCACGGACTGCCTCGCCTCGACCGACGATGCGACCAGGCTGCGTGCGGCTCGCGCGCTCGCATCGGCGGCGGCCCTCCGCGGTCCGAGCGCCGACGAGAGGGAGGCGGTCGCCGCTGCTGCGGAGCGAGAGATCGAGGCGGCAAGCCGCCTGACCGCCGAACGGGCGACGGCGGACGGCGTGTGGGCGGAGGAGCTTGCCGCAGAGTCGGACGCGGTCCTGGAGCGAGCGCTGGTCCTGCTTGCGGTGCTGCACCCCGGACGTCCCCTGCGCCGTGTCGCGGCGTCGTTGGTCGCGGGTGAGCCGTCCGAGCGCGCGTTCGCGGTCGAGGCGGCCGACGAGATGCTCGAGCAACCGTGGCGCGGCCGGCTGGTGCGGCTGTTGGAGAACGGACCGGGAGAGTGGCCGCAGGGGCGTGATGGAGACCCGTGGCGTGACCGGGCACGGATCGCCCTTGCCGCGCCGGGAAGCGATCCCGTGATCGATCGTGCCGTCGAGCTGAAGAGGGCGCCGCCGTTCGCAGGATGGCGGCTGCGCGACCTCGAGCCGATCGCTCGCGCGACGGTGCGGGGCGGGTCCAGTGTCGAGCACGAGGGAGGCGTGGTCCGTGTGCTCGAAGGAGCCGTGCCGAACCTGCGCGATGTGCTGCTGGGCCGTTCGGCGGGCGAGGCCGGTCCAGGCGAGCTCGTCGTGCCGCTCGCCGAGGTGTGGCGGACGGCTGCGGCCCGTCCCGCGGCGGCCTCCGCATGGCTGTCCGGCGTCGCGGACCTGCTCACACCGGCGCCGAGCGTGTCGGCCGACGTTTCACGGAGTCAGCTCCTCTCTCTGGCATCACGAACGCTGGCCGAGGACCATGACGCGAGTGACGACCTGGGGCTGTGGCGGCGGGTCTTCTTCCTGCGCGCTGCCGCGCTGTTCGAGGGTCTCGGCCCGTCGCGCCTTCGCCTGATCGCATCGATCACCCGCTCGGTCCACGCGGGTGCGGGGGAGACTGTCGTGGGGCAGGGCCGGACCGCGCGCCACTTCTACCTCGTGTGCTCGGGAGGCGTTGAGGTGCTGGTGGACGGCCGGCGGGTGGCCCAGCTGGCGGTCGCTGAGGCCTTCGGTGCTCACGCGCTGCTCACCGGACGCACCCGCTCTGCCACGGTCCGAGCGATCGAGGCCTCCGACATGCTCTGCATCGACCGAGTCGATTTCCTCGACCTGCTCGACACCCAACCAGGCCTTGTGGCGGCATTCTCGGTCCTGCTCGCGAGGCAGTCCTCCCCGGGAGAGGAATAGGAGCTTTTCACCACAGAGACACAGAGAAACACGGAGAATCCCCCGCCCTTCCGTTGAGGCGACGAGCCCGTTCAGCGGGCTCGTGGACTCTCCGGGTGGGAGAGGGCTCTGTGCCTCTGTGTCTCTGTGGTTCAACCTGATGTGGTTCAGAGCTTCTGTCTGGCGGCCTCGAGGGCCGCGGTCGCGTCACTCGGGCGGCCCTGGGCCGCGAGCGCGTCGGCGAGGGCCGCGAGGCAGAGCATGACGTGGCGCGGCGTCGACGAGGCGCCCATCAGCCCGATTCGCCAGATCTT
>CAZQYU010000202.1:0-6190 GCA_964597585.1 uncultured Thermoanaerobaculia bacterium
CGTCGAGGGAGACATACAGCCCGCTGCCCGGTCCGCCCGAGGTCAGCGACCACGGTGTGCGCCGAGCCTGCCACAACCCGGCGAAGACGATCCGCGGGTTCGAGGGGTCGAGGCAGACGTCGGACGCGCCGGTGGCGTTGTCGACGAACAGGACCTTGGTCCAGGTGGCGCCGCCGTCGGTGGTGCGAAACACGCCGCGATCGGGACCGGGACCGAACGGGCTGCCGAGGACTGCGGCGTAGGCGGTGTCCGAGTCGCGCGGATCGACGGCGAGTGCACCAATCTGCCCCTCGCCCGTCCATACGTGGCGCCACGTCTCGCCGCCATCGGTCGAGCGGTAGATGCCGTTGCCTTCGGCCACATTGCCACGGATGTTGGCCTCGCCGGAACCGACCCACACGACGTTCGGATCCGACGCAGCGACCGCGACCGATCCGATCGAGGACACTGGCTGGTCGTCGAAGATCGCCGTCCACTCGAGCCCGCCGTCAACTGACTTCCAGACCCCGCCCGCAGCCGCGGCTGCGTAATAGGTCAGCGGGTCGCCGGCCACCCCGGTGACGCGGGCGACCCGACCCCCGGCGGCCGGGCCGATGAGTCTGTAGTGCGGCCCGATAGGCTGGTCTTCGGAATCCGCAGCGTGCATCACTCCGGGGGTGAGCAGGATAGCGGCAAGCAGAGCAAGCAAGGGTGCCGACAACCGACGAAGTCTGATCATTGTGTCCTCCACGGTCTCTGGACCGTAACGCGGGCGAAAGCAGAACGGAGTACCCGGGTCCACGGCAAGGAGATTGTCGCGCGGACCGCCGTGGCTGCCAAGGGACAGGGCCTGCGGAGGTGCTTCATGACGTCCTGCTTCGGACCTTGAACGACGCGGCGGAGCCGGCAAGCGCGACCCCTGCAAGGATCGCCCAGGACGGGGACCACGACGCGGTGGCGTCGCGGAGCCAACCGGTCAGGGACGGACCGGCCACGGTCCCGAGATTGGAGAGGGCGGTGACCAAGCCGAACGCGAAACCGACGCGCTCGGCCGGAACCAGCCGAGCGGGCAGGGCGTAGGTGGCGGTTGGGATCACCGAGGCGCAGCAACCCACCGCGAGCATCGCGGCGATCGCGGGCAGGCCCGCAAACGCCATCGCAAGCAAGACGCCGGACAGCGCTATCATGGCGACCGCGATCCAGTGCTCCGGATGGCCGGCGCGGTCGATGAGGGCGCCGGCAACGGGGCTCGCGATCAGCGACACCCACATCACGACCGTCACCGTCAACAGGCCGTGCGCGCCGATTCCGGCCCACTCCGGTGCGAACGTCAGCACCGAGGCGAACACCGCGAAGAAGAGCAGCCAGGAGGCACCGAGGGCGAGCAGGGACGACGGCACACCCGCGCCGACGGTCCGGTCCGAACCCGTGGTACCGCGCAAGGCGGGCGGAACGACGAGGTTGTGGATCGGAATCGCGACCAGTGCCGCGAGGGCGAGCACGGCAAGCTCGCCACGCCAGCCGAGAACGGCCTCGAGTCGGGGGTGGAGCGAGTACACCACGATCATGGCGGCGGGGTAGACCGACATGAAAATGCCCATCGCCAAGGCGAGCTGACGGCCTCGGAACGCGGTCGAGATGAGCCGGGCGAGGAGGAGGTTGACAACGAGGCCGCCGACACCGAAGAGCAGCCGGCCGAGCAGCAGCAGCGCGTAGCTCGGAGCGAGTGCGAAGAGGGCCGCACCCAAAACCATGAGACCGAGACCGGTGTTGCCGGCAGCGCGCGCGGGCCACCGGTCGACCGCTGCGCCGAGCGGGATCGAGAAAAAGATCGCGGGAACGGCGATTGCCCCCATCAGAAGCCCGATCTGGAGGTGGCTGAGCGCGAAACGCCCGATCAGTCCGGGAACCAGGGGCGGAACGGCGAAGAAGGTCACACCGACCGCGAAGAAGCTGACCACGGCAGAGGCCAGTACCAACCAACGGCGGCCGAAGAGCACCTCGGACGGGGTCACCGGGGCATCATCCGCTGGGCCGCCGGGTCTGAGCATGTGCCCTCATTCAGCCGGCGGGCCCTCAGGCGTGAGCCCTTGGGCGTCCGCGTTGCGACGTGGATCGCCGACGCCCGTCATGTTCCCCGTCACGGGATCGCGCAGGACGGCGTTGACACCTCCGAAGCGAAACAGGTCGAGTTGCTCAGCGGGGAAGCGGGCCACCGCGCCCGGCGTATAACCCATGGCCTCGAGCTGCGCAACCTGCTCCTCGGTGACCGGAGGCAGGACCTCGAGAATCAAGCCGCGGGCCTTCGTGCCCTTGCTCCAGAGAACGCGCGGCGCCTGGATCGCGGCTCCAAGCGACATGCCGCGGTCGACGACGTTGCTGATCACTGTGACCACGGCGCCCGGAATCCTCGAGCTGCCCGCGCTGCCGAGCACCAACATCGGGGCGCCGTCCTTCACGACGATGGTGGGCGCTGCATCGCAGGGGATGATCGCCCGGGGGCGTAGAGCCTGTGGGTGGTTGGGGTCGATCGCGGAGAGGAAGGTGTTGTAGAGGAAGCCGAGACCCTCGGCAAGGACCTTGTTGCCGTAGAACCGTCCCAGGCTCTGGGTCAGTGCGACCGCGTTGCCGTCGCGGTCGATGACCGACACTTGGACCGTCTGGCTCTCCAGCTCCGGGGCTTGTGGACGGGAGCTCGCGTACGCGCTCTCGGGCACGGGTCGACCAGGAACGATCAGCTCGGCCCGGGTCCTCGCGTAGGCCTTGCCCTGGTACGCAACGTCCTGGAATCGCTGCGGCAGGTTGGGGTCGCCGCTGAGACGCCGGTGGTCCTCGAGTGCCAAGTGGAGCGCCTCGGCCATGATCTGGAGACGTTCGGCGTCGTCGCGTTGCAGCGTCTCAGCCGGAAAGTTCTCCAGGATGTTGAGCCCCTCGATCACGGCGCCCCCGCTGGCGGGAAGCGGAAAGCTGAGCACGTCCAGCCCGCGATAGCTGTCGCTCACCGGCTGGAGCACCCGCGCCCGCATGAGACCGAGGTCGTCGCGGCGCACAAATCCCCCGTGGCGGATCATGTCGGCCTCGATCTCCTCCGCGATGGTCCCCCGGTAGAACTCGGCAGCGCCGCCGTCCGCAATGGCTCGCAGGGTGTGCGCGAGGCCGGGCCAGTGGAGCACGGTGCCCGGTCGGATCGGTTCAGAGTCTGGACCCAGGAGAACCCGACAGAGGGGATCGCTCAGGCGGATGTCATCGAGATACTTGACCACTGTTGCAGTCTGAAACGGGGTCACAACGAGACCCGCTTCGGCAAGGGGAATCGAGGGCTCGACCAGCTCGCGCAGCGGGCGGGTCCCATAGTGCGCGCGAGCGTACTCGAGAGCCGCGAGGGAGCCGGGAGTGCAGGCCAGCTCGGGACCGTACCTCCGATTCTCGGCGGCCAGCCTCTGGAGCGCGGGGCGTGAGGCGTGGATCGGCACCGGAGCGGAGCCGTCGATGGCGATGGACTCGCCGTTGGCCTTCCGGTAGAGAATGAAAGTGGCTCCTCCGAGGCCGGAGTCCCCGGCATCGACCGCGCCGAGGGCGATCGCGATAGCAACGGCGGCATCCACCGCGTTGCCACCGTTCGCGAGGACGTCGAGACCGATTCGATTCGCCTCGGGTGCGCTGCTCGCGACCATTCCGAATGCCGAGCTCGCAACCCTGGCGGTGAGCTCCTGTACGAGCTCGGGTCCGGTCGTGGCGTGCCGCGCAAGAGTACAGGCAAGGCCGCCAGAAAGAGACGCCGTGGCGAGCATCGCGAGCAGTCTGAATCGTGTCTTCCGGGACACCGCCTGGAACGGGGGACGGCTCATGGGAGGGCCTCCGAGTGCGGAGAGTATAGAGCGGGAGCGGAGCTGCGAACCACCTCTTGACGGAAAGATGGACTGCCAGACCTCAGCGCTTGGGACGTGCAGAGCCGGTCTGGTCGTCACGGGCTCCACGGAGCAGCCACGGGCAGACCACGAGGGCCACACCGCACACCAGGAAAGAGAGAAACAGCGTTCGGGCGGAACCCTGCGCGAGATCGCCGACGACGAGCTCGAGCAGTGCCAGTGCCATCACGGGGTACACGAGCCACGCCGCCTCGAGCACGACACGGCGTCGCCCGAGCAGTGCGAGGACGACGGCCGTTGCCGCCAGGGCCACGGTGCGGGCGCTCGCGAGCGACCCGCCCTCAGGTGCACCGGAAGCCGTCAAGAGGGAGGCGAGCGTAGCCACGGACGCGCCGGCCAGCACCAGAGCGGTGAGTCCGACAAGAGCCGTGAAGGGGAGACGGGTCCTCGGGGTGCGGCGCATCCTGCCTGGATCGATTGCCATGAGGGCGATCGTCGCGACCAGGACGAGCTCGACCAGGAGACGGGGTGCCACGGATGGGGAGGCGAGATGTGCGGGTGCACCGGGGATCAGGGCGCGGACCGAACGTTCGAGCGTGCCGCTCGCGACGGCGGCGCCGAAACCGTACAGGACGGCGTGCACCCGCAGCGAGATGCGATCGAAGTGACCGCCGAGGAACGCCGCAAGGGCTGCCAGGATGGCCCACACAACAGCGGCTCCAGGTCGGCCGAACAGGGTCGGAACGCCGATCAGAATGCACCCGAGCCCAAGACTCGAGAGGAGCACGAACCGGCGCTCTTGACCCGCGCGGCGCTCGATCGACGAGAAGCTCGACGCGAGGGCCAGCGCGCCGGTCGCCAACGCGCCGACCCCGAGCCAGCGAGCCGAGTGGCCGGACGAGGTCGCGATATGGACCGCGCCGAGGAATCCGAGAGCGGCGGCGACACCCACCTGCAGCAGGTCGAACACCCGGGCGGTGTGCCGGGCGCCGGCAGTGCGCCAGAGCATCGCCGAGAGGAAGACGGCGGGCAAGGCCAGCGCGACCGCCATGGCCGTGACAGGTGCAACGGGGATCGTGTGGCGCGCCGGATCGCTGGCCGCGACCGCGAGAGCCACGATCCGGAGCACCATGACGTCAGCTGCACATGCCAGGAGCCACTCGAGGGGTGACCAGCGGACTTCGTCGGGCGCCAAGGCGACCGCGCCCGCAATCCCGAGGGCGGCGGCCGTCGCGAAGAATCCGGGAGTCTCGATCGGGAGCAGGGCGGCCTCGGTCACGATCCCACCGAAGCCGAAGACCCAGGCAGCGGCCGGTATCCGGGCGCGGGCTGCCAGCAGCAGACCGATCCCGGCGAACGCTGCGGTGACCAGGACGGCGGGCTGGGGCGCCAGAACCTGGAGGCGCGCTGTGGCCTCCCACACCAGCGGGAAGACCACCGCCGCTGAACAGACCGCATGGAAACCGGCGCTCGTTCGATGTCCCGAGCGCGATGCCCACGCCGCGGCGATGATCCAGAGGCACGCGTAGACGAGGCCCACGCCGGCTCCTATGGACATGGGAAGATCGCCCGACTCGGTGAGCGCTCTGAGAAGAAACGCGCCAGCGAGGACGATCAGGCTGCGACCCGCGAGGATCGGAATCGACACGAGGGACGCGTGGTCGAGCGGGATCAGCGATTCGAGCTCGGGCTGGTCCGAGGATACGGGCGCGGGAACAGGCTCGGCCTCCCGCGAGGAGCCTTCGAGGTCCGCAATCCGGACACGCAGATGCTCGACCTCGGCCCGCAGGGAGGTGACGGCGGATTCCAGGGCTGCGATGCGTTCGTCCATGGTGGCTTCCTGCGACCACGTCTCCTGGGGAGTGGAGCTGATTGAGAGTCCAGATTCAGCATACCACTGGTGTGGAGTCGTTCAAACGTGCAGATGTCGCAGGACGCGGCAGGTCAGTGGCGCGGTGGGCGCCATGAGAAGAGACAGCCTTTCCCTGCTGATCGGAGACCCTCAGTAGGGCAGGCGGGTCTCGGCTTTCCCCGGTTGGGCGAGCCGATGGCGTTCGGGGTCCGCGTGAATCACCTCGCGCAGCCAGCCTTCCGGATAGCCGCGCTCCGCCTCGGGACCGGCCTCGGTATCGTAGCCGTCGTTGAACCGCGTGATGAGGCGCTCGGCGAGCTCGCGCCAGCGTCTCACGGCATCCTCCGCGTGGCTCACCGAGTAGTCGGTCAGGAACCGGCGCGCAAGATCAGGGTCGCTCCGCACGAGCTCCACCGCGACCTTCTCGACCGCCGGTTGAAGGGCGAGCAGGCTGCCCTCGATGTCGCGCTGAACGGCGAGGATCTCGGGC
>CAZQYU010000203.1:0-6182 GCA_964597585.1 uncultured Thermoanaerobaculia bacterium
CGAAGTCCATGATGAGCGGGGTGTTGGTCCCGGCCTCCAGCATGATGTTCGCCGGCTTGAGGTCGCGGTGCACCACGCCGGCCTGGTGCGCTTCGACCAGCCCGGAGAGCACGCCTCGAATGATCGGTAGCGCCTCGCTGACCGGTAGTCGCCCACGACGGTCCAGGACCTTGTCGAGGCCGCTGCCCTCGATGTAGGACATGGTGATGTACTTGATGCCGTCGATCTCACCGAGGTCGTGGATCCGCACCACATTCTTGTGTGTGACCTGGCGTGCGAGCAGCAGCTCGCGCTTGAA
This sequence comes from uncultured Thermoanaerobaculia bacterium, assembly GCA_964597585.1. Taxonomy (GTDB): domain Bacteria; phylum Acidobacteriota; class Thermoanaerobaculia; order Thermoanaerobaculales; family Sulfomarinibacteraceae; genus CAVSIS01. Next base: position 299 of record CAZQYU010000203.1, read on the forward strand.
GCGACGGTCGAGCTGGAGGGTGAGCTCATGGCTCTCGGGTCCCTGCAGCCGCACCACCTTGAGCGCGACCCGGGTGCCGACCGTTTCGTCGTACGCCTCGTAGACCGCTCCCATGCCGCCGACGCCGAGCAGCCTGGAGATCGTGTAGCGATCTCCGAACTTCTGGCCGATCTCGAGCGGACCTCCCGCGCTCGGAGGCGCCCCGGCCCCGGAGGCTGCGGAGACCTCGCTGGCGGCGATCGTGTGGTCGTGGTCTGTGCTCGGAGGCGACGAAGGGGGCACCGAGCCGGAGGCGACGGCGGCTCCGTCACCCAGTGGGGCGCTGCCCGTGGCCAGCGTCCGTTCGAGCGCGACGGACGGGGACAGCGGCTCACCGCACCGGGGACACAGCTGGGTGTCCTCGCCGGTCTGCTGCCCGCACGACGAGCACGTGATCATGGTGAGGTCAGCCGTAGTTGATTCGTGCCCGAGCTCCGCACGTCCCCAAGGCTGTGCTGCGAGGCCGGAGATCGCCAGGCTCGGTCCGTTCCATGTCCTTTGAGGCCTGACATGCTGGATCGGAGCGTTGGCGACGGCCGCCGTATCACGCGGGAGTTTTCGGTGTCGTGCATGTGCAAGAGGTCCCCGCAGAGCCCATTGTAGCCGTAGTGCGTCGTGAAGAAAGAACGTCTCTGCGCTCGGTTCGTGCTCAAGTCGAACTGAAGAAGAGGTGGGCCATGTACGCGGGGCGGGCGGTACTCTCGGAGGAACGGACGAGTCACCTCGATACCCTGGTGCAGCGGGCGAGGGTCGCGGCCGCGGGCTCGCGCGCCGAGATGGCGGTGTTCCTCGCCAAGGCGCTCGGGCTCCACTGGCCGGGCTGACACCGGGCGAGGTCCCCGCGGCAGCCGCTCGGTCCATCTCCGAGGATCGCCTCGGAATGGACTCGCGCGGTCGTCCGAGCGGAGTCCGCGCCGGGCGTGGAAAGCGCGGGTCATGACGCCTGTCGAGGTAATCCGAGACGAACTCGAGCGACACGCGCAGCCGGTTCGTCAAGGGCGGCACCGCAGAGCCGCCCGGAGGGCCGGAGCCCGCACCGGTTGAGGGCGGGCCTTGAGCGTCCTCCAGCCTGCGGGTCCGCCCCCTGTACCTCCTCGACCGGTGAACCGGTCGTCCGGGGCGACGTACAAAGACTGAAGCCACCGGAGGTGGACATGGCGCAGTACTATGAGCTGGCCGTCGCGGCCGCTGTCGCGTTCGGGGCGGGATCCTCCGCCGCGGCCTCGGCACTGGACGGCATGCTGACCGCGCTCGGGCCGTCCGAGCACCGTGCAGCCTCCGGCATGGTTACGGTCGCCGCCTGCGAGGGCCCGGACGGGGAGACCTTCACGACCGACGTCATCTCGGTGCGACCGGGCATCACCTTTTTCCGTCAGCACACCGCCGAGGGCACGACACGAATCCTCGTGTCCGGGGACCGCGTGTGGCGGTGGGGAGACGACGGGCCCGGTGCCGCCACGGTCGATCCGGCGGTGCGCGCATTCGTGCGCGGCCACGAGTTTCACCTCGCCGTGCTCGCCGCACAGGACCGCTTCCGGAACATCATCGATGCGGGTGAGGGCAGGGTTGGGGAGAGGCCGTGCCGCCTCGTAGCCATGTCGGACGAGGGCGGTCGGCCCGCGTCCCTGTGCCTCGACCCCGGCACCCACCTTCCGCTCGAGCTCACGATCAACCCGGTGAGCGAGGAGGCCGGCGACTCGATCGTCATCCATCCGGACAACTGGCGGGAGGAGAGTGGTCTGACGCTGTTCCGCAGCTTCGAGCTCCGCCAGGGCGACAACGTGTTTCGCTACAGGTTTGAGCTGGTCGCCCCGGTCGAGATCGAGCCGGGCGTCTTCGGACCGCCGGAAGAGGACCCGGTGTGGCTCGCGGCGCGCCTCGACGACCTCGCCGCGGTCGCGCTGATGCACCACCGGGCGATCGAGGCCCACCGCCGGAGCGATCCCGGCCTGTGGCTGCCGGACGAGGTCGAGCGCTACCTGTCTGTGAACCGGGGCGAGCTGGTCCGCCGCAGCCTGGCCGAGCGGCGGACGCGGGTTGCGGCCTACCTCGGCGGCACCTCGTACCACCTCTATCGCGACCGCCGGCCGGTGGTGGTCGGGCTCGCCCGGGACGGGAGCCTGGCGTGGCTCGCGTGCGAGGTCGAGGCCGCGGGAGGGCGTCGGCGCGGCGACGGCGGGCAGGAGCCGGTGGAGTGGATCGCGGCGTGGGTCGAGCTGCTGGCGCGCGAAGGCGACCGCTGGGTGCGAGTGGGGGACGCGTCAAACTTCCGGCCCTGACGAGGCGGCCCGCCTCGTCGTCAGCGGCCGAGAAGGCGCAGGATCCCGAGCGACATGGCGTCGACGTAGGTGATCAGCAGAACGCCGACGCCGAGGATGAGCAGGAACGGCAGCACCGCGCGGTAGAGCTTCGTGATCGGGGTGCCGAAGCGGGACGCGGACAGGAAGAGGTTGAGGCCCACCGGCGGGAACAGGAAGCCGAGCTCGAGGTTGGCGAGGAAGATCACCCCGAGGTGCACCGGGTCGACGCCGAACGCGACACCGAGCGGCGCGACGAGCGGGGTCAGCACCACGATCGCGGAGTAGATCTCGAGCACCGAGCCGAGCACCAGCAGGATCACGTTGAGCACCAGCAGGAAGACCACCTGCGAGCTGACGTGCGCCTGGACGAAGGCGAGCAGGCGGGTGGGGATCTGGGCGTCCACCAGGTACGAGGTCAGGCCCATCGCCGAGGCCAGCAGCATGAGCACCGCGCCGACCAGGGCGCCGCCCTTGAGCAGCACCGCCGGCAGCTCGCGCACCGGGTGGATGTCGCGGGTGATGAAGCACTCGACGATCAGGGCGTAGGCGGCCGCGGCCGCCGAAGCCTCGACCATGGATGCCAGGCCGGTCGCGAACAGGCCCACCACCACAACCGGAACGAGGAGCTCCCACTTGGCCTCCCAGGTGGCAAGCACGACCTCCTTGGGCGAGAACGGCACGGTGCTGCGCTGCTGTCGGCGTCCGACCAGAATCCCATAGCCGGCGGCCAGCAGCACCAGTAGTGCGCCGGGCAGGAGCCCCGCCAGGTAGAGGTTGTCGGCCGGTACGCTGGCGACCACGGAGTACAGGATCACCGGCAGGCTGGGTGGGAACAGCAGCCCGAGGCTGCCGCCGGCGGTCACGAGCCCGAGGGAGAAGCGCTCGGAGTAGCCGTCCTCGCGCAGGATCGGGTAGACCAGACCGCCGAGCGCGATGATCGTGATCCCGGAGCCGCCGGTGAAGGTCGTGAACAGGGCGCAGACCCCGGCGACCAGGACCGCGATCCCACCCGGCATCCAGCCGAACAGAGCGCGGAAGAAGCGCACCAGGCGGTGTGCGGCATGCGACTCGGCGAGGATGTAGCCGCACGCCGTGAGCAGCGGGATCGCGGGCAGGGTGGGGGAGGCGACGAGGCGGTAGATCTCGGCCGGCACCGCCGACACCGGAGTCCACTCGGCGAAGAACAGCAGCATTCCGACGCCGGCCATCGCCGCATAGACCGGGCTGCCGAGGATCGTCGCCGCGAGCACCAGGCCGAGCAGAAGCCAGAGCGCGGGTCCGGAGGGGGGTTGCGGCAGAACGCCGAGCGCGAATGCGGCCGCGACCGCCGCGACGGCGGTGGCACGACCCGGCCAGTGCGGCGAGGCCCGCCACGCGAGGCGCCCCGCCATCAGGACCAGGCACACCGGCATCACCAGCTCGGCCATCCACACCGGCAGCCCGATGGTGAAGTGCGCGCCCTGCTGGCGGTCGGCCATCACGACCTGGAACGCACCCCAGGCGAGGACCGCGGTCACCGCTGCAGCCACCGACATCGCAAAGGTCTGCACCGCGCGCCGAGCGCGACTGCCCTCGTGGAAGATCTGGGCGGTGGACAGGGTCAGGTGGGTGCCCTCGCGCACCGCGAGCAGCCCGCCGAGGAAGGCGAGCCACAGGGTGAGCTGCTGTAGGTAGGTCGCATTGCCGGGGATGTGGAAGCCGCCGAACGGACGGCCGATTGCATCGACGAGCGGCAGCGAGATCGCGGCCAGGAAGGCCGCCACGATCAGCCAGCCCTCGAACCTCCGGGGCAGGTTGCGAACGTCCATGGGTCTATTGTCGCCGAAGCGGTCCGGCGGGCACCGTCTCTACCTCGAGCTCTTCGCCTCCGTGCGCGCGGCGTCGCGTGCGCGCATCGCCTGGTCGAAGATCTCCGCGGGCACGAACGACCCCCGCAGGGTCGGGTAGACGGCCTCGGCGGCGCTACGCCACTGGGCGAGGGCGGCGGGATCGACCTCGACCACCGTGAGCCCGTGAGCCTCCATCGCGGCGACGTCGTCGGCCTCACCGGCACGGGTCGAGGCCGAGAGCTTCTCCGCCGCCTCCCGGGCCGCGGCCCGGAACGCCGGACGCAGGTCCTCGGGGACCTTGTTCCAGGCGGCCTTGGACAGCACCACCCCGCCCATCAGTGGCGCCCAGCGGAGGTTTGTCATGTAGGGGGCGTGGCGATACCACTGCAGCAGAACAGCCGCCCGCGAGGTCGTCGGCACGGCGTTGACGAGGCCGGTCTGGAGGGCGGTCGAGATCTCGGTCGAGGGCAGCGGCACAGGCTTGAAGCCGGCCGCCTTGTACAGCTCGATTCCCTGGTCGTCGCCGGCCCACGAGAACATCTTGAGCTTCCTGAGGTCGTCCGGGGTGCGCACCGGCGACGTGGAGAAGAAGTGGACCCAGCCGGCGTCGGTCAGGGCGAGCACGACGAAGCCCTTCTCGGCATAGATCCTCTGGAGCTCCGGCTCGAGCTTCTCGGTGACCGCGTCGAGCTCCGCGTAGGAGTCGTACATCATCGGCAGGCACAGGCCGTAGATCGAGCGGTCGATGTCGGTGAAGCCCCCGATCGCGAGTACGCCGGCGTCCAGCGTGCCGAGGCGCATCTTGCGCACCACGTCGCCGTCGTCGCCGGCGACTCCGCCGGGGTAGAGCCGTACCTTGATTTTGCCGCCGGACGCATCCTGCCACTTCGCGGCCATCTCCTGCAGGGTCGTGTGCCAGCTCGAGCCTTGGGGAACCAGGGTCGCCATCTTGATCATGGCCCGTTGCGCCTCGGCCGGAGCACCGGCGGCGAGCACCACCAGGGCGATGAGCAGGATCGTGCGGGCTCTCGTGGGGAGATTCACAGGGTGCGTCCTTTCGTTACTCGATGAACAGGTCGTCGGCGTGCGCGAGCAGCCAGCGGGCGCGCTTCTGGGCGATCAGGTTGGCGAGTCGCTGATCGCCCGTGGTGTCGGCGTCCACCGCCAGCGCGCGCTCGAGGAGGTCCGTGAACTCGGCGCGGTCCTGAGTCGCCACGTCGACGTTCTCGGCCAGACTCACCAGCGGCGACACGCGCCGGCGCCGGGCGAGCCGCATCGCCTCGTCGAAGGCGGCGCGGGCCTTCTCCACGGAGCCGCCGGCCGCCGCCGGTCGGCTTTCGTAGCTGATGTAGAAATCCCAGATCGCGCCCAGGTTCCAGCTCGGGTCGAGCTCGCGTGCGCGGTCCATCATGGCGGCCGCCAGCGGGAGCTCGACGGCCAGATCGGGATCGTCCTTGGCGAGCGAGATCTCGGAGCCCCATGCCGCGGCGGTCCAGTAGAGCAGCGGCACCTCATCGCGCGTCACCGGCGCGAGCGCCGCGACAGGGTCAGCGGCGAGTGCGGCGCGCAATCCGGGGTGATCGACCTCGAGACCGCGCATGCCGTAGCCCCGCGCGCGGCGGTAGAGGCGGCGGGCGCGCCGGCGCATCGCGATGGCGGTCGCGAGGTCGCTGTACTCGACGTAGTCTGCCTCGTTCTGGACGAATGCGTAGGCGT
>CAZQYU010000204.1:0-6149 GCA_964597585.1 uncultured Thermoanaerobaculia bacterium
GCCGGTCGAGCTCCTCGGGCGGCAGGTCGAGGACCGAGAGCTTCATCCGGCACGCAATGTCGACGCCGACCGCGTAGGGGATGACGGCGTTGCGGGTGGCGAGCACGCCGCCAATCGGCAGACCGTAGCCCTGGTGGGCATCTGGCATGAGGGCGCCCGCGACGCTGATCGGCAGCCGGCAGGCGTTGTCCATCTGGGTGAGGGCGGTGGGCTCGACATCGTCACCCCAGCGTCGATATCGGACCGCCTCGCTGCGGACGCCGTCCTTGGACGCACGCACCTCGAGCGCGACCAGGGCGGCGGCGAGCGCGCCCAGCTCGGGGGACTCGAGGTGGTCTCCAGGCGCCGCGACGACGGCCAGGAAGCGTCGCCGGATCTCGCGGGTGTCGGCGCCGCCGGCGGCGAGCGCTGCCGCTGCACGCTCCGCCAACCGCAGCGCGTCCCCGCCCGGGATGCCGAGCTTGAGCATCTGGCGCGCTTTCACGTTGCTCCTCGCCTCCAGCGTACCCGGTTCTGGAGTCCTCGTCGTGTCGTGGAAGGCCGAACGTGCGGCCGCGGGCGGAGGAAAAATTTGCCCCGCGGGTCCGAGCGGGGCGTGAGAAAGGAGGAGGTAATAGGTCCGTTGTGGTGCTGATACGAGAGCGGGCGCCGAGGGTTTCATGGCGCATGACAAGCTCCTGCTCACGGTGTTGGAGCGGGCCCGGTGCTACCATGACGAGACGCCGGGAGGAGAGGTGAGCCAGAACGTCGTCGTGATCGCTGCGCACGCGTTCGAGGCTCGGGCGGCGGCGGCCGTAGGCCGCAACATGTCCCGAGAGCCCTGGGGCGAGTGGATGCTCTACCGCGGCGAGCTCTGGGAGCTTCCGTACGCGGTGATCCGCTGCGGACCGGGCAAGGTCGCTGCCGCCGCTGCGACCCAGGCGGCGATCCAGTACCTCGAGCCGTGGGTCCTGCTGAGCTTCGGCACGGCCGGCTGCCATGACCTTGCAGTCCGGGTGGGGACGGTGGTGGCGGCGACCGAGGTGGTGGACGTCGCCTTGGCCGCTCTCGGCGAGCTTCCGGTGCACATCCCGCATCACTTCGAGCCCGAGCCCGAGCTCATCCGTCAGCTCACCGTCGTTCCAGGCTGTGGGCGGGCCCGGGTGGCCTGCTGGGAGGGCCACGTTGCTTCACCCGCCCACCGGCCACCGATCGAGCCTCGCAGGCGAGGAGGGTTGGTCGTGGTGGACTGGGAGAGCGCAGCAGTGGCGGCCACGGCCGAGATGTGGCAGGTGCCGTGGGGCGCACTGAAGGTGGTCTCCGACCACGGAGAAACGGAGCGGCTGAAGCTCCTTGCCCAGGTCGCGCGGCGACCCATACAATGGGGCGCCGAGGTGCTTCGCAGGGCATGCGATGCGTTTGCCGCCGCCGGCGTCATCACCCAGGCGGACGGGAGCAAGGAGGAGGCGGAGGGATGAAGATCACGAGCTCCGAGCAGGACGGCGTCACGGTGCTCTCGATCGAGGGTGTGATCAGAGTCGGGGAGTCCGCCGAGGAGTTCTCGAGCCGGCTCGGGGGTTTGCTGAGCTCCGGCTCAGGTCCGGTGCTGGTCGATCTGTCGGCAATCGACTACGTCGACTCGACCGGGCTCGGAGAGCTGGTGGGTCACCTGCAGCGCTTTGACGAGGCGGGCCGGAGGCTCGCCCTGCTCAATCCGCAAGAGCGCATCCTCGCCCTGCTCCGGCTCACGCGGCTCGACGAGATCTTCCGGATCTTCACCAGCCAGGACGAGGCCATCGACCGGCTCTGCCGTGAGTGATCCGGGGCCTTTCGACTCGAGCTGGGCGGGCGACGGCCCCGAGCCACTCGGTCCCTACGATGGCTCGATGCCGCACGTCCTCAACGGCGCCCGCGGGCGCAGCCCGGCGCCCGATCCCGAGGGGCTGCGGGAGTTTCTCCAGGCCTACGAGGTCTATGTCCGCGAGGTCCTGCAGCCGACCCAGCGCGAAGTCCGGGCGATTCTCGAGCGGTGGCAGCAACCCGAGCACTGGGCAAAGTACAAACGGACCAATCGCATCCCGATCCCCACGCCGGTCCGGATGGCCTTCAGCCGGATCAAGCGTCCCGAGCAGGTCGTCGACAAGATCTTCCGCAAGCCGGAGAGCTTCCCGGACGGCGTCGTGCCGGCCAGCTTCCGCCGCATGCACGACACCATTGGCGTTCGGGTGCTGGTCTACGTGCTCAGCCATCTCCCCCTGATCGACCGCGAGCTGCGGGGCTCGGACGTGGTCGAGGTCTCGGCCGAGGAGCCGGCCACCGCGTACATGAGTGCGAGCCAGGTCCGCCTGCTCGGCCTCGACCACCTGGTACAGCAGGAGAAGGAGAGCGGGTACAGCTCGATCCACTACACGCTCCGGTTGCGCTCGAGCGTGGTGCCGGAGGGAGATCGGCCGTGGTTCGAGCTTCAGGTGCAGACCGTGACCCAGGAGCTGTGGAGTGTGATGGAGCATCACCTCGGCTACAAGCCGGGCAGCCGCACCAACGTCGCCGCGAGGCGCCAGTTCACGATCCTGGCCAAAATGCTCAACGCGATCGACGAGCACTTCACGCTGCTCTACGAGGAGCTCAACCGATTCCAGGAGGAGGCCAGCTACGAGGCCGAGGACTCGCTCGAGGCCGAGAACCTGCCTTCAGTCCTCGCCGAGTTCGGGATCGCCTGCGCCCAGCGTGACATCAACAACATCCTCAAGTTCCTCTACAGCCGCGGAGTCGGCACGGTCAACGACCTGCGCGATCTGGCCACGCCCCGGCGGCTGGCGATCGTCCGCAACACCTACCTGTCGGTGGTCGGTCGTCCTCCGGTCAGCCTGGAGGTGATCGCGACCCTCGCCGCCATGCGCGGCGCGCCCAACGAGGCGGAGGAGATCCAGCGGGTCAAGGCCCAGATCGAGTACCGCGGGGCATGGGATGCCATCCGGCAGGAGTTCACCCAGACATGACGGCGACCGTCGCGACGAGACATGGTGAGACGTGCAGGCTGGCGTGACGATGACCCGCGTGCGGGCAGCGTTCGCCCGCAGTTCATTCTCCGAGCTGCCGAGCACGCCCGAAAGCCGCTTCGCCGCGGTGGCGGCCGTCATCGCGGAAGGAGCCGGGGGACCGGAGCTTCTCTTCATCCACCGAGCCGAGCACCCGGACGACCCGTGGTCGGGGCACATGGCGTTTCCCGGCGGCCGAGTGGAGTCGGGCGAAACGCCGGGATCGGGCGTCCGCAGGGAAACGCTCGAGGAGGTCGGCATCGACCTCGATCGCGACGCGGCGGCGCTGGGGCGCCTGTCGGACCTCGCGGCGATCGGCCGCGGCCGGCCGATGGGCCTGGTCATCGTACCCTTCGTGTTCGAGCTCACCGTCCGCCGACCCATGGTCACCAACCACGAAGTCGAGGAAATCCTCTGGGTGCCGCTCGCCTTCCTCGCCGAGCGCGCCAACCGGTCGACCATGGCGTGGCACCACGGCGGCGCCGAGATCACCTTGCCGTGCTTCCGCTGGCATGGTCGTGTCATCTGGGGACTGACCTTCGCCATGGTGGATGAGCTGCTCGAGCGCTTGGCGGGTGAAGAGTGGAGAGTTAAGAGTGAAGAGTGAAGAGTAGGGGAGGAGCTTGTCTCCTCCCGGTTCGAGTCGCCCCGACGCGGCCGCGCTGGACACAACGAGTGTCCTCTTTGTGTCTTGGTGTCCTCGTGGTGAGAAACCCGCGCCCGAAAGACGACCACCACCGGAGGGCGCCTGCGCTCGCCGCCCAAGCCTCACTCCTGACTCCCCACACCTCACTGGCGGAGCCTCGCGTCTCAAGACGCTGGGTTGCGGGCGGAGCCCGCGCTGTGCCTCCGTGGTATCGGGTTCTTACTCAGGGTCCGCCGTCGGACGGGGCTGGTAGCGGGCGTAGGGCTCAGTGCGGTCGTTCAGGTCAGTGATCTTGATGATCAGGATCTGGCCGATCGGAATCGCCTCGATCCAGCGCAGGACCTTGCGCTCGAAGGTGCGGCGATCGAGCTTGGTAAGCTCGACCTGCTCCGATTCAAGATACTCATCGAGCCGCCGCCGGGTTGAGGGACTGAGCTCCACCTGGTCGTTGCGCATGACCAGGAGCTCCTCCTCCCCCGCAGGGTCGAGAACGAGCGCATCGCTGCGCTGGGCGGCTGGGCGGGAGAGCTGCCCGAGCTTTTCCCTGCCTTCGCCCGGGACGGTCGCCGCCCGGCCGATCCTGCTGGCCGATGCCGGGCCGAGGGCAACAGGTCCCGATCCGACCGTTCTCTCTTCGTCACCCGGGAGCGGGTCCGCTTCGGGGAGGAGGTCGGCGGCAGGGGGGACCGCAGCCGGAGCCTCGGCCGTGGAGGGCGTCTCGATCCCGATCATCTTCTCCATCAGGTGTACGGTCAGAGTGAGCCCCTGGCGGAGCCGCCCGAGCTCTGTCGCGGCGGTGCCGGGCTCCTGACCGTCATGTGCTTCGAACCAGTGCGCGAGCTGGTCGGCGAACTGAGCGATCTTGGCCAGCCGCGCTTCGTTGAGCGAGCCCGGCTCGAGAGCCTCGACCGCGCCAGGCGGAGCGGGCCCGAGATCGGAAGGTTCGTGCTCGCCCAGCAGGTGCACCACCGCGGCTTCGATCGACTGGAGGGAAAGGACGATGCGAACCAGCGCCGCACGGCTTTGCGGGTTGACCGCCCACTCGACACGCGGTGCGAGAAAGCTGCGGATCCGCTCGATGTTCGCCGTGGCCTTGGCCACTTCACTGACGTCGAGGCCCATGTCACCGTCCCATGACGACGGACCGCCTGAGTCGGCAGCCGGATGTGTACAGCAGTATGCCACAGCAGGTGACAGAGGCGACCCGGCATGCTCGCTTCCCATGCCATGTCTCAAGATGACGAAGACCCGCGTCGCGGCTCACCACGCGCCGTAGTGCGGGTCCTTCTCGATGCCCGCGAGGAAGACGTCGACGGCCTTCTCGAGCTGGGCGTCGTGGTCGACCGCGGTGTCCTCGCCGGGCGGCTGCTCGACGATGACGTCGGGAACGGCGCCGTGGAGCTCCATGTTCGCGCCAGACCCGGCAATGTACCAGCCCCGTCCGGGCAGGCGCACGAGCGCGCCGTTGAGCAGGCTCGCGGCGCCGGTCGAGATGACCGCTCCGAAGGTGGGCGTCCCGACCAGGAGGCCGCGGTCGAGGGTCTTGAACGCGTGCGAGAAGATCTCAGCGTTGGAGTAGGACTCCTCGTTGCACACGGTCAGCGCCGGGCGCGTCCAGGCGGCGAGCGGAAGCCGGTTCTGAGGGTAGGCGCGGACGTCGGGGTCGCCCCCGCGAGGCACGGTGAAGGCGTGCCGACGGACCTCGAGCACGGTCAGCAGGTAGTCCGTCGTCCAGCCGCCGCCATTGGTCCGGACGTCGATGATCAGTCCCTCGCGGCCGTGCGCCGCGGAGTACAGCCCACGCTCGAAGGTCTCGAAGGAGGGAATGTTCATGCCCTGGATATGGACGTACCCGAGTCGGCCGTGGGAGCGTTCCTCGACGATCCGCCTGCGCTCCCGGACCCACTCCTCGTAGCGCAGTTGGAGGCCGTCGCGGCCGGAGATCGGGACGACTGCAACCTGGCGCTCCTTCCCGTCGCGACCGAGGATGGTCACGGGGATGCGGCGGCCGACCGTGTCGACCAGAAGCTCGTTGATGTTGCGGTTTGCCTCCAGGGCGCGGCCCGAGACGGCGACGACCCGCTCGCCCGGCACCACTGCGACGTCCACCTGTGCGGCCGGGGAGTCCGGTAGGACTTCGCGGACGAGCAGACCGGGCCCGCCCGCTGTGGGGTCGAAAAGGGCGCCGATCCAGCCGGTCCGGTCGCCGTCGTCTTTCCGCCGGGGCCGATAGCCCATGTGGGAGGCGTTGAGCTCGCCGAGCATGAGGTTCATGACGTCGGCGAAGTCGGCGTCGGTGGAAGCCTCGAGGGCCCACGGTCGATAGGCGTCGCGGACCGCCGACCAGTCGACCCCGTCGAACTTGGGGTCGTAGAAGTTGACCTCGATGGCGCGCCACGCCTGGTCGAACACCGCCTCGCGCTCGGCGGGGCGGTCGAGGTCGTAGCGCGCCTCGAACGGCACCGGATCGCCCGCCTTGCCGTCGA
>CAZQYU010000205.1:0-6132 GCA_964597585.1 uncultured Thermoanaerobaculia bacterium
GGGCCTTCTCGGGGGTCTCCGCCACGGAGCCGCCGTAGAGATCGACCGCGAGCGCAGCGTAGCCCTGCCCGGCGAGCTGACGGGCCATCGCCCGTATGTTGTCGTTCAGACCCCACCACTCGTGGATCACGATCACGCCCGGAATCCCCTGCTCCACGCTTTCTGGTCGTGCGAGATAGCCGATCACCTCGTGCCCGCCCACGGTGGCGTAACGGACATCGGCGCCGGTGACCGGGACGGACGGAGCCGCGGCGGTGGCCGGGCTCGCGATCGGCGCGTCGTCGCGGTGCTCCCGTGCCATCCGTTCCACGTAGTCGTCCCCTGCCGCGTCCCCCACAGCAACAGCGAGAGTACCCAGTAGACAAATAATGATGATTCCGAGTCGCATAAATTCTCTCCAGTCCGCCGCGCACGGTGTCTCGCGGCCGGAATCAGTCGTCCAGGGTCCCAAGAAAGGCTTCGGCCTGGGCGCTCGAGGCCTGCATCCGCTCGATGAGGTCTCGCACGTCGGTTTCGATGTCCCCGACCTGGACGTCCAGGCCGGAGACCGCCTTCGCGTTGAGGTTGTGCTTGAGAAACAGCACGTCGTCTCGCAGCTGGTCGAGCACCGGGTCCATGCTCGCCTCGGCCTGCCGCAAGGAGCGGTGCATTGTGTTGTAGCGACCGCGCGTCGCCGCGAGTTTGGCGCGGCTCTTCTGCCTGAGGTCACTGCTCTTCATGGTGCCGATCTCGCGCTCCCATTCCTCGAACAGATCCGCCGCGATGCTCTCGATCGATCGGATCCGTGCCCTCACGGTTCCGGCCCGGTCCTCCGCATGTTCAAGGTCGAGCTTGAGTGCGTCGTACCGGTGCTCCAACTCGGGCGCATCGACCGTTCCGAGCGCACGCAGCCTGTCGAGGGCCGTGGTGAAGCTCTCCGCCGCCCGCTTCTGGTCGACACCGACCTTCTCGACGTCGTTGCGCAGCAGGTCCCGCTTCTCGCGCCCGAGCTGCTCCCAGGCCGCGTAGTAGGCCGAGCGACAGGCGCCACCGGTGCTCGCCGCGAGCACCAGCACCACCGCCCAGCTGAGAGACCGCTTCTGCGTCACGTCCCGTCGCTCCCGCCGGGGGCTCGACCACTTGCGCCGAGCCACCCGCACAACATCACAAGGTTCGCCTCTGGGGCGGTATTCCTGCCGACAGGGTACGGGTTGGCGGTCTGGCTGATCACAACGGGCCGGGAGCGTGGCTCCCGGCTCGTCTGTTCAGAGCGAGGGTGCTGTCAGCTACGACGCAGGAACAGCAGACCGACGCTGAGCACAGCGAGCAGTCCGACGAAGATCAGCAGGCCGCCGCGGCCGAGGGCCGGCACCGGCATGACCGGCCTTGGGGGTCACGCGCGGGGTCGAGGTGGGTGTCGGTGTGATCAAGAAGGCGGCCGCGGCCACGACTTCTCCGGGACTTCGCATCCTCATTCTCAACCTCGTCGGTCCCCACATTCGTCTTGGCTGCAGGAATCTATCGCAGCAGTAGTGCAACGCCAGACCGGTGGGAACGGGGGAACAATCGACTTCGGCATGACTTATCCTGGGGTTGTCGATCTGGAACGAGGGGGCAGGGCCATGCGCTGGAGGCAGAGCCGCAGGAGTGCGAACGTCGAGGATCGGCGCGGCATGAGCGTCGGGCGTGGGGTCGCCGTCGGTGGCCTCGGCGGGGTCGGGCTGCTGGTTGTCGTCGTGATCGCGCTGTTGCTGGGCGTGGACCCGACCCAGCTGCTACAGCAAATGCCGAGTGACAGCCTGCCGCCCTCAGCCTCGGTCGAGCCCGGCGGTCCGGCGTCGGGCGCCGCAGACGAGGGCGCCGACTTCGTGTCGGCCGTGCTCGCCGAAACCGAGGACACGTGGAGCGAGATCTTCGCGAGCCGCGGCACCCGCTACCAGGCGCCGACGCTGGTGCTGTTCTCCGGCGCGACCCGGTCCGCATGCGGGCTCGGCGAAGCCGCCATGGGCCCGTTCTACTGCCCCGGCGACCACAAGGTCTACATCGATCTCGCCTTCTTTGACGAGCTGCGGAGCCGGTTCCGCGCTCCCGGCGACTTCGCGCAGGCCTACGTGATTGCCCACGAGATCGGGCACCACGTTCAGAACCTGCTCGGCATCTCGGATCAGGTCCGCCGCCTGCAAGGTCGCGCCGACGAGGCCGGGGCCAACGCTCTTTCGGTGCGGCTCGAGCTGCAGGCCGACTGTCTGGCCGGCGTGTGGGCGTATCACGCCGACCGCAGCCTGAGCATCCTCGAGCCCGGCGACCTCGAGGAGGCGCTCAACGCCGCCAGCGCGATCGGCGACGACCGCATCCAGCGCCAGTCACGCGGGTACGTTGTTCCCGACTCGTTCACCCACGGCAGCTCGGCGCAGCGGGTGCGGTGGTTTCGCCAGGGCTTCGCGAGCGGCAACATGGACGAATGTGACACCTTCTCGGTCCCCGAACCGTAGCAACCGATTGAACCACAGAGACTCAGAGGCACAGAGACGGACACATGGCCCGTCCTCCCGACCGGAAGGAGCTCGGCCCTGCTCGTCAACGGGCAGGGCCGAGCTCTCCTGGGTGGGTGAGGGATGTCTGTGCTCCTCTGTGGTATTCCTGCCTCCGGGACTAGGCTTCGGGGGTCAGGTGTTTCCCGACCCTGGAGGCACCCGATGGCTGAGCTGCCCGTCCACGAGCCCCAGTTCCACAACCATAGCGTGGGCGAGGTCGACCACGCTCTGACCGAGGTCGTCGCTACCCTGGACGCGCAGAGGGACTGTCTCGCGACGTCTCTGCGGCGCACCTTCCAGGGCCACCCACTTCCCTCCCGGGACGAGATCATCCAGATGGTCGAGCTGCTTCGGGCGGTGCTCTTCCCGGGCTTCTTCGGCAATCGTGACGTCACCGACGACAGCCTCCCATACCACCTCGGCGCCACCCTCCACCGCGCCTCATTGATCATGGTCGATGAGGTCCATCGCGGCCTGTGCTTCGCATGTGCCCGCGAACCCGGCGACCGCGTGCTCGCCCAGTGCCTGTCGCAAGCCAAGCAGATCACCGCGGATTTTCTGCGCTCACTCCCCGAGACCAGGCGCCTGCTGGCCCTCGATGCAGTCGCGGCGTACGAAGGCGATCCGGCGGCCCCGAGCCCCGCCGAGGCCATCTTCTGCTATCCGGGCGTGCTCGCACTCACCAGCCACCGCATCGCTCATCAGCTCGAGCGGCTCGGCGTACCTCTCATCCCGCGGCTCATCTCCGAGCACGCCCACAGCCTGACGGGCATCGACATCCACCCCGGAGCGAAGATCGGTGAACGCTTCTTCATCGACCACGGCACCGGGGTCGTCATCGGCGAGACCTGTCGCATCGGCGACCGCGTTCGGATCTACCAGGGCGTCACCCTGGGCGCCAAGAGCTTCCCTCTCGACGAGCACGGCCACCCGATCAAGGGCATGGACCGTCACCCGATCATTGAGGACGACGTCACGATCTACTCCGGGGCGACCATTCTCGGACGGATCACCATCGGTGCGGGGTCGGTCATCGGCGGCAACGTGTGGTTGACGCGCAACGTCCCGTCGGGAAGCCGGATCTCGCAGTCGACCTTCACCAGCGAGCGCTTCGAGAACGGCGGCGGAATATAGTCTCCGGCCTGGGCCTCTGCCCAACCAGCTCCTGCAATGGGCTGCGCCCATTCGAGGTTCTCCCATCGCTCACCGCGCACGTCTCGGTCCGGCCGCCGCCGGGAGAGCGCGTGGCGTAGAATGACCCCCGGGTACGTGATGCGCGGTACCGGTCATCCGCGAGCTCCTCTCAGCGACGCCACCTCGACCGAGGCGGCGCCGATCTCCTTGTGGGACGCGGTCCTGACCTGGCTTCCGGTTCCGCGTCCTGCGGAGGCGGCCCTCCTGGTCGCACTCATCCTCATGTCCCTGATCGCGCTGCGCCATCTCTCCCTCTTGGGACCCGGCGCCGTCGTCGGCCCGGTCGGCGCGGCTGTCGCCTACCTCGCTCTGATCGGGCTCACTGCGGCGGGGTCGGCACCATGGCGCTACTGGCTCCGCGAGCTGTCGCCATTCCCGGTGATCGTCTACGTCTATCTCCACATCGGAGCACTGGTGCTGGTCGACCACCCGCCGATTCGGGACCGGATCCTCGCGTCCATCGACCGCTCACTGCTCGGCCCCGAGCTGCAAAGCGCACTCGCCAACCTATCCCTGCCCGCGTGGGGCGCCGACCTGCTCACCCTCGCGTACGCGTCGTTCTACCTCATCCCACTGGCGGTGGTGATCGCTCTCGCCTGGCGGCGGGACCCCAACCTGCCGCGGGTCACGGCGGTGCTCGCCTTCACCTTTCTCGTGTCCTACGCCGGGTACTTCGCCGTACCGGCCTACGGCCCCCGGACCGGGATCGCCAGTGAACGTTACGCCACCCTCCCGGACGGACTCATCGGCGGTGCCATCCGCACCCACCTCGACCGGTGGGAGACCACCAAGAGCGATGTCTTCCCGTCCGGCCACACCATGGTCACGCTGGCCGCCCTCGCCTGCGCCCGCCGCCGTCTGCGCGGGCTGTACCGCGCGCTGTTGCCGCTCGCCGCGCTCCTCATCGCGTCCACCATCCTGCTGAGCTACCACTACGTCATCGACGTCCTGGCAGCAGTGCCCCTGACAGTCGCGGCATGGTACGCCGCGCGCATCGCCTCTGGACGGATTCCCTTCACGAGCTGCCCACACAGCAACGATTCCTGACGGAATCCAGGCCGCTGCCGCATCGGCCGGCTTCCGCGAGCTGCGAGGCGCCCAACGGCACGTAGAATCGGCGCCCTGTGACGTCGTCCACGAAACCCAGCACATGACGAGAGCACATCGCTTGCTGAAAGGCCCGAAGCGAGAGTCGCCTCTGGCAGAGACGCGGCTCCGGCCACGAATGTCAGAGCGGGAATGCCAGAGTGACGTGGTGCGAGGTCCATTCGCGCTCAAAGCTCCATCGCCTGGAGACCTCAAGCAGTTTTTCCTCAAAGGCTTATGATCAAATGGCACAAAAAATGCGAACGAATCTCGCAAGCCGGATGAAGTTGCGCCGGCAGGAAAGGAGATCTTTCATGCGTTCAAAGACCGTCATCGTGCTCGCGCTGGTGCTGGGGCTGGGTCTGGCAGCCTCGGCGATGGCAGCGAATCACCTGGATGTCGCATACGGCGTGATCGCCAAGGCCGACAGCCACGCCCATACCCTGTGGATCCGCCGCGCCAACGAGACCACACAGTTCACCCTCGCACCCGACGTCACCGTCATGCGTGGCGATCACAAGGTGGCGTTGGACAACCTGAAGCTCGGGGAACGGGTCAAGGTCGAGTACACCCCCGAAAACGGCTCGCGTCTCGCCAACCGCATCGACGTCAGCGCACACCAGAAGAGCTAGCCTGAGCAGTTCCGCGACACGCCGACGGGGCGCCGGCTCGTGCCGGCGCCTCGCGTCGTTTCGGGGAAGTCCAACGGCTCCGCAACGGTTGACCCTGGACGGCACCTCGGAGGAGCCAGCCATGACTGCCAGCCTGCAGGAGACCTACGCCCCCACCACACGCTGCTTCGGCTGCGGTCCGGCCAACGAGCGTGGCCTGCGTATCCGCTCGTTTCCGCGCGGCAGCGAGGTGGTCTGCGAGTTCACGCCCGAGCCACACCACGAGAGCTTCCAGGGAGCGGTCTCCGGAGGGATCGTCGGCACGCTGCTCGACTGCCACTGCAACTGGACCGCGGCCTATCACCTGATGACGACCCAGCGGCTCGACTATCCGCCGTGCACGGTCACCGCCGAGCTGGCGGTGAAGTTCCTTGCCCCGACTCCCTCCGGGGGTCCGCTGCTGGTCCGTGCAAAGGTGGTCGAGGCGAGCGAGCGCAAGGCCGTCGTCGAGGGCCGGATCGAGGCCGGAGAGACGACGACCGCGACTTGCCGCGCCGTGTTCGTGGCGGTCAAGGAGGGGCACCCCGCGTATCACCGCTGGTGAACTGAGGCGCCAGGCGCGAGACGCTAGAGGCGAGACGTAAGGGCGGAGCTCGCCTGCCCCCAAGACCGCCATCCCGAGCGAGCGGAGCGAGTCGAGGGATCTCCTCCAGTCGGGCAGAGGGCCG
>CAZQYU010000206.1:0-2409 GCA_964597585.1 uncultured Thermoanaerobaculia bacterium
AGGTCGAGCGGCTCGAGCACGACCAGCGCTACCAGGCGGCCCTCGACATGGTGCTCGCGCTGGGTCAGCAGGCCCAGGCCGCGGGAGCGGTGGACGACTGGACCCGGGCGCTGGTCGAGCAGACGAAGCTGCGCACCGCCCTCGGCGAGATCGAGACGGCGGTGCGCGAGCTGCGGGCGGCGAAGTGGCCGGAGGACCCCCACTCCCGGCTGGTGCTCGACCTCGTCCTCGCCGACGCGCTGACCACGACCCTCGACGCCTACTCGTGGGAGATCGCCCAGCGCGAGGAGATCGGTGCGGGCGGCGACGACCCGGCCACCTGGACCCAGGCGCGCTACCTCGCAGAGGCCAACGCTGCCTTCGCCGACACGTGGGCGCGGCGCGGGCAGTGGGGCGGCGAGCCGATCGGCGCCCTCGCGGGCATCCTCGTGCCCAACGATTTCCCGCCCCGCATCCGGGGCACTTTGCGCGATGCCGTGAGCTACCTCTGGGTCGCCCAGCTCGCCAACACCGGGGCATGGTCGCCGGGCGAGCTCAACGGCGCCTGGAGGCTCGACCTCGAGCGCCTGCTCTCAGGTGACCCTGGCGTCGACCCCGCCGACGCGAGCGTCCACCCACTGCTGCGGATCGCGGCGGTGCTCGCCGATCTCGAAGCGTGGCATGCCGGGGCGGGGCGGCCCGAGGCCGCGCTCGAGGCTCACCTCGAGCGCGCCGACCGGATGTGGCAGGCGCGTGACGGGGCCGCCGACCGGAGGGCGGTGGTCGCCCACGTCAAGGAGGTGCTCGCGGCTTTCGACCACTCACTACCGTGGTGGTCGCGGGGCCAGGAGGCGCTCGCGCGGATGCTCGAGGCCGACGGCGCCGCCGACGCCCGCATCCGGGCTCGCGACACGGCCGCCGCGGGTGCAGCCGCCCACCCCGAAAGCTTCGGCGGGAAAAGGTGCGCGGCGATGGTCGCCCAGCTCGAGGGTCCGTCGCTCGACCTCGCGGCGATGGAGTCGGACGCGCCGGGGCGGCGCTCGCTGCGCCTCACCCACGCCAACCTCGAGCGGGCGTTCTTCCGCGCCTGGCGAATCGACATCGAGGCGCGACTTCGCGGCGGCAGCGAGAGCCCGCTGTTCCCGCGCTGGGACGAGGTTGCGAAGCTGGTCGGCATGCGTCCGCCCGACACCGTGTGGACCGTCAATCTGCCGCCGACCCGCGACCTGAGGCCCCATGCGACCGACGTCGTGCCGCCGATGACCTCCTCCGGTGCGTGGCTGGTGGCGGCCTCGACCCAGTCCGATTTCGCCGACGACGCGAGCCGGAAGGCGGCCGTCGTGATGGTGCTCGGCGATCCGGTGATCCTGAGCCGCGACACCGATGCTGCCTGGGAGCTGGAAGTGGTCTCGGGCGCCAGCGGCGAGCCGCTGTCCGGAGCCGCAGTCACCCTGTGGCAGTTCAACTGGCGCACGGGGCACCACCCTGTCGAGGCGCG
This sequence comes from uncultured Thermoanaerobaculia bacterium, assembly GCA_964597585.1. Lineage (GTDB taxonomy): Bacteria > Acidobacteriota > Thermoanaerobaculia > Thermoanaerobaculales > Sulfomarinibacteraceae > CAVSIS01. Next base: position 1,478 of record CAZQYU010000206.1, read on the forward strand.
CCGTGCGGGCGCCGACGGACGCGTGAGCTTCGCCAAGCGGAGCGAGGGCGGCCAGTTCGTCGCCCTCGCCGAGTACCGCGGCGAGCTCGCCGTCGAGCAGGGCTCCCTCTACCAACGGGTTTCGGTGGAGCGCAGCCGGCGCTCGGCCCTGGTGTGGACCGATCGCGCGGTCTACCGCCCGGGTCAGGACGTGCAGTGGAAGGTGGTCGCCTGGGAAGGGCGCGAGGACGAGGGCCGCTTCCGCACCGTCGACGGTCTGACGCTGACGGTGACGCTCGAGGACGCCAACGGCGAGGAGGTCACCTCGAAGGAGGTCACGACCAACTCGTTCGGTTCGGCCTCCGGGACGTTCGAGGTCCCGCTCGGCCGGCTGCTCGGGGAGTGGTCAGTCGTCAGCTCTCTCGGCGGCGCAACGTCGGTCAGGGTCGAGGAGTACAAGCGGCCGACCTTCGAGGTCACCGTCACCGCCCCTGAGGTGGAGCTGCGCCTCAACCGCGAGGCCGAGTTCACCGGCGAGGCGCGCTACTACTTTGGTCTGCCGGTGAGCGAGGGCCGCGTAGCGTGGACCGTCACCCGCGAGCCGATGTGGCCGCCGTGGTGGGGCTGGTGGCGCCCGCGGCCCGAGACCGCGCCGGAGGTGGTCGCCGGAGGCGAGGCGGCGCTCGCGGACGACGGCAGCTTCCGGGTCGCCTTCACGCCCGCCGCCGACGAGCGCGAGGCAGCGGAGAAGGGCGTGAGCTACCGCTTCCGGCTCTCAGCCGACGTCACCGAACCCGGCGGCGAGACGCGTTCCGCCGAACGGGTGTTCCGGCTCGGCTTCGTTGCGGTCGAGGCGCGCATCGATCTCGACCGGGGCTTCCTGACAGCCGGCGAGCCGTCCACCCTGACCGCGCAGCGGATGGACCTCGACGGTGCGCCGCGTCCGGGCGCGG
>CAZQYU010000206.1:2509-6128 GCA_964597585.1 uncultured Thermoanaerobaculia bacterium
GACCGCCGGCTCGAGATCGGCTTCGAGTCGTTCCGCGATCGCCTCCGGCCGGGCGCCCAGGAGAGCTTCCGGATCACCGTGAAGGGACCCGACGACCGCGCCGTTGCTGAGGGCACGGTTGAGCTGCTCGCCTCGATGTACGACCGCAGCCTCGACCTCTTCGCGCCCCACCAGCCGGCCAACCCGCTCACCCTCTACCCGCAGCGGGCGTCGCTGCCGCCGTTGCGCGCGAGCCTTGGTACCGCGCCGACCGTGTGGCAGGCCGGGCACGGGACCGGGGTGTCGATGCCGCCCGAGCCGACCCCCGACCGGCTGGTCGTGCTCGACCGGTATGGGATCGGTGGTCCGGGACGTCGCGGCCGCTTCCTGATGAAGGGCGTGGCGATGGCCGCGGCGCCGATGGTGGCGGACGCTGCAACCGAGGCCCCCAACGGCGAGGGCTTCCTCGAAGAGGTCGTCGTCACCGGATCGGAGACTGCCGCCCCGCAGGTCGAGCTGCGCTCCGAGTTCGCCGAGACCGCCTTCTTCGAGCCCCACCTGCTGACCGGCCCGGACGGCTCGGCGACGGTCGAGTTCACCGTCCCCGACTCGGTCACCGAGTGGGTGGTGTGGGTTGAGGGAGTGACCCGCGACCTTGCGGCCGGCTCTGCCCGCCGCACGACCCGCTCGGTCAAGGACCTCATGGTCCGTCCGGTGCTGCCCCGCTTCCTGCGCGAGGGCGACCGGGCCGAGCTCGCAGTGACGGTCAACAACGCGGGCGAGGTCCCTCTCGAGGGTGCTCTCGACCTCACCCTGGTCGACGCCTCAACCGGCGACGACCTCGGCGCCGCGTTCGGTCTCTCGGGGGCCGCCGGAGTGCCGTTCGCGGTCCAGCCGGGGGCGGGGACCACCCTGACCTTCCCGGTGACCGCCCCGCGCGGCCTGCGCACGGTCGCGGTCGAGGCCCGCGCCCGAGCCGGCGAGCTCGGTGACGGCGAGCGCCGCCCGTTGCCGGTGCTGCCGGGCCGGATGCACCTCGCGGTGTCGCGCACCGCGGCGCTCACCGAGGGAGCGACCCGCACCCTCACCGCGCCGGCCGCGATCCGCGGCGACGACCCCACGAGGGTCGACGAGCAGCTCGTGGTCACGGTCGACGCTCAGCTCGTGATGAGCGCTCTGCGCGCCCTGCCCTACCTGCGCCGCTACCCCTACGAGTGCGTCGAGCAGACCCTCAACCGCTTCCTCTCCGCCGGCATCGTCGCCAGCCTGGCCGACCGGGTGCCGCTGGTCGCGCACCTCGCCGAGCAGGCCGCGGCGCGGGAGACCCGCCTGGTGCCGTGGAACGCAGAGGACCCGAACCGCCGCATGGCGCTCGAGGAGACGCCGTGGCTCGACCTCGCCCGTGGCGGCGGCGAGACACCCGACGAGCTGCTCAACGTGCTCGACCCGCGGATCGCGCGGGCGGAGCGCGAGGCGGCCCTCGCCCAGCTCGCGAAGTCGCAGACCGCTTCCGGAGCGTTCCCGTGGTGGCCGGGCGGGCCGCCGTCCCGCTACATGACGCTGTACGTGCTGACCGGGTTCGCGCGCGGGATCGAGTTCGGGATCGACGCGCCCCGCGACGTGGTCCAGCGCGCGTGGCGCTGGCTCGCCGGCGAGTGGGCGGGCGACCTCAAGCGGCGCGCGGTGGAGGAGGACTGCTGCTGGCAGGAGGTCGCTTTCCTCGCCTACGTTCTGACGTCCTACCCCGACCTCCGCTGGACCGGCGGCGCGTTCTCCGCCGCCGACCTTGCCGAGATGCTCGACCTCGCCGAGCGCCACTGGCGCGACCAGCCGCCGCGGGTCAAGTGCCTGCTGGCGATGGCGCTCGCCCGCGCGGGACGGACCGACGACGCCCGCCGCGTGCTCGACGCGGTGATGGACTCGGCGAAGACCGACCCCGACCTCGGCACCTACTGGGCGCCGGAGCCGCGCGCGTGGCTCTGGTACAACGACACCGTCGAGGGCCACGCGCTCGCGCTGCGCGCGCTGGTCGAGCTCGAGCCCAAGGACGCGCGCCGCCACGGCCTCGTCCAGTGGCTGCTGCTCAACCGACAGCTCAACGAGTGGCAGTCGACCCGCACCACCGCCGAGGTGGTCTACGCCCTGGTCAGCTATCTGCAGGGCGAGGGCGCTCTGGGCGCCGAGGAGCGCTTCACCGTCTCGGCCGGCGGCCAGGAGGCCAGGTTCGACTTTCGCCCAGAGGATCCGAGCGGACGCCAGCAGCTGGTGGTCCCCGGCGACGCGCTGACTCCCGCCAACCGTGACGAGGTCGTGGTGACCAAGCAGGGCCCCGGCCTCGCCTTCGCCACCGCCACCTGGCAGCTCTCCACCGAGCGCCTGCCCGAGGCGGCGGACGGCACCCTCTTCGCCCTCGAGCGGCGCACCTTCCGCCGCGTCCGCCGGGGGTCCCAGTGGACCCTCGAGCCGCTCTCAGACGGCGCCAAGCTCGCGGTCGGTGACCAGGTCGAGGTCCACCTCGCCGTGACGGCGCGCCACGCCGCCGAGTTCGTCCACCTGCGCGACCCCCGCGCAGCCGGCTTCGAGCCCGAGACCCTGGTCTCGGGGTGGCGCTGGGACCTCGGCATCGCGGCCTACGAGGAGGTGCGGGACAGCGGCACCAACTTCTTCGTCCAGTGGCTGCCGGCGGGCGAGTACACCTTCAAGTACCGCCTGCGCGCCGCCACCGCGGGCACCTTCCGGGTCGCCCCGGCGACGCTGCAGTCGATGTACGCTCCACAATTCTCGGCGTTCTCGTCCGGTGCCATGGTGGAGGTCGTTCCCCAGTAGTGACGCGGCGCGCCTGAAGGAAGGATCTCGACGAGAACGCCGATAATTGTATCGGGGCCTTCGGCCCCGGCGGAGAGAATCAATGAGGAGATGGGCGCTGGTGTCGCTTCAGAACCCCATTCGAGAGATAGGGTGGGATGACACTTCGTGTGGGAGGCTCGATGATTTCAGGTGAGGAGCTTGCCGGTAGGCGGCGTGGTCTCCGGCTCAGACTGCGGACAGAGGCGTTCATGGCGCTGGGTCTGTGCGCGGTGTTCGTTGCCGACGACGCGGCCGCCCAGCCGAGGCGGGCCCAGGACCGGCTGTCGCCGTCGATGTCCGTGTTCTCCCACGGTCCGACCGACATCGCCAACGTGACCGGCGTGGTTCCGCTCGGCAACCTCAACCCGGGTGGGGGTCACGTTCTTGCCGTGAACCACATGTACCTGGGCTATCCCGTGCCGGTCTCGGACGGGGCCTACGCCTATCCAGTGAACGCGATGGGCGACGGTGCGATGGTCATGGTCATCCAGGGCCAGGTGGACGGCAGGACCGATCCGGAGTATGAGCTCTACATCTCCCACACCCCGCAGCTCACCTCCTATTTCATCCACATTCACGAGCTCTCATCCCGTCTTCAGAGCTTTCTCGGCACTGTCCCCGAGGCGGCCTGGATCCGGTTGGGCGGCGTCGACCGCATCGTCCTGCTCGGCCAGCTCGGCGCCCCGGCGCCGCTGCCTGTCGTGGCCGGTGAGCAGCTCGGCATGACCAGGAGCTACAGCAGCAACTGGGATGTCGGGGTGATCGACTCGCGTCAGCACGCCTACTTCGAAGG
>CAZQYU010000207.1:0-6092 GCA_964597585.1 uncultured Thermoanaerobaculia bacterium
CGCCGCTGCGCACCCGCCGGTCGGACATCCCCCGTCTCGTCGAGCACTTCCGGCGGCTGTACGCCCAACGCTTCGGACTCGGCCACGTTCCCCCGGCCTCGGCCGAGGTACTGCGGCTGCTCGAGGCCCGGGAGTGGCCCGGTAATGTCCGCGAGCTCGAGAATGTGGTCCAGCGAGCGATCGTCGACTGTGGCACCCTGGCCGACCCCGCGGGCGTCGCTCGTCTGCTGCGTCCGGAGCCGGCCCACACGCCCCCGACAGCTCCCACGATCGGTGACGACCTCACCCTGGAAGAGCTCGAGAGGCTCCACATCGAAGCCGTGCTCAAGCGGGTCGGCGGCCACCGCACGCGCGCCGCCACAATCCTCGGCATCGAACGCAAGTCGCTCTACCGCAAGGCCGAGCGCCTGGGCTTGCCGCTCGACCCGAAGGAGGACGAGCCATGAGTTGGAAACAGACTCTCACCGTCACCGCCGCAGCGGCGCTCCTGGTCGCTGCGGACCCGACACCTTTGCCACAGTCTTTCGACTACAGCGTCGTCGCCGTCAAGCGGAAGCTCTTCTGTGAGCGGCCGACCGGTGATGTGCGCCTCGACGCCGGCGCCGTCGTCCGGTCCGGCGATCTCCTGCGCACCGGCTGGCGGTCGAACGCAGAGCTCGAGGTCGCCCAACGCGCGAGCCGATTCCGCCTCGGATCGAGCACGCGGGTCCGGCTCGCTCACGAGTATCCAGGCGTCCTGCTCGAGGTTCAGAAGGGGCGGGTCAGGGCCCTGTTCGCGCCATTCTCAGAGGATGCCCAGAGGCTGGTGATCACGCCATCGGCCGTCCTTGCCGTCCGCGGGACCGAGTACGGCGTCGAGGTGGCGAAAAGCGGCACGACGACGCTCGTGGTCTTCGCGGGAGTCGTCGACGTCACCGATCGCTACCGCGCAGGTGAGACGATCCAGGTCGGCGCCGGCCAATCGACGCGGGTGCAGCCGGGACGACCGCCGGAGCCACCTCGCCAGCATCGGCTGAGCGCCGACGACTGGGACGCCGGACACCGGCCGGATGTCGTCACCCGCCCTGGCGCCGGCGGGTTCGACCCGGGCGCGCCCGGCTCAATGGGCGCACCCGGTGGCAGTGGCGCCGGCCAGTCTGGGCCGACAGGCTCCCGCCAGCCAACCGGCGGCGGCAAGAAGGGCCGCGGCGGCGGGTGACCCGACCCCGGGCTCCGGCCCTGCGGATCGGTCACGACACGGAAGGGCGCGGCGCACGTCGCAGCCTGACCATCGCCACCACGGCCACGGCCGAGGCCGCGAGCATCACCAGAGATCCGGTCCGGTACGGCCAGTGGAAGCCCCAGCGGCCGTAGACCAGCTCACCCCAAAACGGACCCGCGATGCGGCCGAGGCTCGACAGCCCTTGGTACACACCCATCGTGCCCCCGACCTCGTCCTTGTCGACCAGCTTCGAGACCAGCGACGAGAGAGCCGGCGAGGTCACGCCCTGGCCCAGCGCAAGCAGCGCGAGAAACCCGAGCATCGTCCCCAAACTGCGGCTGTAGGGCAGGAATCCGAGCGCAATGGCGCTGAGGAAAGTGCCGGCGGCAGCCAGCGGGGCCTCGCCGAAGCGCGCTGCCAGCCGGCCCACCAGGCCGCCCTGGACGATCGCGCCGAGCACGCCCGCGTAGACGAACAGGAAGCTGATCTCCCTCGGCGTGAACTCGAAGCGCAGCTGGACGAGCTGCGCGAAGGTGGTCTCGAAGTTCGAGAAGGCGAAGATGACCAGGAAAACCATGGCCAGGCACAGCGGCAGGATGGGATGGGAGAGCGCGTGCCTCAGGCTCGCGAGGTCGAGCGGGTGGCGGCGGGCCCGGTGGCGGGCCTCCGGATCGAGGGTCTCCGGCAGCACCACGAGGACGAGCAGGAAGGCAATCAGGGAAGCCGTCGCCGCAGCCACGCCGGGCAGCCACGGCCGCACCGCGACCAGCAGGCCGCCGATCGCGGGGCCGAGAATGAAGCCGAGCCCGAAGGCGGCGCCGATCAGGCCCATGCCTCGGGCGCGGTTCTCGGGACCGGTGATGTCGGCGATCACCGCCTGCGCGGTCGAGATGTTGCCGCCCGACAGGCCGTCGATGACCCGCGAGGCGAACAACACCACGAACGTCCCGGCAAACCCGAACAGCAGGTAGCCGATCGCCGAACCGGCCAGCGACAGCAGCAGCACCGGGCGGCGACCCCAGCGGTCCGAGAGCCGACCGAGGATCGGAGCGAACAGGAACTGCATGATCGAGTACGACGCCATGAACAGACCGAACATCGCGGGCGACGGCCCGAAACGCTCGGCGTACAAAGGCAGGATCGGGATCACGATCCCGAAACCCACCAGGTCGATGAACACGATCAGGAAGACGATTCCGACGGTCGCCCGGTGCTCGCCCACGCCACTTCTCCTCCTCGCGCCGGGAGGCGCGGAGCGGCGATTCTATCTCAACCTCAGGTGCGCCAGAACTCGCGCGACATCGGGACGAGCAGCGTGAAGACCTCGAGCCGGCCGAAGAGCATCAGCCACGACAGCACCAGCTTCACGGGCCCGGGGAAGTGGGCGAAGTTGTCGTAGGCGCCGACCTCGCCGATGCCTGGACCGACGTTACCGATGGCGGTCAGCGACGCCGACACCGCCGTCATCAGGTCGTAGCCGTACGCCGCCACCACGAAAATCCCGATCAGGGCCAGCGCCGCGTAGGCGGTGAGGAAGGCCCAGACGCCCGCGAGCACCGACTCGGAGACCGGCTCACCGCCGTACTTGACCGGCCGGACCGCGTGCGGATGGATCAGGCGGTGCACGTTGACCCGCAGCGACTTGAACGCGAGCAGCGTGCGCAGGCTCTTGACCCCGCCCCCGGTCGACCCCGACATGCCACCGAGCACCATCAGGACGAGCAGGATGACCTGAGCGGCCGGCACCCAGAGCTCGAAGTCGGTGGTCACGTAGCCGGTGGTGGTCAGGATCGACACCGCCTGAAAGGCGGCGACGCGGACGGTCTCCTCGAGTGGGCGGCCAGGCCCCGCAATCAGCACCGCGAGCAACACCGTGGCTCCGGCGGCCACGGCGAGGAAGTAGCGCAGCTCGGAGTCGCGGACGACATCGCGAAAGCGGCCCGCGAGCAGACGGTAGTGGAGCACGAAGTTGATGCCGGCAAGGAGCATGAAGAGGGTGATGATCCACTCGACCGAGGCCGAGCCGAGCTCGCCCACCGACGCGTTGCGGGTCGAGAACCCCCCCGTCGCCAGGGTCGTGAAGCTGTGGCAGAGGGCCTCGAAGCCGCTGACGCCGGCCCATCGCAGGGCGAGCCACTCGGCGGCGGTGAGGCCGACGTAGATGCCCCACAGCGAGCGGGCGGTCGCCGCCAGGCGAGGTCGCACCTTGTCCGCCACCGGGCCCGGGACCTCGGCCTTGAACAGCTGCATGCCGCCGATCCCGAGCAACGGCAGGATCGCGATCGTGAACAGGATGATCCCCATCCCACCCAGCCACTGGGTCATCGCACGCCACAGCAGCAGCGCGCGCGGCACCAGCGTGGTATCGACGACCACCGTCGACCCCGTGGTGGTGAAACCCGACACCGCCTCGAAGAAGGCGTCCACGGGTCCGAGCACACCGCACAGAACGTACGGCACGGCCCCGATCACCGACACCGCCACCCACGCGCCCCCGACCACCAGGAAGCCGTCACGCGGGCGGATCCGCCGATCAGAGGTCTGCCCCGCCCTGACCATGAGCAGACCCGCGCAGACCGCGACGGAGACGGCTCCAATCCAGGGCGCCAGGCTCTCGCGGAACAGGGTGGCGGCGACCACCGGCACCACCAGGAAGCCCGCCGTCAGCATCAGCAGCCAGCCGATCAGGAGCAGGTCGAAACGCCGGTTCACCGCGCGCTACCCTTCGAGGAACGGATCCAGGCGCGCAGCGGTCGCAGTGGTGGTGATGAGCAGCACGCGGTCGCCCGGTGCAACCCGATGGCTGCCCGCCGGGACCACGATCCGGCCGTCGTGCTCGACCGCCGCCACGAGGGCTCCCCGCGGCAGGCCGAGCTGGGCCAACGGGGAACGGACCAGACGGCAGCCGGGGCCTGCGACCGCCTCGATCACCTCGACCTCGTCGTCAAGCAGCGCGGCGACGGCGGTCACCCTGCCTCGGCGTGCGAACTGCAGGGCGAGACCGACCGCGAGCAGCCGCGGCGAGATCACCGCGTCGATTCCGACTTCCCCGATCAGGCCGGCCAGGGCCGGGTTATCCACCAGGGCGTAGGTGTGGTCTGCGCCGAGCCGGCGCGCGAGCAGGCACGCGACCACGTTCTCTTCGTGATCGTCGGTGGCTGCAACGAAGCCCTCAACGCGATCCGTGCCCTCCTCCTCGAGCAGCTCGCGGCTCGTGCAGTGTCCGTGCACCACCAGCGTCGAGGCGAGCCTTCCGGCCGCGTCTTCGCAGGCATCCCGCCGGCTGTCGAGCAGCGTGACCCGGACGCCGGCGGTCTCGAGCCGACTGGCGAGCTCGACGCCGATGCGGGTCGCTCCGGCGATCATCACCCGACGGTCCGCCCCGCGGGCGAGCCCGAGCAGGGTCAACACGTTCTCCATCTCGCCCGGGTCCATGGCGAAGTACACCAGATCGCCGGCACGGATCTCGTCCTCACCGTGGGGGATGAGCCATCGTCCCTCACGCCGGATCGCCACGACCAGCATCGGGGTGGACGGGAAGAGCAGTCGCAGGTGGGACAGCAGCAGCCCGTTGAACTCGCTTGTGGATCGCACATTGAACCCCGCCACGAGCAGGCGTTCGTCAAAGAACGGCACCACGTCGAGTGACCCCGGCACGGCCATCAGGGACAGGATCCGCTCCACTGCCGCGAGGTCGGGGTTGATCGCCAGCCGCTCTCCGCCGAGGTCGGCCGCAATCGCGCGGAAGCTGTCCTCGTGACCCGGATCGCGCAGCCTGGCCACCACTCTCGGCACCTTGAACAGCGCCGCGCCCACCAGCGCGACCACCATGTTCGACTCGTCGGAGTTGGTCGTGGCGAGCAGCAGCTCGCACTGCTCGATGCCAGCGCGGAGGAGCACGGGAACCGTCGCTCCGTTGCCGGTGATTGTCTGGACGTCGAGGTGTTCGTCGAGATCGCGCACCAGGCTTCGGTCACTCTCGACCAGCGTCACGTCGTGTCCGTCACTGGCGAGCTTGGCCGCGAGCGACGAGCCGACCAGCCCGCCGCCCACCACAATGGCGCGCACGGTCAGCCTCCGGAGGATCCGCCGAGGTGGAAGCTGGCACGTACCGTCGCCACCCGCACGCCGCTGACCTCGACCGGTGCCGCCACCTCGAGCTCACCCCCTGCTGACGGACCGAGAACCGTCGGCTCACGCACCGCCATCGCCTTGAGCGCATCGGCATCGTCGAGGCGCCGTCCCCGCCAGCGCAGGTCGGTGGAGCAGAGCACCTCGCCGGAAGGGTCGAGGACCATCACTCCGACCAAGCGGTCGCCCTGCACCGTGTCGGCGAGCAGCGCGTCGACCGCTGTGGTGTCGCCGCGGCCAATGGGGTCAGCAACCGCAAGCGCCAGCACCCTGGTGGTGTCGCGCGCGAGCTGCTCGGCGGCGTTCTCGGCCTGGGCCCGCGCCTCGGCGACCGCCCCACTCGACGCGGTCTCCACGGCCTTGAGCGCTGCCGCGTGCTGCCGCTGCAGCAGCAGGTAGCCGACGCCGGCGACGGCGAGCACAAGCACCAGCAGGACAGCGAGGAACCTTTGCATGGGAGCCTCCCAGTGAAGTCTACCGTTGCCAGGGGCAAAACCACAGAGACACGGAGAGCACCGACATCGCAAGAGACGAGACGTGAGGCGCGAGAGGTGGGAACGTGGGCCACGGACGAACGCAGGCGCGGTCCTGAGTCGCGGTCCTCCAAGTGCAAGGACCTGTCACCACCAGAGAATCAGGAGGGCCGTGGTGAACTCGAGTGCGGCGGCGCTCCCAACTCCTCGGCTTCCTATGTCTTGCTTCTTACGTCTCGCGTCTCGCGCCGCAGGCGCAGCCTGCGCGTCAGGGTCGCGCACCCTCC
>CAZQYU010000208.1:0-6050 GCA_964597585.1 uncultured Thermoanaerobaculia bacterium
TGCGGGGCCAGCTCAAGGCGTGACCCCGCGCCTCCCGTCACGCGGCCCCTTCGCCAGTGCCGATCCGGCCGAGCGAGGGGGCCGATCTCTTTTCCCGCGGCCTTGAGCTTCAAATCGGAGGTTTTCATGTCCCAGCCGCGTCGCGTCGTCGTCGTCGGAGCCTCGGCGGCGGGCCTGCGCTGCGCCTGCCGTCTGAAGCGCCTTCAGCCGACCTGGTCGGTGCAGGTGGTCGAATCCCGCGAGGTCTTCTCATACGGGGCCTGCGGTCTGCCGTACGTTCTCTCCGGCGACATCGACAGCCTCGAGGCGCTGCGCCGCACAAGCTACGGGCTGATCCGCGACGTGTCCTACTTCGCGTCCCACAAGGGCGTCGAGGTGCTCGCCGGCTGGCGCGCCGAGGCCGCCGGTGAGGGCCGTCTCCGGTTGGTCGGGTCCGAAGGCGAGCGCGAGCTCGAGCGGGACGAGCTGGTGCTCGCCACCGGTGCGGCGCCGCGGCGCCTCGCGGGCCTGCCGGACCACCCGCGGGTGCGCTGCTTCCACCACCTCGAGGACGTGGCGCCGCTCAAGCAGGGTCTGATTCGGGGCGAGATCGGACACGTCGCGGTGGTCGGGGCCGGTCTGGTCGGGGTCGAGCTGGCCGACGCCTTCTCGAGCCTGTGGGGCGCCGAAGTGACCCTGATCGAGGCTGCGGGCTGGCCGCTGCCGGGCCTGCTCGACCGCGAGGTCGGCACCGCGGTGGCGAGGTCGCTCGAGGCGGCCGGGATCCGCTTCCTCGGCGACGCTGCGCTCGAGAGCCTGTCGGCGGACGACGACGGTGTGACGCTGAAGGCAGGCGGCGACACGGTCCTTGCCGACGTCTCGGTGGTGGCGGTTGGCGTCGTTCCCGACACTGCGCTGGCCCAGGCGCTGGGAGTCGAGCTGGGTGTGACCGGCGCCATCCGGGTCGACCAGCATCTGGCCACCTCGCGGCCGCACGTGTGGGCGGCAGGGGACTGCGTCGAGAGCCGGCACGCCGTCACCGGAGAGGCCGTCCACATGCCGCTCGGATCGCTCGCCAACCGGCAGGGTCGCACTCTGGCGAACGTGCTTGCGGGCCGTGACGATGCCTTCCCGCCGGTTGCGGGGGCGCTCGCGGTCAAGGCGCTCGAGTGGAACGTCGCGGCGACTGGCTGCACCCTGGCGGCGGCCCGTCGCGCGGGGCTCGACGCCGCCGCCGCATGGGTTGCAGCCGAGGACCGCGCGCACTACTGGCCGGAGGCGAAGGTGATCCACGTCGCCGTGGTGTGGGAGCGCGGCAGCGGTCGGCTGCTCGGCGTCCAGGCCGCCGGCGAAGGAGAGGTTGCGAAGCGGATCGACGTGGCCACGCAGCTGATTCTGGCCGGCGCCGATCTGGAGCGGCTCGCCCACCTCGAGCATGCCTATGCGCCGCCCTACGCTCCGGCACTCGACCCGTTGGCGGTGGCGGCGTTCGCGGCGCTCAACCACGAGGAGGGCGTCGAGGCGCTGCCGCCCTTTGTCGACCTCGGCGACGCAACCGTGATCGACCTGCGCCTCGCCGAGGAAAGTCAGGCGCAGCCCTTCGAAGGCGAGGCAGAGGGGATCCCTCTCGGGGAGCTCGAACCGGACCGACTTCCCGACGCCGACGAGCTGGTCCTCATCTGCCAACGGGGGACGCGCTCAGCGGAAGGTGTGCGCGCCCTCGCTGCCTCAGGCCGCCGGGCTCGCTACGTCGGCGGGGGCGTCGCCTGGCGCCAGGTCGGCGGCGAGAAGAACTGAACCACAGAGGCATGCCGCGGGCTTCGCCCGCGACGCGAGAGGTGAGACGCGAGACGCAAGACGTCAAGGCGATGAGGGTAACGAGGGAGGAAGGTGAGCGGGTCAGAAGGTGAGATCATGACAGGTCACGAGCCACCCTGTGGGAGGTTGACTGCCTCCCGGCCTCCTGACCTTCTCACTTCCTGACCTCCCTACTTCTCCCTGTCTCCGTGGTCTTCCGTCGTCTTCGTCAATGCTGAGACACGGGTTCGGAACAGCTCGACGAGCGCGCTACACTGCCCCGAGGGTCTCGCCGCGAGGCGCTGAGACCCGAGGGTGGGGGGCTGACGGATGTACCCGGTGATGCTGATCATTCGCGGACGCCGGTGTCTCGTGGTGGGCGGCGGCGGCGTCGCGCTGCGCAAGGTCCAAGGCCTGGTCGAGGAGGGCGCCGAGGTGACCGTTGTGGCGCCGGTTGTCGTCAACCACCTCGAGGCGATGGCCGAACGTCAAGCCATCCGACTCGAGCGCCGTGCCTACGTGAAGGGCGAGGCCGCGGGGTACGCGCTGGTGTTCGCCGCAACTGACGATCCGGCAGTCAACCAATTGGTCTTCGCCGACGCGGAACGTGCCGGGGGGTGGGCCAACGTCGCCGACGACCCGGAAGCTGCCGCGTTTCACCTGCCGGCCCGGGTCCGTCGCGGCCCGCTCCAGATCGCCATCGGCTCGGCCGGCGAGGCGCCTTTCGTGGTCCATCGTCTGCGCCGACTGTTCGAACGCCGCCTTGGCGACGAGTGGGGGGAATGGCTCGAATCGGCGGCACGGTTCCGCGCCGCGGTTCGGGCCCTTGGTCTACCCAGGCCCGAGCGCGAGGCCCGCTACGATCGCTTCTTCGACGCCACCGTGGATCCGGGCGCGCTCACCGCTCGGGTCCCCTCCGCCGAGGAGGAGGCGTGCTGGCTCGAGGGCTGCGATGATGCCGAGCCGGACCGCGCTCCCGACCACCGTGCGCCGCTCCGGGCCGCAGGAACCACGACCGGGTTGGTGTCGCTGGTCGGCGCCGGTCCCGGCTGCCCGGGTCTGCTCACGGTTCGTGCGCTCGAGCGGCTCCGGCGCGCAGATGTGGTGGTCTACGACCGCCTCGCGGCGGCGGCTTTGCCCTGCGACTTGCCCCCCCACGTGATCCTGCACCCCGTGGGCAAGACCGCCGGCAACCACCCCGTACCCCAGGAGGAGATCAACGCCCTGCTCGTCCGTCTCGCGCGCGAGGGGCGGCGCGTGGTGCGACTGAAGGGCGGCGATCCCTACGTGTTCGGGCGCGGTGGCGAGGAGGCCGAGGTGCTGGTGTCGGAAGGTGTGCCGTACGAGGTCGTCCCCGGGGTCACGTCCGGGATCGCGGCACCGGCGTGGGCCGGGATCCCCGTCACCCATCGCCGAGAGTCGGTGCGCCTGACATTGCTCACGGCCCACGAGGCGATCAAGGGCGACGGCCCGCAGGTGCGGTGGGATCTGCTGGCCCAGGATGCCCACGCGACGTTGGTCGGGTACATGGGGGTAACCGCGCTCCCCCAGGTCGTCGAGCGGCTGCTCGCGGCCGGGATGGACGCTGCGACCCCGGCGGCGTTGGTGGAGCAGGGCACGACCTCGGCCCAACGCTCGGTGGTCTCGACCCTCGCCGGTCTCCCGGCGGCGGTGTGCGACGCCGGGCTGAAGCCGCCAGCGCTGTTCGTGATCGGGCCCACGGTGGCGCACGCTCAGCGGCTCGACTGTGTCGCACGACGGCCACTTGCGGGGCACAGGATCGTCGTGCCGACTTCAGCCGACGGCCTCGCCCTGGCGCTCGAGGACGCCGGTGCGGATGTGGTTCACGTTCCGTTGCCGACGAGCCCGGCGGCGCGGATCGTGATGGACGCCCTTCCGCTGACCGGATGCCTGGTGCGATCGCCTGCGGAGGTCGACTGGCTCGACGACGAGCGCGGTGGTGCCGGGTGGAGCGACGCGGCGATTTCGTGGTGCCTCGGCCCGGAGGCAGCCCAGCGGGCGCGTCGGCGAGGGTGGCGGCGAGTCGTCGAGCTCGCGGAGGGAGTCGAAGGTGACGAGCTGGTGGCGCGGATTGCAGACCCTTCCAACTGAGTCTGCAGGGTTGGACGCGGGGGCGGGATGGGCCCGAGTGCGGGGGCCGCACCTGTCTGCACCGGGTGGTGACGCCCCGCGGTATGGGTCTCCGGTGAGCTGAAATGGTCAAGCTCGGTCTGCGCACCAAGTTCTTCCTGTACTCGAACACGTTGATCGTGGGGACGATGACGCTGGTGACGCTGCTCAGCGTGGTGCACGAGAGGGAAGCACGCTACGAGGCGATCGTGAGCCGTGGAGTGTCGATCGCAGAGGCGATGGCGATCCCGATCACCGACATCCTGACCGACGTGCAGGTCCGGGTGGTCGACGAGGCGCGGCTGATAGAGAACTACATCACCGAGATGCTGTCCCGCAACGGCGACCTGCTCCGATACGTGGTCGTGACCGACGCCGACGGCACGGTCATCCACAGCAACCGGTCGCAGCTGCTCGGGCGCCACTTCGACCGCGCGCTTGGCCGCGGCGATATCGGCCGTCCGGAGTCGGCCGAGATCGACGACAGCGACGGGCACCGGATCATCGAGGTGCGCACGACTCTCAATGTCGCGACCAGGTTCTTGGGGTCGCTTGCGATCGGGCTGTCGCTCGAGCCGATCGAACGCCAGGTCACGGTGGTCGCCCGACGGGCCGTTCTGGTTGCGCTGGTCCTTCTGGTGTTCAACTCGGTGCTCACCGCGCTCTACGTGGAGACCCTGATCCGGCCGATCCTCAACCTCAACCAGACCATGAAGTGGGCCGGCCGTGGCGACCTCTCCGTGCGCGCTCCGGAACGCCGCGGTGACGAGGTCGGCGAGCTCAGCGGGGCCTTCAACCGCATGATGGACGAGCTCGAGGAGGCGCGAGACCGTGAGAAGGTGCAGCGCCAACAGCTCGCGCACACGGAGAAGATGGTGGCCGTCGGCACGCTCGCGGCCGGGGTCGCGCACGAGGTCAACAACCCCCTGTCTGGCATCCTGGCCTGTCTGGACGGCATCGAGGCCGACCCCGAGGACGTCGACCTGCGTCAGCGCTACCTCGCCCTGATCCGCGACGGCCTGCAGCGCATCGAACGGACCGTCGCCAATCTGCTCGACTTCTCCCGTCAGCGAGGAATGCGCCTCGAGCCGACCTCGATCAATCACAATTTGCGCCACGTCACCGAGCTGGTCGGCTACCAGCTCCGCCAGGCCGGGATCGAGGCGCGGCTCGAGCTGGACGACGACGAGCCGTTGGTAATGGCCGACCACTTCCAGATGGAGCAGCTGTTTCTCAATCTGATGTTGAACGCGGTCCAGGCGATGCCCGGAGGAGGTACCCTCACGCTGAAGACACGCGTCCGCGACGGACGCGTCGTCGTCGAGGTACGCGACACCGGCAGCGGCATTCCACCCGAGATCCGACCTCGGATCTTCGATCCGTTCTTCACCACTCGCGAGGTGGGTCAGGGAACGGGCCTCGGTCTCGCGGTCTCCGACAGCATCGTCGCGGCTCATGGGGGTACCATCTCGGTGGACAGCGCGGTCGGTGCGGGGACGAGCTTCAGGATCGCATTTGCGGCCGTGCCGCGCGAGCGGAGCAGGGGAGAGGTGGGATGACGACGTTGTGCGGACACCGTCTGCTGATCGTCGAGGATGAACCGCTGTTGCGCATCACCATGGCGGACGCCTTGCGCAAGGAAGGTTGGGCGGTGGACGTCGCCGAGGACGGCGTCAAGGGGACCGCCCTGTTCGAGCAGCACATGCACGACCTCGTGCTCACGGACCTGGTGATGCCGCGGATGGGAGGGCTCGACCTGCTCAAGCGCATCAAGGCCGTGGCACCCGACACCACGGTGATCATCATCACCGCGCACGGCACCGTGGACCGGGCGGTCGAGGCCATGCGCGAGGGCGCCGCAGACTTCATCGCCAAGCCGTTCTCGATGGCGCAGCTCATGGTCCGGCTGCGAAACGTGTGCTCGGTCCGCCTGCTCCGTGAACAGAACGTCCGCCTCCAGGAGCAGCTCGAACAGCGCTACTCGTTCTCCAACATCATCGGCAAGTCGAAGGCGATCCAGGAGGTTTTCGAGCTGATCCGGCTGGTGGCGGACTCCGATGCCTCGGTGCTGGTGCTGGGCGAGAGCGGCACCGGCAAGGAGCTCGTCGCCTCGGCGATCCACTTCAACTCGCCCCGCCGCGCCA
>CAZQYU010000209.1:0-6047 GCA_964597585.1 uncultured Thermoanaerobaculia bacterium
CGGCGACGGCATTGAGCGAGCTGTAGCCGGTCCCCATGTCGTCGATCGCGATCCGAAAGCCCTGCTGGCGCAGAGTGCGCATGCGCTCGCGCACTCGCTCGGGGCTCTTGGCAAAGGTCCGCTCGGTGATCTCGAGCACGAACTCCCGCGGCGACCAGCCGGCCTGGCGGACGAGGGCGGCGAGGCCGCGACCTTCGCCCTCGAGGTGCTCCAACCCGACGAAGGAGAGGTTGAGGAACACGGTCGCTCCGAGCGGCAAACGATGGGCGCAGCTCAGGGCGCGCTCGACACAGAGTTGCTCGACCTCGCCGAGCAGCCCCGCACGCTCAGTGAAGCCAAACAGGTTCTCGGCCGGCTCGAGGTAGCTCCCGGCGGGACCGCGCGAGAGCGCCTCGTAACCGATGATGGTGCGCTGCGGCATCCGGAAAATGGGTTGGAAGAGGGTCGTGATCGTCCGCTCGCGCAGAAGCCGGTGGAGCTCACTGCGCCGGTGCTCGTCGAGTGCCTCACCGCGGCGGTCGAAGTCCTCGCGCGCCTCGACGATGCCGCCGTAGATGCAGCGCTCGAGCCGCTTCGCCGGTTGCCGCCGGATCGTGCCCTGACCGATCCTCAGCGCCACCGTGGTCGGTTCGAATCCCTCCTGCGCCCCGACCGCGATCGGTTCGGCCAGCAGGCCCAGCAGCCGCGCGCTGTCGCGGCGATCTGCGATGAAGAGCAGGAAGACGTCGCTGCGGACATTGTCCTGGCACAGCGCGCTGCCGTCGCGTCGGGCCACAGTGAGGAGCTCGCGCAGGTAGTCGGCGACCGCGCGCAGCAATGTGTCGTATCGTTCCCAACCAACCATCGACTCCAGGCTCTGCTCCTGCTCGATCCTGATGACCAGCGCGAGGACGGCCTCTCGCTCGTCGAGCATGCGGCGTACCCGGTCGATGACCAAGGCGAGGGTCGGCAACTGCGTAACGGGGTCGAACAGACTCGCCCTGTACTGCAGCAGGGTGGTTTGCAGCTCGACCGGATCCGAGCCCGTGGTCTCGTCAGGCACGGATGCCGTCCGCCGGTTCAAGCTCGAGCAGAGCGCGAACCTGCCGCACCAGGTCACGCGGTGAGAATGGCTTGCACAGGTACGCGTTGGCGCCGAGCTGCAGGCTCTCGATCTGGTCCTGCTGTCCGGTACGTGCGGACACGATCAGCACGGGCATCGCGGCAGCGCGCTGGTCGAGCCGCAGCAGCTTGAGCAGCTCGAAGCCATCCAGATCCGGCATCATCAGGTCGAGGACGAGCAGGTCGGCGGGCTTTGCCAGCAACCGGGCAAGCGCCGAACGACCGTCGGTCGCCACCTCAACTTCGAAGCCCGCTGCCTGGAGGATGGTCTGCAGGAGCTCGACCACATCGGGCTCGTCATCGACAACAAACACTCGTTTCACGACTCGTCCACCATCCCGACCGGGGGCGTTTCCAAGCGCCCGAGTCTACCAGAGACCGGACCCCTGGCCACGGCGTGCTGGCCGCTTGAGCCCTCCCGCATCCGGTCCGGCAGCCACACGAAAAAGGTCGACCCACGCCCAACCTCGCTGTCGACCCACACAGCACCCCGATGCGCCTCGACGATCGAGCGGACAAGCGCGAGACCGAGACCCATCCCGCCGTAGCGACGGCGCGCACTCGGGTCGACCTGGTAGAAACGGTCGAAGATCCGCAGCTGCTCACCCGGTGGGATGCCGACACCGGTGTCGGCCACCCGCACGAGAACGCCGGTGCGCGCCTCGTGGGTCGAAGGCTCTGCCGACACCCGGATGACTCCTCCAGGCGACGTGAACTTGACGGCATTGTCGAGCAGGTTGAGGAACGTCCGCTCGATGTGCTCCGGGCTGGCGATAATCCCTGGCAGGTCGGTGGCCAGGTTGAGCGAGCACACCAGCCCGTGCTCTTCGAGCCGAGGCAGCATGGTCTCGACGACGCCGTGCAGGAGCCGCCCGATGTGAACGGTATCCATGACCATGTGGGGAACGCCGCTCTTCTCGAGCCTCGACAGCTCCACCAGCTCCTCGATGCGCAGGGACAGCCGGCGGACATTCTTGAGGCACACATCGAGCGCGCGCTCCGCCTCGGGTGGAACGGCTCCGAGGTCGCCCTGCGCGAGCAGCTCCAGGTAGCCCCGCAGCGCAGTCAGGGGCGTCTTGAGCTCGTGCGAGACGTTGGCGACCAGATCAGCCTTCGCCTGGTCGAGTGACTCCAGCTCGCGGTTTGCGTCGCGCAGCTCTCCAATCGTCCGGTTGAGCTTCCCGGACATCGTGTTGAACGCTTCGGCAAGCTCGCCGATCTCGTCGTCTGACTCGACCTCGACCCGCTCGTCGAGAAAGCCGTCCTGGAGACGGCGCACACCGGTCTGCAGGGTCTCCACACTGCGGGTGATGGTCCCCGCGAGGGCCACTGCCACGCGATCGGCGATCATCAAGCCGACGGCCAGCAGTCCCCCCATGACGGCCATCACGCCGTAGAGCTCGCGACGCACGCCCTCGTACCCCACGTCGAGCACCACCGATTCGACGTGCCGGCCCCACTCCTCCACCGCCGGTGCGACGACGCGGTAGACCGTCGTCTGCCCCGGCGCCGCCGTTCTCCCAGCGCTCAGCCGCACGTCCCGAATCCGGGCGAGCAGCACGGGATCGACGACCCGAGGGGCCTCGGGATCATCTGAGTAGGAGATCACCTGGCCACCCTCGGCGCGGAGCAGGACCGTGCCGTGAACGTCGACGACCTCCAGTCGATGGACATCCGGGTTGAGGCTGAGCAGGGCCGTGACCCGAGACGCCAGCACCTGGCGGCCGGCTGCTCCGGAGCTCTCCACCGCCTCCGCAACCGGAAGGCTGACGAGCTGGGCGTAGGCGCGCGTCGAGTGCTCCATCGAGTCCACCAACGCGCGGTGACGCAGCACCACCATGACACACGCGGTCGCGAACAGGGTCACGAGCACCGCAAACGCGATGTAGCGGGCAATCCGATTCCGTAGCCGGGTCCGCGCGAGCTTCATGCGGACTTCGTGCATGTCGCACCATGGACGGTACACCGTTCACGAGTGGTCGCTGACGGGTCCCACCGCACTTTCATGGACTCCGCCATCGTAGCCTGCATTTCCCGCCACGTCACGTCGCAGAGGACGGCTACCGGCATCGTCAGGAAGCCGTTCGCCCACCCACTTACTCCAGATTCTGGACCTGCTCACGGACCCGCTCGACAGCGGTCTTGGCGTCGACGAGGCGCTCGGCGACGCCGACCTCGCGGCATTTCGCCCCGAGGGTGTTGAGCTCCCGGTGGACCTCCTGGCACAGGAAGTCGAGGGCGCGACCGACGCTCCCACCGGCGGCCAGCCGCTCACCGAAGTGAACCAGGTGACTGCGCAGCCGGACCACCTCCTCGGCGACATCTGCGCGGTCTGCTGCGATCGCCGCCTCCTGGGCAAGCCGCTCCGGCTCGATCACCCCAGCCGCGTCGATCAGCTCTCGCATGCGGGACGTGAGGCGCTCCAACAGCCGCTCGCGCATCGACTCGCGCAGCGGCTCCAGCCAATCCAGGAACGCCGCGACCGCGTCGAGCTCGGCCTCGATCTGGACGAGCAGGCGTGCGCCCTCGTCGCGCCGCATGGCGACCGCCTCCCGGCAGGCCTCTCCCATCAGCGCCGCCAGCGCCGCAAGTGCGTCGTCGTCGAGCAGCGTCTCCTCCTGGCTGGCGACCACCACGCCCTGTAGCCCGAGCAGGTCGCCGAGTCGCAACGCATCGTCCACCGTCTCCGGCAACCGGAGCTCCGCGATCTGCTCGAGCAATCCGAGCAGCGCCTCTGCGTCCACCCGCAACGCCTGGCCGGCTCCGCCGGTGCGGTCGAGCCCGACCTGAACCGTGACGCGGCCGCGCGAGAAGTGCTCGCCGATCACCGTCCGTACCGCCGCCTCGAGCTCGGGCATCTCGTCGCGGACGTTGGTCCGCACCACGACGTCGAGCGAGCGGTGGTTGACCGTCCGCAACACCACGCTCGCCGACAGGCGCTCCCCGAGCGCACCGCGCGCCCGTCCGAAGCCGGTCATGCTGGTCACTGTCATCATGCTCCCTCCTCGACTCGTCGAGTGTCTGTTGCAGGTCGGTCGTCGACTGCCAGGCCGTCGGTCTCGACCATGGTCCGATAGGGACCCTCGCAGGCCATCAGCTCCTCGTGCCGTCCCGTCTGGACCACCCGTCCGCCGGCGAGGACGACGATCCGATCGGCGCGTCTCACCGTCGCCAGCCGGTGGGCGATCACCAGGGTCGTACGCCCGCGCATCACCACCTCGAGGGCCTGCGACACGAGCCGCTCCGACTCCGGATCGAGCGACGAGGTCGCTTCGTCGAGCACCAGGATCTCTGGATCGCGGTACAGGGCGCGGGCGATCGCGAGGCGCTGGCGCTGGCCGCCCGAGAGCTTCAGGCCTGACTCGCCGATCACGGTCTCGTAGCCGTCGGGCAGGACGTCGATGAACCCGTCGGCGAGCGCGGCCCGGGCCGCCGCGATCACGGCGCCGTCGTCAGGCTCGGATCCTCCAAAGGCGATGTTCGCCCGTACCGAGTCGTGGAACAGCAGGGTGTCCTGGGTGACCAACGCCATCCGCGCCCGCAGGCTCGCCCGGCTGACGTCCCGGATGTCGCGACCGCCGACCCGGACCGCGCCGCTGTCGACGTCCCAGAAGCGCAGCAGCAACATCGCCGCGGTGGTCTTGCCCGCGCCCGAAGCGCCGACCAGGGCCACGGTCTCGCCGCGGCCGACGCGGAAGCTGACGTCGATCAGCGCCTCGTGTCCGACGCCGTAGGCGAAGCTCACACGCTCGAACTCGATGCCGTCGCCGACTCCTTCCAGCCTCGCCGCACCAGGGCGATCGACCACCTCCGGCGGCGCGTCGACGACGTCGAAGACGCGCTCTGCGGAGACCGTCGCCCGCTGGAGGGCGAGGTTGAACTTGTTGAGCCGCTTGATCGGGTTGTAGGCGCCCCAGATCGCGAGCAGGAAGGCCGAGAAGTCACCGAGCGTCATCGCGCCCCGCTCGATGGCGTGGCCGGCGTAGCCGATCAGGGCCATCGCGGCCACCACCCCGACGACCTCCATCACAGGAGCGTTGGCGGCCTGGATCACACGTGCTCGCAGATTGGCCGCAAAGTGGCCGCGGTTGACGGCACGGAATCGCTGGGCAGCCGCCGGCTCGGCGGTGAACGCCTGAACGATCGCCATGCCGCGGGCGGTCTCGTCGACGGTGGCCGCGATCTCGGCGGTGCGCTCCTGGGCATCGCGTGCCCGGCGCCGCAGTCGCGTGGAGAAGTGGACCACCGGCGCCAGCAGGACGGGTGCCAGGGCCGCTGTCGCCAGCGCAAGCCGGAGATTGAGGGAGAGGGCGTAGGCGAGCAGGCCTGTCACCGTGAGCGCATCCTGAATCAGGTCGCCGAGCCGCTCGGAGACGGTCTCCTGGAGCACCTGCACATCGCTGGTCAGGCGGGTGACCAGCGAGCCGGTGGGCGTAT
Source organism: uncultured Thermoanaerobaculia bacterium (assembly GCA_964597585.1). Classification (GTDB taxonomy): domain Bacteria; phylum Acidobacteriota; class Thermoanaerobaculia; order Thermoanaerobaculales; family Sulfomarinibacteraceae; genus CAVSIS01. Next base: position 5,539 of record CAZQYU010000209.1, read on the forward strand.
CGCGGAAGTAGCCGAGGGACTGGTCGAGCACAGCATCGAAGGCCCGATCGCGGAGATCGCGGAGGGTCGCGAGGCCGAATCTGGCAACGGCGTAGCGGGCGACCACTCCCGCCAGCCCCTTGACGGCCACCGCCACCACCGCAAGCACCAGCACCGCCGAGCCGCCAAGACCGGCCGTCCGCTCGAGCCAGGCGCGCGCGACGGCGACGACCGCATCGAGACGACCGACGAGCCCTCGCGCGGCGGACGGCACGTTTACCCCGCGCGCCGGGCCGAGCACATCGTCGAAGATCGGTCGCACGAGGTTGAACGCGAACACGGTCGCGACCGCGGCCACCGCCATCGCCACCGTCGCGATGCCCATCCACGCCCAGTGGCGGCGTGCGAAGGCAGCGAGACGCAGCACCGACCGCATGCCGTCACACTACACCAGGCATTCTCGGATCACAGGCTGTTGAGCGTCATCACTCAACATCGATGCGGGGCCAGAGCCTGTGATCCGAGAATGC
>CAZQYU010000210.1:0-1709 GCA_964597585.1 uncultured Thermoanaerobaculia bacterium
CAGCGAGCTGATCGGCGCCAGGCCGTTGTTGAGCTCGTGGCTGATGACCCGGATGAGTCGCTTCCAGACCTGGACCTCCCGGCGACGCAGCTCGGGTGTGACCCGCCGGACCGTGACCAGGACGTGTCGCACCGCGTTGAGCTCGAAGACCCGGCGCAGGACGTGGTAGACCTCCTCGTCGTCGCCCTCCGGCAACGACACCAGGGTCGACGAGCCCTCGGCGACGGCTGCGGCCAGGCGATCGGGAAGCGCCGCACAAACCTCGTCGATGAGCCGCCCCTCCAACCGCTCCCCGCCGCCGAGCACGTGGCGCGCACCGCGGCTGGCGAAGATCACCCGCCCCATGGCGTTGACCAGCACCACCGCGGCCTGGGAGCTCTCCACCATCGCCTCGAAGATCAGCTCGCGTTGGCGCAGCCGGGCGCGCTCCCGACGCAGGATGTCTCCTGCACGGTTGTAGACATCGACCAGCTCGCCGAGCTCGTCGCGGCGGTCGACCACCAGCCGCAGGGAGAAGTCCCCCGAGCGGAACCCGCGGACGCCGTCCTCGAGCGCCCCCAGCAGGCGGACGGGCCGTCGGGTCAGGCGATCCGCGACCACGACCGCGGCCGGCACCGCGACCGCGAGCACGATCAGCGCCGTCCCGACGGGTCCGGCGTCGACGGCCACCGCCGCCGCCGCGGCTGCGGCGGCGAGCCCCGCGACGGCAGCCGTCGCGGCCGCGACGCGTCCTGCGAGGCTGAACCTCAGCCGACGCCTCGGAAGGGAGTCTCCGCTGTCGACGGGGACCTCGGCGGGCCCGTCCCCGACCGCCCGCGGCTCCGGATCCACGGTCGCCTCCGTCACCTTTTCGGCCGTCGCTCGAGCTCGAGCCCGAGCCTGGCCATGCGCCGATAGAGGGCCTGGCGGCTGATTCCGAGCTCCTCTGCAGCGTGGGCGACGACGCCACCAGCGCGCTCGAGGGCCGCCACGAGCCGATCGCGCTCGGTCCGTTCGTCCGTTTCGAGCGCAATCCCCGCGGCACGCGGCTCGTCCGGACCGAGGCCGAGGTCGACCGGATCGATGACGCTGCCGGCGGCAACCAGGATCGCGCGCTGGATGCGATTGCGCAGCTCCCGAACGTTGCCCGGCCAGTCGTAGGCGAGCAGTGCTCTGCGGCCGGCCTCGGACAACCGCCGGGCGCTTCCGGCATGGGCGGGCGCGAGCTCGGCCAGGAAGAGCTCGGCGAGCGGAAGAATGTCTTCGCGCCGGTCCGCGAGCGCCGGCACTCGTAGCTCGATCACGTTGAGGCGGAACAGCAGGTCCTCACGAAACCTGCCCTCCGCGATCGCCCGTTCGAGGTCCGAGTTGGTGGCGGCCAGGACCCGAACGTCCACCTTCTGGGTCCGCGAGCTGCCGAGACGCTCGAACTCCCCCGTCTGCAGCACACGCAGCAGCTTGGTCTGCCCGGTCAGCGAGAGGGTGCCGATCTCGTCGAGCAGCAGCGACCCACCGTCGGCGGTCTCGAACCGGCCGACGCGGCGGGTCTCGGAACCGGTGTACGCACCGGGCTCCGCGCCGAACAGCTCGGCCTCGAGCAAGGTGTCGGGGAGCGCGCCGGCGTTGACCTTGACGAAGGCCCGCTCGCACCGGCGGCTGGCGGCGTGGACCAGGTCGGCGACCCGCTCCTTGCCGGTGCCGTTGGGTCCGGTGATCAGCACCGGCACGTC
>CAZQYU010000210.1:1809-6021 GCA_964597585.1 uncultured Thermoanaerobaculia bacterium
CGCCGGATCTCGCGGAACAGCTCGACGCCCTCCCGGCCGGAGGTCTCCCCGGGAGAGAAGTTCATGTCCTGGATGACGGCGTCGACCGCGCCGCGCTCGACCAGCGCCAGAGCCGCAACCGGTCCGTTCGCGATCAGGCAGGGAATCCCCTCGAGGTCGAGCGCCAGGGCCAGTGCGCGCGCGACCGTAGCCTGGTCTTCGACGATCAGGACGCTCCCCACGTGGTCAGATCCTCGGTTGTTTCATCCGGTTCACGGCGTCCAGTCTCGCACGTTCCGCGGCCGCCTGATCGTGATCGATCCTGCGGCATGGGGCTCGGTCGCCGGCCCGGCGGCCTCACACCGTCCGGCTCGCCAGGGCCGGCGCGATGCGGCTCGCCCGCCGCGCCGGTGCCATGGTTGCCACCAGGCCGAGCAGCCACAGGCCCACAACTGCGGCGAGCACCAGTCTTCCGTCGAGCGCCGTGCCGCCGACCGTATTGACCAATGCGATGTTGAGTCCATAAGCGGCCGGCAGCCCGAGCAGGACCCCCATGCCGGTGAGCAGGCTCGACTCGACCAGGAAGTGGCGCAGCACGGCACCCCTGGTCGCGCCGATCGCGCGCCGGGTGCCGATCTGCTTGGTGCGCTGCGCGACCGAGAACGAGGCCATGCCGAAGATGCCGAGCGTGGTGACGAACAGCAGCAGCCACACGATGACCCACAGGATGCGGGCCAGGACGATGTTCTGTGAGATTCCGCCCGCCTTGACATCGAGCAGGCTCGCCACCACCACGCTGCGGTCGGGGTAGACCTTGAGGAGCACCTCGTCGAGCTTGGAGAACACCTCATCGTAGGTATCGGGCTGGGTCCGCACCAGGTACAGCATGTACCCGGGGCTCGACGGCTTCGAGGGGTAGAAGGTGATCCGGCTCTCCATCGGGCCGCCGCCGTACGGCGTGAACATGTGACCGACGATGCCGACGATCGTGCCTGGGCGGTCGGGGTCACCGCTGTCGACGAGCTGCCCGAGGGCATTGCCGTCGGGAAACAACGCGTCGGCGAGGTCCTGGGTCACGACCACGTTCGAGGCACTGGCTCCCGGTCCGGCCGGCAGGTCGGCGTCGGTGAAGCCGCGGCCGGCGACCAGATTGAGACCGAGGGTGTCGAATACGTGCGGGTCGGCACCGTAGACCGGCGAGCGCACCCACTTGGAGTCGTCGGCGCCCATCGGCCGGACCTGGAACGAGCTCCCGCCCCCCTGCAACGGACGGGTGGATATGATGGTCGCATCGCGTACCCCCGGCAACGCTCGCAGTGCCGCGAGGTCGCGATCCACGACCTGGAGCCGGGCCTGGTACTCGGCGAGGTCCCGGGTCCACGGTCGCATCGTCACCGCGATCAGGTGCGCCTCGTCGATGCCGGTCGGACGGGTGATCCGCGCCCGCTGCGAGGAGATCATGGTCAGGCAGTTGAGCACGATCGCCAGCGTCACCGCGACCTCGACCACGAGCACCGCGACGCGCATCCTGTTCTGGAGCATGGCGCGCAGAATCGGTCCGATCTCCATGGCGTCCTCCCTAGTGGACCTTGAGCTGCATCGCCGGCGGCACCCGGCACGCCCGCCACGCCGGGTAGAGCCCCGCCACCACCCCGGCGGTGAGCGCCAGGACAACCGCGACCAGCAGCGCGAACCCGTCGAGCCGGAACAGCTCGCGGAAGTTGCCGGCGAGCCTCATCATCCGGTTGAGCCCGATCATCGCGAGGCCGGTCAGGACCAGGCCGACGGCCCCGCCGAGCAGTCCGACCACCTCGCACTCGAGCAGGCGCTGGAGGAACACCTGCCGCCGGGAGGCGCCGAGAGCGCGGTGGACGCCCACCCGCCCGGAGGCGGACAGGAACTTGCCGAGCAGCAGCCCCATCAGGTTGAGCGAGCAGACGACCAGGAACAGCAACGCGATCACCACAACCCCGACCAGCTCGTCGGGAACCACGCCCCTGACCGACATCCACTCCATCAGGGGCGTCACCCGGTTGTTGATCGGCCGCGGGAAGCGACCCAGGGCCTTCTGCTCGCGGGTGTAGGCATCGACAAAGTCGCGGTAGGCCGCAACTCTGTCAGGCGGCAGCTCGACCCAGTACTGGATCCAGGTCGTCTCGGACTGGGTGAAGAACGCGTCCGGATCATCGCCGCGACCGGCCGTTCCCCAGCTGTCGGTGTCTCCGACTTGAACCAATCCAAGCTCGTGCTCGCGGATGAGGTCGAACGGAACGTGAAACTCGCGCGTCTTCCCGAACGGGTTGTTGATGATGTCGTAGAAGCGCGGGGTCGGCTCCCATTCGGCGAGTACACCGACGACGGTGTACTCGTGATCCCCGAGCCGGACCTTGCGTCCGACGGAATCGACGCCGCCGAACAGCTTCTGGTTCGCCTCTCGGCTGAGCACCACCACCCGGTCGCGACGCTCGTCCGAGGTCCGGCTCCAGCCGGACCCGTACTGGAAGGGCGCGTCGAACATCGGGAAGAAGTCGGCGTGGCAGAGCTGGACCCGGGTCTGGTAGGGCCGGGCTCCGGGTGCGTCCGGGAAGACGAAGATCGACGCGGTCGCGACCCCGGTCCGGTGGACCGGGATGTCGCTCGGCAGCAGGCGTTCCATGTCCTGGTAGGTGATGTGCTTCGGCGGGTCGCCCGGGCGGATGTCGAAGAACTCACTCGACGGGTCCCAGCTGTCCATGCGCACGTTGAACAGGCGCTCGCTCTTGTCAGGGATGGGGTTGCGTGCGAACACGTGGTGGACCGACAGCAGCGTGGTTGGGACGGCGATCCCGAGGCCGATCGCAATCACCGTGAGGAGCGCGATCCCGGGGGTCGAACGGATGCTGCGCGCAGCGAGCCACAGCGAGTAGCCGATCATGTCGTCCTCCTCAACCGGCGCGGCCGGCGGCGGCCTCCGTCGTCGGGCCGGTGAGGCTGTGCAATCCTTCCTCGCGCATGTCGATCAGGTGGCCGTCGAGGATGTGCACCTGGCGCCGGGCTCGGGCCGCGCAGTCGGGGTTGTGGGTCACCATCAGGATTGTCGTCCCTGCCTGGTTGACCTTTTCGAGCAGGTCCATGATGTCGTGCGCCATCGCCGAGTCCAGGTTGCCGGTCGGCTCGTCGGCCAGGATCAGGCGGGGATCTCCGGCGAGGGCGCGGGCGATGGCAACCCGCTGCTGTTGGCCGCCCGAGAGCTGAGACGGCAGGTGTCGGGCCCGACCCCCCAGCCCGACCAGGTCGAGGGAGGCCTCGATCCGGAGCCGACGCTCCCGCGCCGGCATGCCGCGGTAGCGCAGCGGCACGTCGACGTTGTCGAACACGTTGAGGTCCGGGATCAGGTTGAAGCTCTGGAAGATGAACCCGATCTTCTGATTTCGGACTCGTGATGCGGCGGCGTCGCCGAGGCGCGAGACGTCGCCGCCGTCGAGGTGGTAGCTGCCGCTGTCGAACCCGTCGAGCAGGCCGACGACATTGAGAAACGTCGTCTTCCCGGACCCCGACGGCCCACTCACCGAAACGAACTCGCCCTCGCCGACCTCCAGGGAGATCCCGTTGAGCGCGGTCGTCTCCACGAGGTCGGTACGGTAGACCTTGGTCAGGTTCTTCAGTGACAGCATCTCTCTCCCCTTCCAGCCGTCTCACTTCCGGATCAGGACGGTTTCGGCACCGGCGAACCCGCCGGTGTCGGACAGCACGATGCGCTCGCCCTCGGCGAGGCCGTCGATCACCTCCACCTCGGTTACGCTCACCGCTCCGAGGCTCACGTCGCGGCGCCTGGCGAGGCCGTCCGCGACGACGTAGACCGTACGCCCGCCCCCCGCCTCGAGGAACGGTCCGCGCGGCACCTTGAGCACGTCATGGCGACGATCGAGCACCAGGCGAATGGAGACCCGTTGGCTCTGGCGAAGGTTTGCAGGGATCTCGCCGACGAAGGCGACCCGACCCTGGACCTGGCTGTCCTTGACCTCAGCGGCGATCCGGGTCAGCCGCCCCGGCCAGTCGCGCCCGTCAACCGTCACCACAGCCTCAGCACCCGTGGCGACGTTGTCGGCAGAGCTTTCGGGGATCGAGACCTCGACCTCGAGGTCCGACAGGTCGACCACCGTCAGCACCGGCTGACCGCGGACCACCGCATCGCGGTCCGCCACCGAGAGGCTCCCGACCTGACCGTCGAAGGGCGCGCGCAGGCTGAGCTCC
>CAZQYU010000211.1:0-6011 GCA_964597585.1 uncultured Thermoanaerobaculia bacterium
CGTCGGGGTCGGGCTCGACGTAGCGGCCGGGGTCGGCGATGATGCGTGCCTTCAGCGTTCCTTCCACGTGTGCATGGTCGAGGGTGCTCCGCACGCGCCAGTAGAGATCGATGTATCCCTGCACGTCCGGCAGCCTGCCCGCGTCGAGCAGATCGACGAGCTGGGCGTAGAGGCAGCCCTCGGAAAGCGAGAACAGCGTGTTGAGGAAGACGTATCGGCGTTCCCCGAGGTCGACCGCGGTGTGCCGGTAGGCGGCGCGCTGGTCCTCGAAGGCGAGCGGGTGGGTGCCGTGGAAGGCCCGCGTCACGTAGCCGAAGCGGTTGGCCTTGACGATGTTGCCGAGCTCGATGTCGAGGATCAGGCCGCGGACGATGAGCTCGCGGTCGAACTCGAGGCCAGCAACCGGCCAGCCTTGCTCCACCAACAGGTCGCGGACATGCTCGTAGGCGCTGCGCTCCCACGCCCCGATGCGGTAGTGCACCAGGGTGTAGTCCATGTCGTAGCCGATCGCGTCGATCGAGCGCAGGTTCAACGTCCGGCTGCAGAAGACCTGGCGGCCGGGCGGAATCGTCGGTGGCGAGACGTCGGGCATCGCTCCTCCCCTCGGGCGAGGCACGCCCGCCAGGGTAGCCCCACCGGGGGCTGCGCGCCACGGGGGCCGACGAACACGGCCTCCTGCAGCCAGGAGTCTGAACCGCAAAGGGCGCGAAGAGCGCGAAGCAAGCTCAGCGGCGATCCGGCGGCGGCCGGGCGAGGACCTCGGGGGTATGTGTGATGCCGGACCCCGTTAATCGAGTGATCGCGAAGGGCGGAGCGCGCTGCGACAAGCTAAGAGACACTGGTCCTCCACCGGTTCGTCATCGTTTCGCCATCGTGACGGGATATGTTCTCGAGTATGGGGAGAATCACCTGAACGTGCAGGTGTATCCGTGCAGAGAGGCGCAGAGGCTCGTCCTGCTGCTGTGTGTTGTGCTCTTCAGCGGGGACGGCACGAGCGAGGCCGTGGAGCCTGCGGAGGGGCGGGTTCTGGCTGGCGTCGTTCCTGTCGAGGCGTTGCCGAGCTCGGCAATGGACGACCAGGCGCGGCAGAGACTGGTCAACGCAGTAGAGGAAGAGGCGCTCGATGGCGCATATGCTGTTTTCCTCCACGCGAGCTGCTGGGGGCGACTGCCTCCCAATACCGCCCTCGACTGCACGCATCGCGTTCTTGAGGTTGATCCGACTGGGATTGGCACCACGCAGACTTTGAGTATGTTGACGGAGCGCTGGAACCGCCTGCGTGTTCTGGGAACGATGGAGGCTCGTTGTCCAACCGATGGCAAGTCAACTGCTTGGTTCTTTCTCGTCAGGGCTGACCGCCACTCGGGCGCTCGAGATGACTATCACGAAATGAGGGCGTACGTTGTGGATTGCGGCCAGGGGACATTGGATGTGCGCGCCTTCTTCCGGGATCACGAGTGGCTCTCGGAACTCTCCTGGAGCGACGCCTCCGAGAAGCCCGGGTACCTCGGTTTCATGAGCGACGACGGGGGACCATGGGCCCTGGCTGTGTTGTCCAACGGAGATCGGATTCTGGTGCTGGATAGACAGGGGTCTATTGTTCTTGATTCAGAGAGCTGGGGCTATTGTCACCTCGTGCGTGAGGGCGGCAGGGTCGTTCTCTACGCGATTCTGAGCGAACGGCCACCCGCATCGGCCATCGACGAGATGCCAGGGGGGGACAGACTCCACAGGGAGCGCGAGTTGGGTGCCTGGCGTCGCTGGTCTCTGCGGCGGATTTCGAGAGGTGCCGACGAGGTCCTGGCAGAGGCGCTGGTACCGGTGTTTCGTCGTCCCCACGACGACAACCCCGAGATCGGCAAGAGGTTTGCGCCCGCCGTCGAGAAGGCGCGCGCTCTTTTTGAGAGGCTGAGAACAGAGGGTCGAATCGTGGACGACCTTTCCTGAGTCTTGGCTCTCCTCCGCAAGACTCACCCTGATTCCTGTTGCACATTTAACATAAGCGGTCTATGTTGTTATCATGGACGATGCGATTCGCAAGTACCTGTCCGAGATCGGGAAGCGCGGAGGGTCCAAGAGCCGGCGCAGGCTCGATCCCGGGACCGCTCGTGACATGGTCCGGGTTCGCGAGGCGCGTCGTGCGTTCAGGCGGTTCCACGCCGAGTGCTTCTGGTCCTACGACCCCGATTACCTGGTGACGCTGAAGGACATCCCATGGGTCGCGGATCAGCTGATGAAACATGGCGGACGGGACGCCTGGGAAGTGGGAGCAAGGCTGTGCCGATGACGGACTTCCAGGCCGCGCTGGCCCTCCTGCTGGCGACCCACCGAACCCCCGACAGCTACCTCGCCGGCGGCTCGGCTCTCCACCTGCAGCCGAACAGCGCGCGGATCAGCGACGACCTCGACTACTTCCACGACTCGGTCGAGCGGGTGGCGGAGGCGTTCAGAAGTGACCGGGAGCTGCTCGAAGATCGGGGATACCGGGTCGACGTCGAGATGTCCCAGCCGGGCTACATCCGGGCGATCGTCGGGCAAGACGGTGCGGCAACCAAGGTCGAGTGGGCTCATGACTCGGCGTGGCGATTCCTGCCGGTGCTTCAGAGTGAAGAGGTCGGTTTCGTGCTCCACCCGATCGACCTGGCTGTGAACAAGGTGCTGGCCCTCGTTGGTCGGGATGAGCCACGGGACTTCCTCGACGTCATGGACGTTCATCGTGATGTGCTGCCGCTCGGCGCACTGTGTTGGGCCGCCGCGGGGAAGGACCCGGGCTTCTCGCCGCTCTCGCTGCTCGAGCTCCTTCGGAGACGGGGCAGGTACCGGCCGGAGGACTTCAGGGGGCTGCATCTCGCCCGGTCGATCGACCTCGAGCAGTTGAAGACCGAGTGGCGATCCGCTCTGGACGAGGCCGAGCGCTTCGTTCGATCGCGCCCGGCGGGGGAGATCGGCTGCTTGTACTACTCGCCGAGCGCCGGCCGCTTCGTCGCCCCTCCCGTCTCAGGCCCCTCGGACGTCATCCCCCATTACGGTCGGCCAGGGGGTGTGCTGCCCCGGGTCATGAACGACGCGCCTCCTGCGTGACGACCACCCTGAGTCCGATGTAGGCGGGCGACGGGGTCACCGTGGCGGCGGGGTCGGTCGAGCGGTCGGCGCTGTGGCCGAGCGCGACGCCGGTGCCATCCCCTCCGTCGGCCCACTCGGCCGCGTTGCCGTCGAGGTCGAACACCGGGTCGTCCCCGGTCCCGGGCAGGCTCCCGACCGGGAGCAGCAGCGGAGCACCGGCGAGCGGCTCGAGGGCCTTCGCCAGGCGTGCCGCGTCGTCGGGATTGGGGGTGTAGCCGGCCCAGCGGTCGAGAGTGTTGCCGCCGTCGCCCGCGGCCTCGGCGAGCTCGGCCGCCTCGTCGCTGGTCGGCAGGCGGTAGGGTCGACCGGTGCGTCCGGCGAGCCAGGCGACGTAGGCCCGGGCCCGCTCGAAAGTGATTCCGGTGGCGGGGAGGTTCTCCTCCCCGGGCGCGGCCTTCTGCTCGGGGTCGAACGCCGCGAGCTGGGCGCGGGTGACCTCGAAGCGTCCCACCTCGAGCCCCTTGAAGCGAACGGTCTCGGGCGCCAGGACGCCGCCATCGTCGCGGCCGAGGGCGATCCCGACCCGAGCCGCCCGGCCGCGCGCGAGCAGAGCGGTGAGGAGCGAGCCCTCCTTCACCGCCTCGTTGCGCTTCTCTGGCGTCCCGAACAGGTAGCGGTCGAACCACGCCAGGTCCTCCTCCACCTTGCGGCGTTGGTGGGCGATCTGCCGCAGGCCGTGTGGCTCGCCGGGGAACAGCAGCAGCCTGACGGGGACCTTGCCGATCTGCTGCAGGGCGCGGAACAGGGACCACGACTGACTGGGGGGGACGTTGCGGTCCTCGGTGCCGGTGTAGACGATGGTCGGGGTGGTGACCCGAGTGAGGCGGAAGAAGGGCGACTTCTCCAGGTACACCTGCGGGACCTCCCACGGCGCGCCGCCGAAGTAGTAGTTGTCGAAGGCCGCGCCGAAGTCGACGTTGCCCCAGTCGGAGAACCACTCCACGTCGGCCGCGCCGATCGAGGCCACCTTGTAGCGGTCGGTGCTGGTGACCAGTGCGACCGACAAGATGCCGCCGTTCGACCATCCCGAGGTTGCGAGGCGATCGGGGTCCACCAGGCCGCGGGCAATGGCGGCGTCGACGCCCTTCTCGATGTCCGGGACCTCGAGGTCGTAGTACTTGCCCTCGCCGATGGACTCCACCCAGTCGAGGCCGTAGCCGGTGGAGCCGTGGTAGTTCACCTGGAGGATGAACGCGCCCCGCTGCCGCCACAGCAGCAGCGGCGACGCCCAGCGCTGGGTCCACTCGTCCAGATCGGTGCCGGTGGGGCCGCCGTGGATGGAGAGGATCAGCGGGTAGCGGGTGCCCTCGTGCCAGTCGAGGGGGTAGTGGAGCAGGCCTTCGACCTCCTGGTCCAGGGCGCCCTTCCAGTGCACCACCTCGACCTTCCCGGTCGGCTTGCCCGCGTAGCCCGGGTTGAGGTCGGTGATCCTGCGCTCGCCTGTGATCTTCGATCCCTCGAGACGCGCCGCGTACCACTGCGGCGGGGTGGTGGCGGTGGAGTGCTCGTAGACCAGGGTGCGGCCGTCGCGGCACAGCTCCCAGGCGAAGATGTGTCCGGCGTGAGTGCCGGCGAGGTGCTCGCGGCGCCAGCCGCTCGCCGTGCGCACCAGGCGCGCGGGCTCGAGCGTCACCCCGTCGGCGAGCAGCGTGATCGCGCCGTCCGTCGTTGCGGCGAGGTCGCCGCCGAGCCCCCGCTCCCACCCGAGATCGACCTTGGCGGCGGCCATGGCGGCGAGATCGAAGCGGTACAGCTCGGTGATGGTCGCGGTGCGGTAGCGAGGGTGGCGGGAGTACTGGTTGGTGAAGAAGAACGAGCCCGAGTCCGGAGCCCAGGCGACCTGGCCCGGGATGAGACCGCCGTCGACGAGGATCGGGGTCATGGCGCCGGAGCCGAGGTCGACCAGGAAGGTCTGCGGCGGCACCCCCTGGTCGTACTCCCAGGACAGGCTCTGCTGCGCCCGCACCACGGTGCGACGCCCGTCGGGGGACACCCAGAGCCCGTCGATCCAGTCGTCGTTGCCGGTCAGGCGCCGGATCGTGTCGCCGTGCAGCTCCAGCCGGAACAGGCGCACCGGCGGCTCGTGGGGCGCGTCCTCGACCACCACCGAGTCGTCCTTGGCCTCCTTCTTCTCCAGCTCCCACCACGAGGGGGACTCCCGGACCGCCGCCACCAGGGTGTCGGTGTCGATCCACCCGAAGGCGCGCACCGACCGCTCGAGTTCGGACACCGGGTAGGCCTCGCCGCCGGTGGCCGAAATCGCCCACAGCTGGGTGGTCCCGGTGTCGTCGTCCTGGTCGTCGCTGCCCGGGGCCTCGCGGGTGAGCAGGAACGCCACCGTCGCGCCGTCGGGCGAGAACGCCGGCGCCGAGGCGGAGTCGAAGCCGCGTGTGAGCTGCACCGACGTCCCGTCGGCGAGCCGTGTCATCCACAGTCGCGCGACGTGGGTCTCGACCCCGTCGACTTTCTCCACGGTGCTCTTGACCCACACCGCCGTCGACCCGTCGGGCGAGATCGCCCAGTCGCGGGCGGACTCGACCTTGACCACGTCGTCGATCGTCCACTGGGTCGGTGCGCTTCCCGACGGGGTCGGGTCGTCCGCGGCCACCAGGATCGTGCACAGCAAGGTCGCGAGAATCAGGGCGGAAACGCGGGTCGTCGTCATCGGGAGCCTCCGCAGGGTGGTCATGGTGAGAGAGGGTACCAGCCTCTGCGTCGCCCGACGCTCCTGATACCGGGGAGCCTCCCCGTGGATCTCCGTCGGCGACTGCAAACGCCGGGCCGTGTTGACGGGGTTCCAACCTCCCGGCAAGTCGCGGCCAGCGATCGATCACGGCGGCGGATTGCCGCACGGCCTCGCGCGGTTAGATGTGGTTAGAATCGAGAAA
>CAZQYU010000212.1:0-6010 GCA_964597585.1 uncultured Thermoanaerobaculia bacterium
CTTTGCAGGCCTTCCTGCTCTCTCGGGTCGCTTCCGCAGGGTGGCGGCGCACGCTGCCGGCTGCCCTCGCACCGGTGATCAGCGACGGACCGATCGCCCTGCTTGTGCTCACGGTCCTGCACCACGTCGCCGGAGGGATCGAGCGGTCCCTGCGCGGCGCCGGCGGTCTCGTCCTGCTCTACTTCGCCGCCACGACCTTCCTCGAGTGGCGCCGCGCTGCCGTCGACGGCCCCGGCGACGCGCAGGCCCCACCTCGTACCCTGCTCCAGGCGGTCGCCGTCAACATCGTCAACCCCAGCCCCTACATCGGCTGGAGCCTGGTGCTCGGCCCGCTCGCGCTCGAGGCGTGGGCCGAAAATCCCGCCAATGCGATCGCCCTGATCGCATCGTTCTACATCGTCATCGTGGTCAGCCTGGTCGGGTTCATTTTCCTCGTCGGCGCGACGTCATTTCTCGGGCCTCGCGGGCGGCGCGCCCTGCTCCTGGCCTCGTCGGTCGTGCTTGCGGGAATCGGCATCTGGTCGCTGGTGTCGGTCGCGACGGGCGCCCCTTCGGCGCCAGCAGCCCCATCCGTCGGGTGACCCAACCTCGGTTCCGGCGACCCTCGCCGAGCACCCGTCGTGACACTCCCCAGAACGTGCCGCACGGACCGGCAGCAGGTATCATGAGGTGGGCGCACCCATGGGAGGAGCGATGAAGCACGAGAAGAGTGTGATCCTGCTCAACAAGGCGGCGGCCGACGAGCTGGCAGCCGTTCACCAGTACATGTACTTCCACTTCCAGTGCGACGACCAGGGCTACGACCTCCTGGCGGGGCTGTTCAAGACCACCGCGATCGAAGAGATGCTCCACATCGAGCGCCTCGCCGAGCGGATTCTGTTCCTCAAGGGCGACGTCGACCTGGTGGCGGCCCATGGCGTCGAGCACCTCGCCGACGTGCGCAAGATGCTCGAGCGGGCCGCCGAGATGGAGACCCAGAGCGCGGCCGACTACAACACGTGGGCGAACGAGTGCGGCGCCAACGCGGACTCGGCGTCGAAGAAGCTGTTCGAGGACCTGGTGGCGGACGAGGAGCGTCACTTCGACCAGTACGACACCGAGCTCGACAACATGGCCAAGTTCGGCGACCGCTACCTGGCGCTGCAGTCGATCGAGCGCAGCAAGACCCGCTCCGCGGGGCCCGTGAAGTAGCGGGTCAGTCCCCGCTCGGCGTCGAGCCGATCGCGCCCTCTCCGAGCGCTACCGGCGCCGGGTTCGGGTGGGCGATCTTCGACCACATCGCCTTGAAGTCGAAGCGGTCGCCCGCACGGTGGCAGCTTCGGCAGGTCCGCTCGTCTGGCAGGATCCCGCCGGCAGCGAGGAAACGTGCCCGGTCCGCCATCACCTCGGGATCCGCGTACTCGGACCCGGGTCCGTGGCATGCCTCGCAGCTCACCCCCTCCTCGCGCCTGAAGGTGTCGGCGTACAGGCTGTCGGGGTTCTGCGCCCCGGCGATGTGGCACAGCAGGCAGCGGTCGTCCGTCCGGGGGTCGGTGAGGTCGTTGTACTGCGGCCGCAACCGCCCGAGGTAGAGCGCCCAGTCGGCGGCCAGCCGCCAGTAGGCGTGGGCGTGCCGGCTCTGAAGCCACTTCACGTCCTGGTGGCCATGCTCGGCGCCGCGGTGGCAGTCGCGGCACACTCTTGAGCCGACGTATCGTGGAGCGGACGAGCGCTCGGCTCGCACCGTGCGGCGCAGGAACTTCAGCTCGACCGCAGCGACCCGTCCCTGCGGACCACGGATGAACGTCACCCGCCACGGCTCCTGACGGCAGAAGAAGGCATCGGGGCCGATCGGGTCGAGGCCATCGGGCGCGAACTCCCGGATGCCGAGCGAAGAGCCCTCGCGCCAGATCTTGACCGTGGTCCCTCGTCCGAGGTCGTAGAGGCCCACGTAGTCCTCGAGCCGCGCCGGGTCGAGCGGGACCGTCTCTGGACGGGTCATCGCGACCTCGGCGGGACGCAGCCCGTGATCGTCCCTGCGTTCGGGATCGGCCCCGTGAGTGAGCAGCAGGGCGACGAGCTCCGGCTGGCCGCTGCGGGACGCGACGTGAAGCGGCGTCCACCCCTCGGCTGTGGCCGCGTTCGGGTCGGCGCCGTGCTCGAGCAGCAACCCCGCAACATTGCGGCAGCCGCGCCGCGCGGCCACGTGAAGTGGAGTGCGCCCCCAGCGATTGTGGATGTCGAGCGTTGCGCCGGCGTCGAGCAGGAGCTGGACCATGTCGGCGCGGTCGTGGTGGCATGCCCAGTGCAGCGGCGCCCCGCCGTCGCCGCCCACAGCGTCGACCGGAGCGCCCGCCGCGACGAGCTCGGCGAAGATCCGCCAGTGGGCCCGAATGCCGGCCCAGTGCAGCGCGGTGTATCCGTCCGCATCGGTCGCGCGGATCGCGTCCGGATCGCGCTCCAGGATTCTGCGCACGGCGTTGTCGTCGCCGCGTTTCGCCGCGTCGACCAGATCTGTGAAGACATCCTCGGCTGCGGCTGTACCTCCCACCGCCGCGAGGACCGCGAGAAGCGCCGCACAGACCCGTCGGCTCATCGGCATGTCCGACCTCCCGGTGAGTGCGCGCACGGGCAACCAGGCGCTGCCACCCACTCGGGGAGATACGGCGGCCTTCGCAAAAGGATGCTCCGAAAAGCACACCAGTCGCAAGTCGTCCCTTCCCGAGCAAGGATCCCGTCAGGCGACGGAGATCTCGCAGAACAGGCTCGATCCGGCGACGGTGGTCAGCTCGAAGGCCGAACCGACGCCGCGACTGAGCTCGGCGAACTGCTGGGGGGACACGGTGGTGGCGGTGAAGCCGTCGCGGCAGACGATAGTGCCGCGGCGGGTCGCGCTGTCGTCGATCTCTCCGACCAGGCCGTGCGCGGCCTGGACGCGGAACCACTCCAGCCGCCCCTCCCAGAACTCGTCGGCATAGCTCGAGAACAGCACCGTCCCTCCGGGCCGGGTGACTCGCACCGCCGATTGGACCAGCTCCCGCTGGTCGACGTGGAATGCCGAGATGCCGTTCTGCACAGCGCACACCAGGTCGAAGCTGCTGGGTTGGAAGGTCAGGTGCACCGCGTCCATGGCGGCCAGCGCGACCCGAGAGCTCCTTCCAACATGGCGCCTGGCGAGACGCAGGCTGTCGAGGGAGGTGTCGACTCCGACCACGCGCCCCGCGACGGCCGCGAGCTCCGCGAGCACCCGGCCGTAGCCGCAGCCAAGCTCGAGCACGCGGGCACCATGGGGAACCCGGCTGCACAGGTGTTCGATCTCGGCCGCGAGGTAGCGCGCCGCCGGCGGCGGGGCGAGCTCGTAGCACGCCCTCAGCCGCTCACTGGAGAGCCTGGTGGAGTAGTAGTCCCTCATCCCGAGCCCGTGACAACCCGAGTCCGCCGCCTGGGTCATGTCGGCGACGGCCGCTCCGTCCATGCCGTCCGTTCCCGCAGGAGTCCTTCCGGTAGGGATCCGCACTGCCTTCCTCGACGCAGGCCGGTTGGAGTTGCGGGTCGGACAGCCGCCTGGTCTCGACTCACGACTCACCACCGGCGAGGTGGCGGAGCAGGAACTCCGTCTGGAGGCGGTGGAAGTGGAGCTTGAACCTCGAGGTGCGGACCGGGTGGCGCACCCTCGGGTAGAACATCAGCTCGAAGTCCCGGTTTGCCGAGGCGAGCCGGTCGACGAGGCGCAGGGTGTTGACGGTGTGCACGTTGTTGTCCATCGCCCCCTGGGCGAGCAGCACGGGAGCGACGAGGGCGTCGGCGTGCTCGAGGATCGAGCTTTCGCGGTATCCCGCGGGGTTGTCCGCCGGGGTCCCCATGTAGCGCTCGGTGTAGGCGGAGTCGTAGAGCGACCAGTCGGTGACCGGCGCGTAGGCGATGCCGGCGGCGAAGTGCTCCGGCGCCCGGGTGAGGCAGGTCAGCGCCATGAAGCCGCCGTAGCTGCCGCCGTAGACCGCGATCCGCTCGGGGTCCACGTACGGGAGCGCGGCCAGGTGCCGCGCGCCGACGAGCTGGTCGGCGAGCTCGACCGCACCGAGGCGGCGTTCGACGGCGCGCTCGAAGTCGCGGCCGCGGCCTGCCGTGCCGCGGTTGTCGAGCCACAGGACGACGAAGCCACGCTGGGCGAGGAACTCGAAGAACAGCCGCCGCGAGCCGTCCCACTGGTTCTGCACGAGCTGCGAGTGCGGCCCGCCGTAGACATAGAGCACCGCCGGGTAGCGGCGGCCCGGCTCGAGGACGGGCGGCAGGACGGTCTCGGTGTAGAGGACGGTGCCGTCCCCCGCCCGCAGCTTGCCGAGCCGAACGGGGCTGCGCTGGGCGCTCGCGAGGGCGGCAATGGCACCGTCCGCGACCACGCGCACCGTGGCCCGCTCCGCCGCGTTCGTACCACGGAGAACGACTCTGGTCGGAGTCTCGAGGTCGGAGCAGGTGTCGAGCAGCCACCGGCCGCCCGGCGCCAGCTCGGCCTCGTGGACGCCAGGCTCGGATTCGAGCGGCTCGACGGCACCGCCGCCGAGGGGAATCGCCAGCAGGCGCCGCTCACGCGGATCGCCGGGGTTGCCCTGGACGATGACCGACCGCTGTTCGGGATCGAGACCGTAGACGTCGGTGACCTCCCACGGACCCTCCGCGAGGTTGCGCTCGACACGTCCATCGAGACGGTAGAGGACCAGGTGCCACCAGCCGCTGCGCTCAGTGCGCCACACGAAACGGTCCGGGGCGACCCACAGTGGGCCGTCGGTGAGGTTCAGCCAGGCCGGGTCCTCCTCCCGCAGCACCGTGGCGACCGTACGGCCGGTGGCTGGGTCCGCGAGCCGCAGCTCGAGGGTGCGCTGGTCGCGCGACAGCCACTCGTACCAGATCCGCGCGCCGTCCGGTGTCCAGCCCGCACGCGGCAGGTATCCGTCCGCGGTCCCGGAGTCGACCATCACGGGCTCTCCGCCGTCGCGGCCGACGACCCCGAGCCGCACACGGGCGTTGGGCGTGCCCGCGGTCGCGTAATGTTGGCGCTCGACGACGGCGTAGGGCGTCGAATCGAGTGAGATCGGATACACGCCGACCGGCGAGACATCGGTTCGCGCAAACAGAATCTGCGAGCCGTCCGGCGACCACCAGTAGGAGCGTCTGACGTCGAGCTCCTCCTCGTAGACCCAGTCGGGCACGCCATCGCGCACTTCGGCGTCGTTCGCGTGGTCGGTCAGCCGCCGCTCACCGGCGCCCGCGAGCTCACGGACCCACAGGCTGCCCTCCCGGACCCACGCAAGGAAACGTCCGTCGGGGCTGAACTGCGGCCACAGCTCGGGGGCCGGGTTCTCGGTGAGGAAGGCGGCGCGCCCGGTGGCGAGGTCGAGGCGGTAGAGATCGCCGGCCTCGAGCCCGACCCAGGCCGAGCCGTCCGGTGCCAGCACCGGCTCCAGACGCGCGCGCGAGGACTGTTCAACATCTCCCACGGGGGGCTTTGTCCACCCGGGGCGGGCCGCGTCCAGCTCGGCCGTCAGCTCATCCCAGTCGACGATCGCCTGCCGCTGCCCGGTCGCCGCGTCCTCGCGGTAGAGGGTTGAGCGGCCGTTCTCGGTGAGGCGGTAGAGAAAGCCGGACCCGTCCGGGAGCCAGCGTATCGCGTCGGGAAGAGTCGCCGAGAGCTGATCGCCGCCGAAGATCGCCTCCAACGTCAGCGGCGCCTCGCCGGCGACCGCCGAAGCTGCAATCAGGACCGAAACCACTACGAGCCAGCTTCGCCGCATGGTGCACCTCCCCCGCCTGGTCGAGGGCCAGTTTAGCCCGCACTCCTCAGGGGGCTTCACCCGCGGCCGGCGATCTGCCGACCATTGCCGGCCCGCTCCGGAGAGCCTCGGTCTTGACCCCAGGCCGGAGAGACGCGAGACTGAACCGATGTCAGACCGCCAGCAGTTCGATGCGCTCGAGGCCTCGGAGCTGTTCTGCCCCAAGTGCAGGACGGCACGCCCGGTACGCCGTCACCTGCTCC
>CAZQYU010000213.1:0-6007 GCA_964597585.1 uncultured Thermoanaerobaculia bacterium
CGTCGGTAGGGTGGTGCCGGAGGAGGGATTCGAACCCCCACGCCCCTCGCGGGGCCGCCGGGTTTAAGCCGGCCGCGTCTGCCGTTCCGCCACTCCGGCCCGGTCGCGCGGCCTGAACGCGACCGCGTCGAGCCCAGCGTAGCGGATCAGGTTTCCGTGGTCACAGAATCCGTGGGATCGCCCGCCCCGCTGCCGTCATTCTCGGCGTCCGCCGGCGGCGCATCCTGCGCACCCTTGGGCATTCGGCCGCGGACCACCCTGGTGTGCCGATGGCGCTCGGAGGGCTCCGGAATCCAGCGACGCTCGCCGATTCCGACCCGGCGAAGCAGGCGCCGTATGAGGTCGATCATCGGCCGGGCTCGGGCCGCGGCCACGGCACTGCAGGACCGGATCGGAATTCGAGCGGGAGGCACTGCTGGCTCAACGTGGTCTCCAGGGGTCAGGCGGACGTCGCCCAGTGCTCGGCCGGCTGCGGTCGCCCGAGCAGGTACCCCTGGACGAGGGTGATGCCGAGCTTCGTGAGCATCGCCAGCTCCTCCTGGGTCTCGACGCCCTCCGCAATGGCCGACGTTGCCGATTCCGCGGCGAAGCGCAGGAGCCCCATGAGGAGCGCCTGTCGCGTGAGGTCCTTGTCGACGCCGCGGACGATACTGATATCGAGCTTCACGAAGGCGGGATGCAGTTCCACGATGTGTTTGAAGTTTGCGACACCTGCCCCGGCATCGTCGACCGCGATCCTCACCTTCGGCCGCATGCGGCTGACCCTGTCCACGAGCGCGGCATAGTCATCGACAGGAACATGCTCTGTGATCTCGATCACGATCGGCCGATCCGCCCGTCGCAGCAGGCGCGCCAGGTCCCCTCCTCCCATCACGAGATCCGGCGAGACATTGAGGCTGAGCCAGGCACCACGCGGCAGGGCTGCCGCGGAATCGATCGCCCGGGCGAGGGTCGCGAGCTCCAGCTTGGCCTCCAGGCCGGTGGTGCGAGCATCGGCGAAGACCCGATCCGGGGTACGACCTTCCGTGAACCGTGTGAGCGCCTCGTATCCGACGCGCACACCGGTCGAGACGTCAACGATCGGCTGGTACACCGACCAGAAGGCACCGTAGCGAATGCTCGACTCGACCCTGCCGCGGACGGCGGAGATCTCCGTCAGGTCCGCCACCTGCGGCCCTATCAGGGCGCCCGCCAGGTCTGCGAACTCGAGGAGAGCCGGGAGCCGGTCAGTGAGCACCACCTCGCCATCCGGGTCGGACGTCGCGACCTCGAGCAGGCCGATCGGTGAACCCTGGTCCAGAATCGGCGCGAATCCCAGCGCGGTGATGCCAAGGTCCGTGAACAGCCTGTTGTTCGGATGCCAGGGACGCTTGACCCAGACCTCTGCCCATGGCCCTGATTGGGCCCGCTCGCGGAGCACCTGCGCTCGGGCGGTCGGCAGGGGCCGGACTCGCGCCTCCACGCCATCCGCGCGGACGATGGCCAGCGGCACAGCCAGTCCATCGTGATCGAAGTACATCAGGCCGGCCGCCGCGACAGAATCCATGCGCATCAGCTGCCCGCAAATCGAGATCGCCGTCGCTTCGGGCGTGGACCCGCCGCGCACCTCGGCGAGCACGCCCGCGACCAGCTCCCGCTCGTGGGCAAGGCGGGTCAGCGCGGCTTCCCTGACTCGCTCGCGCGTGACGTCGCGGCTGACGGCCACGTAGCTCGAGATCTCTCCGTTCGCTTCGCGCAGCGGGGAGATGATCGCTTCCACCTTGAACAGGCTCCCGTCCTTGCAGCGGTTGGTGAGCTCGCCGATGAACGGCTGGCCGCTCTCGAGCAGCGCCCACATGGTGGCCCAGAACTCCGCGGTATGGATCCCGCTGCTGACGATCCGCGGGTTCTGGCCGATCACCTCGTCGCGGGAGTACCCGCTGACCCGCTCGAAGGCCGGGTTGACATACTCGATCTCGCGCGAGGCGTTCGTGATCATCACGAGCTCGACAGACTGCTCGATCGCCGCAGCGATTCGCCGCCTTTCAGCCTCGGCGGTCCTGCGGTCCGTGATGTCCTGGACCGTGCCGGCCAGCGTCGCGACGCGGCCATCCCGATCAAGCGCCACCGAGCCGAGCCCGTACATCCACCGCATCGCGCCGTCTGACGGGCGAACGATGCGGTACTCCTTTGCGAACGGTTGCCGACGCTCGATGATGTCGCGTCGGAGGTACCGCTCCATCTCCGCGCGGTCGTCGGGATGGAGGAGAGCGAGCCATCCGGCGACGGTTCGCGGATAGGCCGCGTCGATCCCCCAGATCCTGTCGAGTACCTCCGAGGATTCCCAGCGATCCTCGGAGAATGTCGCCCGATAGGATCCCATGGACGCCGCTCGCTGCGTCTCGCGGAAGAAGTACTCGCTCTCCTGCAGCTGGGCGGCGGCTGCCCGGCGCTCGGTGACATCACGAACCGACTGCACAAACCCGTCCCCGAGCTTTGAGCACCAGATATCAAGGTACTGGTCCAGGGGTCCGCCGGACGCGTCCGTATCCAGGTAGCGGAAATCCTCGACCGCTGACGGCAAACCGGTCTCGACCACCCGCACGTACTCCGCGAAGAGCCCGTTGCCCACGTGGGCGGGGAAATGCTCGAGGAGCGTGTGCCCGATCAGGTCGGCCACGGCCACGCGACCCAGCCGGGCGATGGCCGGGTTGGCGTACTCGATGCGGAAGTCGACGATCCGTCCATGCGGACCCCGGATCGCCGAGGCAATCGACGTTCCATCGAGCATGGCATCCAGTGCAGTGCGAAGGAATTCCTCCGATTCGCGGACCTTCGCGTGAGCCGCGGCGAGCTCACCCTGCGATCGGCGGCGCTCGGTGAGGTCCGTCACGACCAGGGATCGCAGCAGCGCGCCGTCGAGGTCGAACCCCACCACCGAGATCCGCACGCTGAACCGGACGTCACCGCGTCCGACAAGGTCGAATTCCGCCTGGGCGTGCTTGCCGACATCGACGTCGAGGAGCGTGGCGAACGCGTGGCGATCGGCCTCGGGGACGAGCTCGAGCGCAGGCATCCCGACGACGGCGTCGGCCCCGGTCAGCTCGCCGAAACGTGCGTTCGCGAACAGGACGATGCCGCTCGCCGAGATCGTCGCGGCTCCCTCGTCCATCGCCTCGACGAGGAGCCGGTACGGGCGATCGGCACCTGCGAGCGCGAAGACCCGCTCCTCGCCCGGCGATCCCAGCACCATGGCGTCAACCGCCCCGGTCCTGATCGCATCGAGTGTCTCGCGAGCCTCACGGAGCTGATCACGAAGCTCGTTGAGCTCTGCGTCTCGACGCAGCCCCCTGGCGCCGGCCCGAGCCGGAGCGGACCGTCGGACGGTCGCCTTGATCTTGCCTGCCACTGATCAGTCCCCGACTGGCGGGCCTGGCGCAGGGGCGGTGAACGGTTGGAGGCCAAGCTCCCCACGGACCCACGCCGCATGACTGAGGTCCCCGCTGATGCGCCGGACGGGTGCGGGGCAGCATCTGACGAGCGTCGGTACGGTTACCACGCCGTTGCGCACGGCGATATCAGGGTCGAGGCGGACGTCCACGATCATGAGGTCGACCTTCCCGTCTGGTTGGTCATCACACACCATTCGCACACTCTCCACCGCCTGCAGGGAGCGCGGAGCAGCCCCGTTCACGTAGAGGACCAGCGACCAGCGGGGTCCGCCGCCCTCCCGGGTCACGTCCGCACGCGCCGAAGCGGGCGCCCGTTCAATCCGACCAGGAGGCGATCCACGCCGGACAGGTCACCGAGGATCTTGCGAAGGTGGGGCGGCAGCCGGCGCACCTTCGCCAGCGAGGGCCCCGGCGACGTGAGGAGCGACAGTGTCGTGTGGCGGTGGGTCACGGTGGACCCCCTTAGGTGTTCCCACGGTACTCCGTCTCCGAGAAAGACACGCAATCTCGATCTGAAGGTTGTTTCGGGGACGCCAGACTCGCACAGTGGCCTGGCGAACCCGATGGCCACAGCATGAATCGGCGACGGCGTGACGCCATTACGGCCTGTCATCAACTCCCAATTGACGGGGCGGTGTCTGGCGACTGGGGCCCGAGCATCATGAGGAGCCGAATCCGCGGCGGCCCATAGCTCGGTCCACCCTGCCGGATCGGTGCATGGTCATGGAGCTGCTCGGTCGCCCAACCATCGTGCTGACGTTGGCACGCGGAAGCCCGGCGCTGACACCACCATATCCGGGCTTGCGCGGCTGTCCGCTCCGGGTACTCTGGGAGTGACCGAGTCTGGGGATATCCGTGATCTGCTCGAAGTGCGGCACCGAGAACAAGCCGGGTGGACGGTTCTGCGTGGAATGCGGCTCGTCCCTCGCGGTTCCCTGTCCCAGCTGCGGAAGTCCCACCGAGCCCGGCGAGAAGTTCTGTGGCAGCTGCGGCACTGCGCTGAGCGGTGCACTGCCCGCAGCGCTGGCCCAGACGCCGGCGCCCGTTGCCGAGCGTCGGCTGGTGAGCGTGCTCTTCGCGGACCTCGTCGGCTTCACCCCATTCTCGGAGGAGCGCGACGCCGAAGACGTCCGTGACACGCTGAGCCACTACTTCGACCTCGCCTCGGAGGTGATGGCCCGCTACGGGGGAACCGTCGAGAAGTTCATCGGCGATGCGGTGATGGCGGTCTGGGGCACGCCGGTCGCGCACGAGGATGATGCCGAGCGTGCCGTCCGCGCCGCCCTCGAGCTGGTCGACGCGGTGCCCGCGCTGGGTCCGACCATCCAGGCCCGGGCCGGCGTCCTGACCGGGGAAGCGGCGGTCACCCTTGGAGCCACGAACCAGGGCATGGTCGCGGGTGACATGGTCAACACGGCCGCCCGCCTGCAGTCGGCGGCGGCGCCCGGCACCGTCCTGGTCGGCGAGGCCACCCGGCGCGCGGCGGGCCAGGCGATCGTCTTCGAAGAAGCCGGCGAGCAGACGTTGAAGGGCAAGGCGAGCCCGGTTCCGGCCTGGCGCGCCATGCGCGTGGTCTCGGAGCGGGGCGGGCGCAATCGCAGCGAGGCGCTCGAGGCGCCCTTCGTCGGCCGGGACGAGGAGTTCCGCCTGCTCAAGGAGATGTTCCACGCCACCGGTCGCGAGCAGCGAGCCCGGCTCGTCTCGGTCATCGGCCCGGCCGGGATCGGCAAGAGCCGCCTCGCCTGGGAGTTCCAGAAGTATCTCGACGGGCTGGTCGACACGGCCTGGTGGCATCACGGGCGCAGCCCGGCCTACGGGGACGGGATCACCTTCTGGGCACTGGGCGAGATGGTCCGCGGCCGCTGTGGTCTGGCCGAGAACGACGATGAGGCGACCACCCGGGCCAAGGTCGCGGAGGTCCTGGCGCAGACAGTCCCCGATCCTGAGGAGCGAAGGTGGATCGAGCGCGCCCTGCTCCCCCTGCTCGGGATAGGGTCCGACGGCGGCTCCGAGCAGCTGTTCGCCGCCTGGCGCACCTTCTTCGAGCGGCTCAGCGACACGGGCACCGTCGTCCTCGCCTTCGAGGACCTGCACTGGGCGGACAGCGGCACCCTCGACTTCGTGGACCACCTGCTGGAATGGAGCAAGGGCCACCCAATCCTGATCGTGACCCTGGCCCGTCCCGAGCTGCTCGACCAGCGTCCCGACTGGGGAGCGGGCAAGCGCACCTTCGCGTCGGTCCACCTCGAGCCCCTCAGCGAGCCCGACATGAACCAGCTGCTCAGGGGACTGGTGCCCGGACTGCCCGACCGGGCGATGCGGGCAATCGTGGCCCGCGCCGACGGCATTCCGCTCTACGCGGTCGAGACGGTGCGGATGCTGGTCACCGAGGGGCGGCTCAAAGAGGAGGCGGGAGCCTACGTGCCGGTGGGCGACCTCACCGACGTGGCCGTCCCGGAGACGCTGACCGCGCTCATCGGGTCACGCCTCGACGGCCTTGATCCAGTCGACCGGGCGCTGATCCAGGACGCGTCGGTGCTGGGACAGAGCTTCACGCTCGACGCGCTGTCGGCAAT
>CAZQYU010000214.1:0-2466 GCA_964597585.1 uncultured Thermoanaerobaculia bacterium
TGGTTTGTCCGGCTTTTCGAGCGGCAGCGAGGTCCGCCAGCGGCCGTCGTAGGCGGCGAAGGCCGAGGCGACCGCGGCGGCGGTCGGCACGAGGCCGATCTCGCCGACCCCCTTGGCGCCGTAGCCGCCGATCCGGTCGGGGACCTCGACCAGCAGCACCTCGACCGGCGGAGACTGTGCGGCCGGGATCAGCCCGAGGTCGCGCATCCGGGTCGAGACTGGGACTCCGCCCTCGCAGGGCATGTCTTCCGACAGCGCCTGGCCGAGACCCATGTGGACCGCGCCCTCGATCTGCTGCGCGCAGCCGAGGGGGTTGATCGCGCGGCCGACGTCATGGGCGGCGACCACGCGGACGATCCCGCCCGCCTCGTCGAGCTCCACGACCTGGGTCGCCCAGCCGAAGGTGAGATGGGTGATCGGGTTTTCGACCGCGGTCCCAGGTGGGACCGTAAAGTCGCACACGTACTCGCCGTGGTAGCTGCGGCCGGTGAGCGGCGCGAGGTCGCCTCCGGCGGCATCGAGCTCGGCGGCGAGGGCGAGGGCGGCGCGGTGCGCGGCCATGGTGGCGAGCGCGGTCGCCCGCGAGGCGGTGGTCATGCCGCACTCGACGGCGAGCTCGGAGCGGGTGGCGACGTCCATGCGCTCGGGATCGACGCCGGTCTCGTGGGCGACCACTTGGCGCAGGATGGTGTTGAGGCCCTGGCCCATCTCGGTGTAGCCGGTGACGATGGCGAGCCGGCCGCCGGGGAGGACCTCGATCCGGACCCGTCCGATGTCGGCGAGGCCGTTGCCGATGCCGGTGTTCTTGACCCCGCACGCGATCCCCATCCGCGGCGCGGACTGAAAGGTCTCGCGCACCGCCTCCAAGGTGGCGGTGATGCCGCAACCCTTGTCCATCACCTGGCCGGTGGCGAAGCGGTCGCCGGGGCCGAGGGCGTTGAGCCACCGGATCTGCCAGCGGTCGAGGCCGACCCGTGCCGCGAGGCGGTCCATGACGCCCTCGATCGCGAACGCCGTCTGGTTGACCCCGAAGCCGCGCATCGCCCCTGAGGGCGGGTTGTTGGTGTAGACGGTGAGCGCCTCGACGTCGACCGCGGGCACCCGGTACGGCCCGCAGCAGTGGCCGGCGGAGCGCTCGAGCACCTTGGCCCCGACCGAGGCGTAGGCGCCGGTGTCGCCGACGATCCGCACCCTGGCCGCGGTCAGCCGTCCGTCGCCGTCGCAGCCGACGGTGTAGCGCATGACGAGCGGGTGGCGCTTGGGGTGGAGCCGGATCGACTGCGCCCGGGTCAGGGCGAGCTTGACCGGGCGGCCGAGGAGCCACGCCGCGAGCGCGGTCTGGGCCTGGACCGAGAGGTCCTCCTTGCCGCCGAAGGCGCCGCCGTTCGAGACCAGCTCGACCTCGACGTGCTCCCTGGGCAGACCGAGCACCTCGGCGATCTGGCGTTGGTCGTCGTGGACCCCCTGGCCCTGGGTGAAGACGCGCACCCCGTCCGGGGTCGGCAGCGCGACGCACGCCTCCGGCTCGAGGAAGGCGTGCTCGATGCGCTGAGTGGTGAAGGTCTCCTCGACCACGTGCGCCGAGGCGGCCAGGGCGGCGTCGACATCGCCGCGGCGAAAGCCACACGCCTCGAGCAGGTTGCCGCCGTCGTGTACGGCCGCGGCGCCGGGGGCGAGGGCCGCGTCCGGATCGGTGACCGGCTCGAGGGGGTCGAGAGAGACCCTGACCAG
Source organism: uncultured Thermoanaerobaculia bacterium (assembly GCA_964597585.1). Classification (GTDB taxonomy): domain Bacteria; phylum Acidobacteriota; class Thermoanaerobaculia; order Thermoanaerobaculales; family Sulfomarinibacteraceae; genus CAVSIS01. The sequence goes on from CAZQYU010000214.1 coordinate 1,732, forward strand.
CTCGGCGGCGCAGCGGGCGTGGAAGCGGGTGTCGGCCACCACCACCGCGAGCACGTCGCCGACGCAGCGGGTGGTCTCGCCGACGGCGACCAGCACCGGCCAGTCGCGCACGATCAGGCCGACGAAGCGCTCGCCGGGGACGTCGGCGGCGGTCAGTACCCGCACCACTCCGGGTTCGGCGAGGGCTTCGGCGAGGTCGATCGCCCGCACCACGGCCCGCGGGTGCTCGGCGAGCACCAGCGCCGCGTGCAGCGTGCCCGGCGCGGAGAGATCGGCCACGAAAGGCTTCTCGCCCAGCACCAGTGCCTCGCCCCGCCACCGGGGTGCGGCCGCTCCGACGCCCCAGGTGTGACGTCCCGGTTCGGGAGGCGCGTCGCCGGCGCGGTGGAACATCGTGGGCAGCCGCCGTGGCGGGCCGTCGCCGAGCTCGGCACCGTCCTGCCACGCCTCTCCGGCGGTGCGGATCGCGTCCACGATCCGGGAGTAGCCGGTGCAGCGGCACATGTGGCCTGCGAGCGCCCTGCGGACGGCGTCCTCGTCGGTGGCGCGGCCGCGCTCGAGCAGGCTCGCCGCGCGCATCGCGATGCCCGGCGTGCAGTAGCCGCACTGGACCGCGCCCTCGCGGACGAAGGCGCGCGCGAGCAGCCGGCGCTGCGCCTCGGGCAGACCGGCGAGGGTGGTCACGGTGCGGCCGGCGACCTGCACGGGCTTCTTCAGGCAGGCGAGCGCGGGCCG
>CAZQYU010000214.1:2566-4146 GCA_964597585.1 uncultured Thermoanaerobaculia bacterium
GCCTGGACCACCCCGCCCTCGACCTGGCCCTCGAGGGCGGCGCGGTGGAGCACGGTGCCGACGTCGTGCGCCGCGGCGACCTCGCGAACATGGACCAACCCAAGGGCGGGGTCGACCTCGACCCGGGCGACGTGGCAGGCGAAGGCGTAGAACTCGTACGGCGCGCCCTGACCGGTGTCGGCGTCGTAGGCCCGCTCGGGCGAGCGGTACCAGCCGGTGGCGACGGCCTCGATCCGGCGCGCGGCCATCTCCTCGGCGACCCGGGCCATGGGCAGCGCGCGCTCGGGCGCACCGGCGACGCGGGCGAGCCCGTCCACGAGCTCGAGCTCCTTCGGCCGGCACTCGAGCAGCTCGGCCGCGATGGGATCGAGCCGCTCGCGCAGCCGGCGCACCGCGTCGAGGATCGCCATCCCGGAGGCGTGGGCGCCGCGCGAGGCCACGGTCGGTCCGGAGTCCGCGACCGTGGTCGTGTCGGGCTGCCAGACCTCGACCCGGGACGGCTCGAGCCCGAGGGCGGCGGCGGCGACCGTCTGGCAGGCGACCAGGTTGCCCTGGCCCATCTCGGTGAGGCCGACCCGCACGATCGCCGAGGCGTCCGGCTGCAGGATCACCACCGCCGACGATCGGTCGAGGCGCTGGCCGCCGTGGTGGAGGTTGCAGCCGTACATGACGAGCGAGACGCCGAGCCCCTCGCGGAGGTCGTCCGCGGGCGCGGCGACGCCGTCGCCCCAACGGGCGAGCTCGACCGCGCGCTCGAGGCACTCCCGGGCGAGCACCGGCCGGCGCAGCTCCTGCCCGGTGCAGGTCACCGGCCGTTCGTCACTGAGCAGGTTGCGGCGCCGCAGCTCGACCGGGTCGAGGCCGAGAGAGCGCGCGAGGCGGTCCATGGTCGCCTCGGCCGCCCACGTCACCTGGGGCGCGCCGAAGCCGCGGAAGGCGCCGCCGAAGAGGTTGTTGGTCAGCGCGATCTTGGTCGACACCCGCACTGCCGGGACGTCGTAGGGTCCGATCGCGGACACGTTGGCGCGCTCGGCGACCACCGTCGAGAGACCCGCGTAGGCGCCCGCGTCGAGGACCGCGTCGACCTCGGCGAAGACCAGCCGGCCGTCCGCGTCGGCGCCCCAGCGGTGGCGGACCATGACCGCGTGACGCTTGGTGGTGATTTGGAGGTCGAGCTCGCGCGAGAAGATCAGCCGCACCGGGCGCCCGGTGTGCCAGGCGAGCAGCGCCGCGCACGCGGCCGGCTCCGACGGATAGTCCTCCTTGCCGCCGAAGGCGCCCCCGGTGGGGGCCTGCTCGACCCGGACGGCCGCCAGCGGCAGACCCAGGACGCGTGCGACCGCGTGCTGGATGTAGAACGGGCACTGGCACGAGGCGATGACGGTGATCCGCCGGCGGCCCTCGGGGATCGCGAGACAGCCCTGGGGCTCGAGGTAGGCGTGGTCCTGCCCGCCGACCTCGTAAACTGCCTCGACGACGGCCGCGGCGCGCTCTCTCTCGGCCGCGAGATCTCCCCGCACCACCTGGAACTCGCGCACCAGGTTGCCGCCGTCGTGCACCCTCGGCGACTCCGGCGCGAG
>CAZQYU010000214.1:4246-5996 GCA_964597585.1 uncultured Thermoanaerobaculia bacterium
GGAACTCGCGCACCAGGTTGCCGCCGTCGTGCACCCTCGGCGACTCCGGCGCGAGCGCCGCCACCGGGTCGTGGACCGCGGGCAGCGGTTGGAGCCGGGTCGAAACTGCGCGCGCCCCAGCTCCCGCCGCCTCCGGCGTGCGCGCTGCAACCAACGCGAGGCGGTCGCCCACCATCCGCACACGGTCGCCGACCAGGAGCGGCTGGTCGGGGAAGATCACGCCGACCTGGTTGATCCCGGGGACGTCGGCCGCGGTCAGCACCGCGACCACGTCGGCCACTGTGCGCGCGGCACCGGTGTCGATGCCGAGCACGCGAGCCGAGGCCTCGCTCGAGACCGCGAGCGCGGCGTGCAGCATCCCGGGCAGCGCGAGGTCGGCGACGTAGCGGGTCTGACCCGAGACCTTGGCCGCGGCGTCGGGGCGCGGGTGGACGCCGCCGAGCGGGGGGCTCACGAGCCCGCCTCCTCGAGCGCGGCGAGCACCTTGGCGTAGCCGGTGCAGCGGCACAGGTTGCCGGACATCAAGCGGCGGGCCTCGTCCGGATCGCGGACGCCGGCCTCGAGCAGCGCCGCGCCGGTCATCACCAGGCCCGGGGTACAGAAGCCGCACTGGACGCCGCCGGCTTCGACCAGGGCCGTCTGAAACGGGTGGAGCTCGCCGTCGCTGCTGACCAGACCTTCGACGGTGACCACCTCGCGGCCGTCGCACGACGCCGCAAGCACCAGACACGAGGTCACCGGGCGGCCGTCGAGGAGCACCACGCAGGCGCCGCACTCGCCAGTGCCGCAGCCCTCCTTGGTGCCGGTGAGGCCGGCGTCATCGCGCAGCAGGTCGAGCAGCCTCCGGCCCGGAGGGACCCGGAAGGCCCGGCTCTCGCCGTTCACGACCAGACGGATCTCGACCTGCTCAGCCATCGTCGGCCTCCCGGAGGAAGCGGTCGAGCAGCGCCGCCGCCGCGAGGCGCCGGTAGTCGGCGGGCGCGCGCACATCGTCGATCGGGGCGAGGTCCTCCTGGAGGGCGTGGAGGGCCTCGCGGCGGATGGCCGGATCCGGGCGCCGGCCCTCGAGCGCGGCCTCCGCCGTGCGTGCCCGCAGCGGCACCGGACCGGCGGCGCCGGCCGCGATGCGAATGTCCTCGAGGACGCCGTCGCGGCGGCGCCGGGCGCGCAGCGCCAGGCTCACCGCGGAGATGATCTGCTCGCGCCGCGGACCGACCTTGACGAAGCGCTCGAACCCGCCGGGGGCGAGAGCGGGAACGACCACTGCCCGGATCAGCTCGCCGGGGCCGAGGGCGGTGCGTCCGGGGCCGACGAAGAAGGCGTGCAGCGGCACGCTGCGGCGGCCTGTGGACGAGACCAGCTCGACCCGGGCGTCCGCCACCAGCAGGGGCGGTGCAGTGTCCGCCGCCGGGGAGGCGTTGGCGAGGTTGCCGCCGAGCGTCGCGCGGCACTGGATCGGCCACGCGCCGACCTGGGATGCGGCGTGTGCGAGAGCCGGTGCCCGCCGGCGCACCGCCGGCGAGTCGGCGATCGCGTCCATCGGGGTTCCGGCGCCGATCTCGACCGCGTCCTCGCGCTCCACGATCCAGGTCAGGCCGACCCGTCCGAGGTCGACCAGGGCAGCGGCGCTACGGCGGCCGTCGCGGAGCTGGACCATGAGGTCGGTGCCGCCGGCGATCACCCGGGCGCCGGGCTCCGCGGCGAGCGCGGCGAGGGCCTCGGCGAGGTCGGCCGGGCGCAGCACGCGGTC
>CAZQYU010000215.1:0-5967 GCA_964597585.1 uncultured Thermoanaerobaculia bacterium
TCGACCTCGAGTGGCTCACACCTCCAACGGTGGGGCCGGACCCTCCGCAACGCCGAACGACCTTCCCGGCTCAGCCGCCGTTCGAGCTGTAGACCGCGTCGGGCGGCGCATCGCCGTCCGCAGCAGAAGCCCGGTGAAGCGAGCGGGCCAGGTGCAGGCTGCTCGCGTCACCTCCCCACGATCAGCACCTCGAAGGTCCCCGGCAGCACGCTCGGGCGGGGGTGCGGACGCTCGCCCAGTCGATCATCCGTGACTTCCGAGGTGCTGCACCGAGATCGCGGAGCCGAGGCGGTCTTCACGGGGAAACCTCTCTGCCCTGAATCGTCTTTTGATTGCAGAATTTCCGTGGCTCGTGGTGTGTTGCCCGAAGCAACAAGTTGAGAACAAGGCTCGACACGGTGAGGGGTCGGAGGTGGCGTGGTTGTTCCGCGAGAATGTCCAGCCTGCGGGGGTGAGCTCTCTCGGGAGCCGAGCTGTGAGGGGTTGTGCGCGGGCTGCCTGCTCGACCTTGCTCTGGACCGCGAGGCACTGACTCACTCCACAGAGAGCGCGGGTCGGACCGCCACGATGGCGGCTGTCGGGCTCGATGCACCATCGCGTGGAGCAGAGGCCGCCGACGTCCGTGACGTCCAGACTTCCCCACCGGTGGATCAGGCGGCAGGCGCGTTGCTGGGCCGCTACGAGATTCGGGGGACCATCGGCGAGGGGGGGATGGGCGTGGTGTTCGGCGCGTATGATCCGCTTCTCGGCCGAGAGGTGGCGATCAAGGTCATGAGACGCCAGCTCGGCGCGGAGAAGAACCACCTCATCAGCCTCTCGCAGGAGGCAAAGGCCGCCTCGGCGCTGAGCCACCCCAACATCGTCACCGTCTTCGACCTGGGTGAGCACGAAGGACACGCATTCATCGTGATGGAGGTTGTGAAGGGTGAGAGCCTCCACCAGCGCCTCGACGAGCCGCTCCCGGTCGACGTGATTGTCAGGCTGGGGACCCAGATGGCGGACGCGCTGGCGGCGGCCCACGAGGCGGGCATCGTGCATCGTGACATCAAGCCGGGCAACATTCTGATCGACGAAAGAGACAACGTCCGTCTCGTCGATTTCGGAGTTGCGGAGCTCCGCCTCGAGCCCGCTGTGGCACAGGACCCCGAGGGCTCCCGGAGCATTCTCGGGCATGCCGCCGACGCTCCGATTCCCTTGGTCGGAACGCTGGGGTATATCGCACCCGAGGTCCTGCGGGGCTCGAGAGCGGACCATCGCTCCGATCAGTTCGCGTTTGGCGTGGTGATGTACGAGATGGCGACGGGGCGCAGCCTGTTTCTTCGCGAGACTGGCAGCGGCACGGCCGCCGCCACGCTATCGGAGGATCCCGAACCGCTTGCGGACCGCCGTCCCGACCTTCCGGCGCCGGTCGTGCAGATCATCGAACGATGCCTCGCGAAGGAGCCCGACGAGCGCTACGAACGGACTCCCGACATTCTCGCCGACTTCCGGGTTGTCGCCGCCGGCTCGCCGCTCAGGCAGCGCCGCGCGGTCCTCCCTAGGCCTCTGACCTCGTTGCACGGCCGAGAAATGGAGCTGCTCCAGTTGCAGGATCTGCTCTGCGAACGACGGGAACGACTCGTGGTCCTGACGGGCGTCGGCGGCTGCGGCAAGACCCGTCTCGCGATTGAGGCCGCCCACGCGTTGCAGGCGGCATACCCCGGAGGGGTGGTGTTCGTACCCTTGGCGGCGATCCGCGAGCCCGAGCTCGTGATCCCTGCCGTTGCTCGAGCAGTTCGAGGCGCAGTCCATGTGGACGGCGAGGAGACTGTGGATGTGATCAGCGCGTTGGAGGCAGTCGGGGGTGAGTTCCTGCTCGTGCTGGACAACTTCGAACAGGTGGTCGAAGCGGCTCCCAGGGTCGGCGAGCTGCTCGCGGCGTGCCCGAAACTGAGTGTCCTCGCGACCTCCCGAGACGTCCTGCACCATTCGGGCGAGCGCAACCTTCCGGTTCAGCCGCTGGAGGTCCCTCGCCCCGATGGGGGGATGACGGCCGCCGATGTGGCCAAGGTCCCGTCGGTCGCCTTGCTGGTGGAGCGGATCCGCTCGCGGAACCAGAGCTTCGAGCTGGTCGACGAAAACGCACAGGTTGTAGCCGAGCTGTGCCGTCGGCTCGACGGGCTCCCGTTGGCTCTGGAGCTGGCGGCCGCGAGGCTGCGAGTGATGACACCGGAGACGATGCTCGCCCGCCTCGAAAGCCGGCTCGCGTTGCTCCGCGGGGGAGCACGAGATCTGCCCGAACGCCACCAATCTCTGCAAGCGGCCATGGACTGGAGCTACGAGCTCCTCGATCGCAGCGCACGGACGGTCTTGCGGCGCCTCGCGGTCTTCGCCGGCGGCTTCACCCTCGAAGCCGCGGAGGCCGTGGTCGATCCGTTCGAACGACTCGATAGGCCGGTGCTCGAGTGCCTCGAGGTGCTGCTCGACCAGAGCCTGCTCGTTCGAGAGGAGGCGACGGCCACGGAACCGCGCTGGTCCATGCTCGAAACGGTCCACGGGTACGCACAGAGTCTCGCGGAGCGGAACGAGGATCTCGCTGCCCTGAGGAGGGCCCACGCGGCCTACTTCCTGGTCCTCGCGCAGGATGCCCAGGCCGGTTTTGGCACCGAGAGCAGCACGGAGTGGCTGGAGAGCGTCGCCGCCGAGCGCGCCAACTTCCGTGCCGCCCTTCACTGGGCGATCGCCGAGGACGAGGGTGAGTGGGGGCTGCGCCTCGCGACCGCCCTGTGGCCGTACTGGGAGATCGGGGAGGGAACGAAGGAGGGCTTCGACCACCTGGCCGAGCTGCTGGCACTGCCCTCGACCCAGACCGTGAGCGAGCTGCGGGCTCACGCGTGCTTGTGCCAGAGTGCTCTCGCACTCTGCCTGGGTGAAACCAATCTCGACGGCTACGAGAGGGAGCGGATGGCCCTGTGGGGAAAGCTCGGCAGTGCTGTCGGAGTGGCGTCATCTCTCAACAACCTCGGCGCGGTAGCCCTCATGGCAGGGCAGTTCGAGCGGGCGCGGGTCTGCTTCGAGACCTGCCTCGAACTCTGGGAACGGGCCGGGTCCGATGATGGAAGGGCCCGAGCGCTGTCCAATCTCGCGTGCCTGCTGCGCCTCACGGGCGAGCCCGAACGCGCTTTACAGCTCTTCCGCGAGTCCGAGGCCATGTTCGAACGGTTGGGGGATCCGGTGTGTGCGGCCTGGGAGGTGAGCCACCAGGGTGACGCGGCGCGGGACCTCGACGACCCACAGGCGGAGAGCCTCTTCCGGCAGGCACTCGAGCGCTTTCGCCGGCTCGAGGACTCGTGGGGGGTCGCCAGTACCTTGGTCGAGCTCAGCGAGTTCGCGAGTGCCGATGGCGATGTCGAGCGATGCGCCCGGATTCTCGACGAGGCCCTCGCCATCTTCCGCGGACTGGGTCACCTGCGGGGCGTGGCCGGGGTACTCGAGAGGTTCTCCTACCTTGCCGCTCGCGGAAGAGACGATCAGCGCGCCCTCTTGATCGGCGGCGCCACGTGGGCGCTGCGCCAACGTGTCGGCTACGGCGGACCGCAGCGACAGGCGAGCGCCGAGAGGCTGGAGAGGGCGCTCGTCGAGGTCCGGTTGCGAGTGGGCGCCGAGGCCAGCGCCGACCTGTGGCGGCGCGGGAGCGAGCTGCCTCTCAGCAGGATCGTGGCACAGCTCGCCCCGTCCGATCAGGTGTAGTTGGACGGATCGAGCAGGCCGCGGACCCGTGAAATCCGATCGACCGGGAAGCCCGCCATCTGCGCGTGCAGACGGATCGTCTCCTCGTCCGGTGCGATGTAGATGCAGTAGATCTTGTTGTCCGTGACGTAGCTGTACAGCCATTGGATCTTCGAGCCCAGCGTGCCCAGCACCTCGAGCGAGCGCACTGCGCTCGCTCGAAGCTGTTCCTGCGTCAGATCCCCTGCTCCCTCGATCTCCCGCTCGATCACGTAGCGCGGCATGACCACCTCCCTGGCGTTCTGCAGACGCGATGCCGAGCGACCGACCGCAACGCTTCAGGCAAAGCGGCCGGTTCCCACACGGTCTGGTGCTCTATTGTTGCACGTTTGACATGACAGAAGGCTGGCGCGGTCGCCTGCAGATGCTCGTGTCCGCGCGTCGTAGCATTGCTCGGCGGGGGACCGCGACCGGAAAGGCGAGGCAACCTGCACTTCTGGTTCGAGGCGGTGGGTGCCTGACGGGGGCGGGCTGTGATTCAGGTTGACGGTCACCGGGAGGTGGATCATCGACAGACCGCGTTGGGTCTCATGAGGCGAAGGCAGGAAAAGGAGAGCGCGGCTCGCCGCGCTCTCCCCTGCGAACAGGTCTGACCCGCCGGGACAGTGGGACGTTCGGAAGTGCTACTCGGCGTACTGGCAACTCACCTGCGGGTTCCAGTCAGCGAACATACCGCTCGGGTTGTGGCGCCACAGCCACACGTGGAGGATCCAGGCATGATTGGCTTCGCTGTAGTGGAGCGCCTGCCCGAGCACCATCGGCGGGTCGGCATCGGGCGGCAAGAAAGAGTCCGGGATCACATACTCCACCGCCACCAGGCGGAGCTTGCCGTTGCTCCGCGGTTCGTACAGCAGAGCTTCGGGCTGCAGGGCACTGACCTCAGAGTCGAGCAGCAGGTCGAAGTTGACGTAGTGATATCCCATGCCGCCCTCGGGCGACTCGAGGCAGCCGGTGATCTCGTCTGCCCAGCCTGCGGACATGGCGACGTCGATGCGGTGGAATGGAGCAGTGGCTCTCCTGAGGGCCGCGATTGGCGAGTCCGCCGCAGCCGGCAGGCTCGTCATGAAGATAACGACGAGGGCAAGACTCAGTCGCAGCATGATTCGACGCCAGGTGATCGGTTGACGGGACATGGTGGTTCTCCTTTCGGTTCCAGTTGTGGTCGCGCGACCGTTGAAGTCAGAGCTTTGCGCACCGTTGCTGGTCATTCGAGACGATTTTGGCGAAGGAGGTTACAGAGCTCGTGGACTACAATCACGAATGAGCAGCGTGCGACGAACGTGAGATGGTCGAGCCCGTCCCTGGACCCCAGGGGCAGAGATGCTCGCTTTTTGAGGTGGAGCGTCAGACGTGAGTCACAAAATGGCTACGACCCAGTGGAGCCTGGTTGTCGCGGCACGCGACGGCAGCGGGGAGGAAGCTCGGCGGGCCCTTGAGAAGCTCTGTCGGACCTACTGGATGCCGCTGTATGCCTTTGTCCGTCATCAGGGTTGGGATCCTGAGGACGCCCGCGACCTGACCCAGGCGTACTTCCTCGAGCTCTTGGACAAGGGCTTCCTGGCGGACGTCGCCGAGGAGAAGGGTCGCTTTCGGTCGTTCCTGTATGCGTCGCTGCGGCACTTTCTCTCTCACGAGAGAGCTCGCGCCGGTGCCCTGAAACGGGGCGGTGGGACGGCTACCGTGCCGCTCGACGTGATCGCGGCCGAGAGCAGCTATGTCAGCCAAGCCAACCCGCAGATGTCGCCTGAGAATGTCTTCGAGCATCGCTGGGCGATGACCGTCATCTCGCGAGCCATGAGCCGGTTGAGCGAGGACGCGAGGAGCTCGGGGAGCGAGCGCCGGTTCGAGCTTCTCAGGCCCTATCTGACCAGCCTTGAGCGACACGTACCCTACCGGGAGGCCGGAGAGGCGCTTGGTATGAGCGAGAAATCGGTGAAGGTCGCCGTGCATCGACTCCGCAAGCGCTTCGGCCGCTGCCTGAGGGACGAGCTCGCCGAGACCCTGGTCGACCGGGCCGACGTGGATGACGAACTCCGCCATCTCCTGTCCGTGGTTCGGGCGTGAGCCGTGTGAGGAGACTGCTCACAGACTTCACGTTAGCGCGTTCGGCCTGGCTCGCGCGAAGCTGGGGACGATCAGCCGATCAGGCCTCGAGGACTCATCGCGTCACCTCCCCACGATCAGCACCTCGAAGGTCCC
>CAZQYU010000216.1:0-5951 GCA_964597585.1 uncultured Thermoanaerobaculia bacterium
GGGTGACACCCGCAAGAGGACGACCCCGGCGAGGATGGCGAGCCCTCCCCCGAGCTGGATTGCGGTCAACCGTTCGCCGAACAGGGCCCACGCGAGAATCGCAGTGAAGACCGGCTCGAGGGTGGCGATGAGGTTGACCACCGCAGACGGCAGGCGGATGAGGCTGAGGTTGTAGAGACCGAAACCGACAAGGGTCGGCCCGGCGGCGAGCAGGACGAGCAGTCCCCAGGCGCGCCAGGCGGTGCCGAGGCAGAGGAGCTCCGCCGGGGTAGGTGCTGCGCCGAGAGCGCTCGCACCGGGCACGAGGTTCGCGACCAGCAGGATCCCGGCGGCGAGCCCGAAGGTGTAGAGCAGGGTGGTCCAGGGGTCGAGACCGCGGCGCCCGGCCGATCGGCCGAGCAGCGTGTAGGCCGCGTAGCCGAGCCCGGAGAGAACCCCGGTAGCGATGCCGAGCGGGTTGGTGCGCCAGACGGTGGTGTCGTACGCCCCGGCGACCAGGACGCACCCTCCGACGCCGAGCACGACGGCGAGCAGGGTCGCGCGGCCGAAGGGCTCGGCGAGGAGCCACCCTCCGAGCACGGCGGTGAAGGCCGCCGAGGTGTAGACCAGGACGGTAGCTACCGCAGCGCCGTTGATCGCCACCGATACGGTCCACAGCGCGTTGAACGCAGCCAACACCAGGGCGAAGGCGGAGAGAGACACGAACGCCCGCCACCCGACCCGCAGCGACGCCGAGCGGCGCAGCGCGAGCGCCGGCAGCAGGGCGGCGGCGACCAGGAGGTCGCGCCAGAAGGCCAGCACCAGCGCCGGCATGTGCTCGCCGGCGGTGAGCTGGCGGACCAGGATTGCGGTGGTGGACAGGACCAGCGCGCTCGCGAGTGCGATCGCGTAGCCGCGAGTCTCCTGGGCCGGAGCGGCCGTGCAGGTCGCAGCGGAAGGGTCCCGAAGTGGCCGTAGGGTCGCCTCACCGGCGGCGAGGGTGCATGCGGAGACGGGCTGTGGGAGCGGAGTCGCGGTCATGGCGAGAGCATGGGCCAGGAAAGGACACTTTCAAAGATCCAAGTCATGCCGATTTTGACAGATCCATTCATCCAATTGGACTCATATTGTTGGTCTCTTGGTGGTAATATTCGATCGGACTGACGGGTTCGATCTGTTCGGGTCTCCGGAGGCGAAGACAGCGATGCGAATTCCGATCGACCGCACCAGCGACGTGTCGCTCTACCGGCAGCTCGTGGACTTCCTGGCGGGGGCGATGCACACGGGCGAGCTGGCTCCGGGTACCCGGCTGCCTGCCACGCGCGAGCTGGCCCGTGACCTCGGCCTGGCTCGGATCACGGTCACCACCGCCTACGCCGAGCTCGAGGCCGACGGACTCGTCGAGGGCCGGGTCGGCGCCGGCACTTTCGTGCTGCCGCCGCCGCCGCGACCGGCGTCTTTGAGCGCGCGGGAGAATGCCTGGCCGCCGTGGCAGCTGTCACTCGCCGCCGCGGCGCCGGCCGGGCCGGTCGTCTACGGTCCCGACGTGATCGACCTGTCGACCGGAGTCGGCGACGCGAGCCGCTTTCCGGTCGACGAGCTGCGCCGCACTCTCGCCGGCGTCCTCCGCGGTGAGGGCCTGGCGGCGCTCTCCTACGGCGACCACCGGGGCGACCCCGCACTGCGGGCGACGATCGCCCGCCTGCTCGCGAGCCAGGGCCTGCGCACATCGGCCGAAAGCGTGCTGGTGACGTCGGGCTCGCAGCAGGCGTTGGCGCTCGCGGCCCAGGTGGTGCTGCGGCCCGGCGACACCGTGATCGTCGAGGGGCCGACCTACGGCGGCGCTCTCGAGCTCTTCCGTTCCGTGGGCGCCCGTCCGATCGGGGTTCCGGTGGACCGCGACGGCATGCGCGTCGAGGAGCTCGAGCCCCTCCTCCAGCGCCACCACCCGCGCCTGATCTATACCATTCCGAACTTCCAGAACCCGACCGGGTCCTGCCTGTCCGCCCGCCGGCGCAGCGAGCTGCTCGCGCTCGCCGAGCGCTACAACGTGCCGCTGCTCGAGGACGACTTCGTCGGCGACCTGCGCTATGACGGCCGCGCCCAGCCCGCGCTCAAGGCGCTCGACCCCGGCGGGCGGGTGCTGTACGCCAGTACGTTCTCGAAGATGCTGATACCGGGGCTGCGGATCGGCTTTCTGGTCGCGGACGGACCGGTCCGCGAGGCGGTGGCTGCCGCCAAGCACGCCCACGACATGGCGACCTCCAACCTGCTCCAACGCGCACTCGAGGCCTATGTCACGGTGGGACGCTACCGGGCGCATCTGCGGCGCTCGTGCCGGCTCTACCGTGTCCGCCGCGACGCCGCGCTGGCCGCCGTGGCGCGACACCTTCCGGCCACGACCCGGGTCGACCCACCCTCCGGAGGACTGTTCCTGTGGCTGCGGCTGCCGGCCGAGGTCTCGGCCGCCGCTCTGCTCCCGGAAGCCGTCGCCGCGGGGATGGCCTTCGCCCCGGGCGGAAGGTTCTTTCCCGAGCCCGTCGACGGCGACGGCTGCCTGCGGCTCAACTTCGCGGCCCAGCCGCCGGAGGTGCTCGAGCGCGGCATCGAGCGTCTCGGCCGGGTGCTGCGATGAGGCTCATCCGGCCTCGCTCGTGCTAGCTTCAATGGGTGCGAACGATGAGGTCGATAGCCGCCGGGCTGGTCAGTGTTGCGATGCTGGTGGCGGTGTCGGCGGTGCGCTCCCAGGACCCTGCGCCCACCGCGGCGGCGACCCCGGCCGTGCTGCCGCCGGTCGAGTGCGTCCGCGGGATGCGGGAGGCGCGCCTCGCCTGGCAGGCGGGCGACCGACAGAAGGCGATGGCCGACCTCGACCGTGCGGTCGAGGCCTGTCCGGATCACGTCGACCCCCTGCTCGAGCGGCTCGAGCTGCACCGCAAGCTCGGCGACGCCGCCGGGGTCGAGGCTGACCTCGCCCTTCTCCGGGCGCGACTGGCGGACCCTGCACGGGTGCCGCCGGAGGCGGCCTTCGCGCGGGCTGTGTCCGACCCCGGGGCGAACGTCGACGAGCTCGAGCTGATCCGCGCCCGGTTGACTGCCGACCTCGCCGCCGCAGAGACCCCACGCCGACTGCGCCAGCTGGTGGTGGTCGAGGCCCGCCTCGGCCGCAACGAGGACGCCCGGGCGACGCTGACCCGACTGCTCGCAGTCGACCCGTCGCCCGAAGTGCGCTGGGCGGCGGTACGCCTCGACGTCGCTCTCGAGCGCTGGGGCGACGCGATTCCCGAGCTCGAGGCCCTCGGCGGACGCTCCGGGACGTCGTCGTTTTCGGCCCGCCTCCACCTCATCCATGCCTACGGCGCGGTCGGCCGGACCGAGGACGCGATGCGCACGGCCCTCGCGCTCTACGGCGCTTCCGGCGACCTCGGCTCGAGGTTTATCCGCGAGATGGTGATGCAGGCCCTGCTCGATGCCGGCTGGGCGCTCCACGACCGTGGCGATGTCGAGCACGCGGCGACGGTGTTCCGCAAAGTGCTCGAGATCGACCCCGACAACACGGAGGCCCGAGCGGTGCTCGAGCTGGTCTACGCGAGCCCCGAGGCGCGGGCCGCCGCGACTGCGGCGCGCGACCGCGCGCTCGAGCGCGAGGAGAACCCGGGCATCGTCCTCGAGGAGGGCGCGCGCCGCCTGGCGGTGGGGGATGCGGCCGGCGCCTGGGACCTGCTGGACCGGGCAGCGCGCGGCCTCGGTGACAACGAGCTCGCGTGGTACGACCTCGGCCTCGCGGCGGTCAAGCTCGAGCGCTGGGAAGCGGCCGCCGAGGCCTTCGGCCACGCCGTGCGGCTCGACCCGACGAACCCGACCTCGCGCCTCAACCTCGGCACCGCGCTGGCACGCATCGGTCGTTGCGCCGAGGCAGTCGAGGTGCTCGAAGCGCTGCTCGTGGACCGGCCCGAAGCTTACCAGGCCCACTACTGGCTGGGTCGTTGCTGGGCCGAGCTCGGCGACGCCGCCAAGGCCGCCGAGGCGATGGAGCGGTACCAGCTGGCCCGGCCCAGGCAGTGACCAGCCTCAGAACGCCAGCGCGTAGTCGCGGTAGCGGGCCTCGAGCTCTGCCGTCGGTAGGCCGTAGACCGTGTTGAGGGCGTCGGCGGCGTCGTAGCCCTCGGCGACGTAGAGCAGGAAGCGCGGGAACTCGGCGTCGGACCAGCCCGGAGCGCCGTGGCGCAGGAAGTGGACCAGGATCCATGCCTGGGCGTAATAGAGCGGCATGTCGTCGCCGTAGAACGTGTCGGGGCCCGCAGTGAGAATCTCGGACACTGTCAGAGCGGTGCCCTTGCGGATCCGCCGCCGGACCTCGTCGGCGTCGAGCTGGGCAAGGGTCTTACCGCGCCAGAAGCGCATCGGCGCGGTGAAGAACTGGGTCCGGGTGCGCGCGCCGGGCTCGAGCGCGCCCTTGTGGATCCTGGAGTTTCCCATGTAGGTGGCGAAGCCCTCTCCGAGCCACCGCGGCAGGTCGTGGCCGGGCCGGACGACGAAGCTGAAGACGAAGGCGTGCACTGTCTCGTGGATGATCAGAGCGAGGACCTCCTCCTGGCTGCCCAGCTCGGTGTGGAAGGCGAGCAGGCCGGGAGGGCTGAACATGCCCGAGGTCTCCTCGATACCGTCTACCGCCGCCACGTAGCGGAGGTACTCGTCCCGCGACGCATACATGACGACCTGGATCGGGAACTCCGGTCGGGCGAGCGGGATCTCGCCGCGCAGCAGCTTCGAGGTCACGCGGTAGGTGACGCCGAGGTTTCCCAGCACGCTTGCGGCGAGCCCGTTTCCAGGCTGGTCGGTGGTGACGACGAACAGAGGCGAGACGGCCTGCTGGTGCGCATCCTTCGAGAGCTCGGCCTCGGCATGGGCGAACAGCCTTCGGAGGTGCTCGCGCTGCTGCTCGACGGGCAGCGTGTAGAGTGCGAGCAGGTGTTCGACCTCGGGCTGCTCGCGGTCGACGAGGTCATCGAGCTGCGGCACCAGGAAGCCCGAGGTCGCTGCCTGCCGCTCCTCGAGCGGCCGGAACTCGAGGCTCCACTCGAGGGTCGACTCGACCGGACGGCCGTCCTCGAGCGCGGGCGCAAACCGCCACCGGGACAGCGCCTCGCGGGCGGCGTCGGCGAAGGCGGGGTCGAAGCGGCTCGACGGCTTCACCGACAGCACCTCGACCTCGCGCACCACCCCCGACGGCGAGACGTGCACCCGCACGGCTACGGTCGGTCCGAGGCCGCTGCCGGCGGTGGACAGCGGCGTGAGCGGGTTGGGGCTCTTGACGATCACCGGCGGCACGGTTGCAGCCGCCCCGGGGCCGGCGGCGATGGCAACGGCGCTGGTCCCCGCGAGCGCGACGACGACTACGAGCGCGGCGAGCCGCGGTGTCCCCATCACCGGAGCGTACCCCACCCGGCTCGTACTGTCCCGGCCGAGTCGCCGGTGCCTGCCGGAAGCCCCTGCTGCCGAGCACGTTCTGGGTGGAGACGTAGCCCGTCCGAACCGAGGGGCGTTGTCATGCGTATCTCGAGACGACCGGCGCCCGGCGCGGGTTGACCTGCGCCGTGCAACCGGGTCTCTGCTAGTCTACGGCTCCCGACCGTGCGCACCGAGAGGTGCTCGAGGTCCGCCCGAGGAGGAACGCATGCGCCAGATCGCCCGTCTCGTCCTGGTCCTCACCTTGCTCACCTTGGCAGCCCCCGCATCGGCCCAGATCAGTGCCCGGATGCTGCGCTACCCCGATGTTTCCGCGACGGACATCGCCTTCGTGTACGCCGGCGACATCTGGGTGGTGCCGAAGACCGGCGGCCTCGCGACCCGGCTGAGCTCGCCGCGCGGCGAGGAGCTGCTGCCGCGGTTCTCCCCCGATGGCACGCACATCGCGTTCACCGGCGACTACGACGGCAACCCCGACGTCTACGTGCTCCCGACCGCCGGCG
>CAZQYU010000217.1:0-5908 GCA_964597585.1 uncultured Thermoanaerobaculia bacterium
TGCTCGCCGGGTCGCTGCCGGCGGTCGTGGTCCGGTTCGCGGGCATCTACGGGCCCTCCCGGGCGCTTTTCGTGGACGCGCTGCGTCGGGGCGAGGCACGGCGGGAGCCGGGTCCGCCGCGTCCCATCAACCTCGTCCACCGCGACGACTGCGTCGGTATCCTGCGCCATCTGCTCGAGCTCGAGGACCCAGCGCAGCTGTACCTCGGCGTGGACTCGGAACCGGTCCTGCGCGACGAGCTGCTCGACTGGCTTGCGGTGCGGCTCGGGCTTTCGCTGCCGGTGCGGGCTTCCACCAAGACGGGCGGTCGTCGCGCGAGGGGCAGCAAGCGGTGCTCGAATGCGCGGCTGCTCGCTTCCGGGTACCGGCTGCGCAGGCCGACCTTTCGCGAAGGCTATGCCGACCTTCTCGGCACGGAATAGAGCCTGGGGTCGGCTGCGTTGACCTCGGCGGTCCGCGCTTCACCTCCCACGGATCTCCAGCCGGTACAATCCATCGAAGTCAGCAGCCGCCGGGGAGTGGATCGCGGACCGGGAGAGGGAATGTCCAAGGACGCGCCGAACGCCATCGTGACGAGCCGCATCGAGGTCGCTCCGGGACTCATGATCCTGCGCGTCGTCCCCGACGGATGGCGGCTGCCCGACTTTTCGCCGGGCCAGTTCGCGGTGCTCGGCCTCCCACCCGAAGCGCCCCGCTGCTCGCTGTCCGACGCGGAGGAGCCGGTGCCGCCGGCGGGGCGGTTGATCCGACGTGCGTACTCGATTGCGTCGTCCTCGCTCGCCCGGGAGTACCTCGAGTTCTACATCACCCTCGTCCACTCCGGGACCCTCACCCCGCGTCTCTACGCGCTGCGGCCCGGCGACCGGGTGTGGCTGGGTCCGAAGATCACCGGCTTGTTCACGCTCCAGGAGGTCCCGGTGGACGTCGACGTGGTGCTGGTCGCGACCGGGACCGGGCTGGCGCCGTACATGAGCATGCTCCGCACCGAGCTGACTGCTGCGGGCGGGCGGCGCTTCGCGGTGCTGCTCGGAGCGCGCCACTCGTGGGATCTCGGCTACCACGCCGAGCTGGCCACGATGCAGCGTCTCTCGCCGAGGTTTCGCTACGAGGCCACCATCAGCCGCCCGGCCGAGGAGCCGGTGCCGTGGAGCGGGCGTACCGGCTATGTGACCGACCTGTGGTGGGACAGCGTGCTGGCCGAGTCCTGGGGCCGCCGGCCGAGTCCCGCCGACACGCACGTCTTCCTGTGCGGCAATCCGGCGATGGTCGATGACATGGTCTCCGTCCTTGCGGCCGAGGGCTTTCGCGAGCACACCCGCAAGCAGCCTGGCGAGGTCCACATCGAGCGCTATTGGTAGGGGGCGCCGCGCGGGCGGGCCGCCGGCCGAACGCTGGGGCCCGGTCTCCGATCGGGCCGTCCGGGTTACGCTGTGTCGATGGCTCGAGAGCACTGGCTCAACGCCGACTTCGACCTCTCCTTGCGCCCGCGATGGCGGGGTCTCGACGGAGACTCCGCCCGGAGACGTCAGGTTCGCGAGCTCGAGATCCACGCCCTGCCGCTGGCCCTCCCGGGTGACAGTGTGCGGGTCCACGACCACCCCGGGAGCGAGCTCCTCGAGCTGTTCGACACGGCGGGCCTGCCGCTGCCGGAGATCACCCTCACGCCGGGTCTGCGCGCCGAGGCGGTGCTCGCACCCTTCGGCTGGAACGCCGAAGCGGACGCCCTGGCACGGCGCGCGCGAGGGCCCGACGAGCACCCTCCAATCGACGTCGTTCGCCGGGTGAACGGGCGCTCCTTCGCGGCCGCTCTCGAGGCCGAGCTCGGCAATCCTGGATGGACGCTGGCTTCCAGCCGTTCGCTCGCCGAGCTCGAGGCTGAGCTTGCACGAGCTCCGGACCGCGGGCACGCGTGGGTCGCGAAAGCGGAGCACGGCAATGCCGGGCTCGGCAACCGTCGTCTTCGGGCGCGTCACCTCGATCCGGCTGACCATCGCTGGGTGGAGCACATCTTCGCAGAGGACGACGTCATCCACCTCGAGCCGTGGGTCCGACGGGTTGCGGACCTGACCGCGGTATTCCGTGTGGCCCCGACGGGCCGAGCGCGGGACATCGCGGTCCACGAGGTCGTGACCACGGCGGACGGCGCCTTTCTGGGCGCGCTGTTCGCGCCGCGCCCGCGAGCGGGCCAGGGAAAATGGCTGGCGGCGATGGTGGAAGCCGCGGAAGAGGTGGCACCGGCGCTCGCGAAGGCGGGCTACTGGGGCGAGGCATGCCTCGACGGACTCGTGTGGACCCAGGGTGGGACGGCACGGCTGCGATGCCTGACCGACCTCAACGCCCGTGGCCACGTCTCCGCCGGCGGACGGGCGCTGGCACTGCGCCTGGATCCTGACGCGGCCGCCTTTTGGCGCTTCTACGCCGTCCGCCGGCTGTGCCGGCTGGACTCTCTCACCGAGCTGATGCGGGCGCTCGGCCCCGACGGCTACGACCCGGCGCGCCGTCGGGGCGCGCTCCCCACGTCGCCGCTGTGGCTCGCAGGCCAGGGTCGCCGACGGCAGACGGTGAAGCTCGGCATGCTGCTGCTCGCGGACACACCCGACGAGGCGCTGGCACTCGACGTGCGGGTGCGGGATCGGCTCGAGCGATGAGCTCGCGGGTCCTGGTGATCACCGGCCCCACTGCGAGCGGGAAGACCCGTCTCGGGGTTGAGATCGCCCATCGCCTGGGCTCGGAGATCGTATCGGCCGACTCGCGCCAGGTGTACCGCGGCCTGGACATCGGCACCGGGAAGGACCTCGACGAGTACCGCGCGGTGGTCCCGCCGGTGCCGGTCCACCTGGTCGACGTTGCGGATCCCGGTGAGAGCTACACGGTCTTCCACTTCCAGCGCGACTGCTACCGCCTGATCGAGAGCTGGTCGTGTGGCCCGCGCGCGGACGTGCCGTTGGTCATGGTTGGTGGCACCGGGCTCTGGGTGGAGGCCGCGGTGTGCGGTTGGGAGCTCGCCGACGTCCCGCCGGATCCCGAGCTGCGCGCCCGCCTTCAGGACGCTGGGCTGGCCGAGCTCGTCGCGCGGCTGCGCGAGGCGGACCCGGAGCTTGCCGCGCGGACCGACACCTCCACGGCTCGCCGCGTGGTCAGGGCCCTGGAGATTTCGGAGGCTCGCCGTCGCGGTCTGGCGCCGCCAGGTCCGCGTCTCGAGGTGGCGGTCGAGTGGCGTGTTCTCGCAGTCGACGTCCCGCCCGGGGAGCTGGCGCAGCGCATCCACCGGCGCCTGGTCGCTCGTCTCGAAACGGGCCTGGTCGACGAGGTGCGCGGCCTGCTCGATCGCGGCGTCGACTGGCGCTGGCTCGACCGCCTCGGCCTCGAGTACCGCGAGATCACGGCCTACCTGCGCGGCGAGAAGCCTTTCCGGAACATGGTCGACGATCTCGACACCGCGATCCGCCGGCTTGCCAAGCGTCAGCGCACCTGGATTCGAGGCATGCCGAGGCGGGGGGTGCCGGTCGAGTGGATCGGACCGGACGACGCCATGGCTGACAGATCGGTTTCCGGAGTAGGGAGCTGGTGAGAAGGGCAGGCTCAGGGCCGCTTCGGCAGTACACTCGAGCGGGAGGCACGATGTTCAAGGACGTCAAGGATCGGGTGTGGGCGTTCGACCTCGAGTGGGTCCCGGACCCTCTCGCCGGGCGGTTAGTCTACCGCCTGGCAGAGGAGCTGTCCGACCTCGAGGTTCTGCAGGAGATGTGGCGTCGGGGCGGAGCCACGGATGAGGAGCCGCAGCCGTTCCTCAAGCTCAGCCTCTGCCGGGTGGTGTCGGTGGCGGCGATCGAGCGCCGGGCGCGTCCGGACGGCTCGGTGAGCCTGGCCCTGATGTCGCTGCCCCGGGACCCTGACGACCCCGACGCGGCAACGGAGCGCTCGGTGGTCGGGACGTTCCTCGGGGCGCTCTCGGAGCACCGCCCGCAGCTGGTCGGCTTCAACTCGCAGGGCTCGGACCTGCCGATTCTGATCCAGCGCGGGCTGATTCTGGGGGTGACCGCGCCGGGATTCTGCCGTCGGCCCGACAAGCCCTGGGAGGGAATCGACTACTTCGCGCGGGGCAGCGACTGGAACGTGGACCTCAAGGACATCGTCGGCGGCTGGGGTCTGGCGGCGCCGAGCCTGCACGAGCTCGCAGTCCAGTCAGGGATTCCGGGCAAGATGGACGTCGATGGTGCGGCGGTCGCCGACCTGTGGCTGGCAGACGATCTTCGCCGGATCGTCCAGTACAACGAGTTCGACGCGGTCACGACCTACCTGCTGTGGCTGCGCGCGGCTCACCTGGCCGGTTTCTTCGACGCTGCCGGTTACGGTGCGGAGCAGCACCGCGTGGAAGAGCTGCTCGGGCGCGAGATCGCTGCCGGCGGGCACCATCTCGAGGCCTATCGCGAGGAGTGGATGCGACTGCAGACCCTCGTTGCCGACCGCGACCCTGGGAGCCTGTAGGGCAGAGGCCCAGGATGCCACAAGGACCTGCGGACGGCCGTCACGGGCCTCTGGCCTGGGGGTGTTAGTTGACCGCCATCGGCTGGGAAAGCTCGAATCGGGCGACCTCGACGTCGAACTGCTCTCCGGCTGCGGTCGCCATCCGGTAGCTTCCCTCCATCGTGCCGAAGGCCGTGGGGAGAGGGCAGAACGAGGTGTACTCGTGACTTTCGCCCGGCTCCAGGATCGGCTGCTGCCCGATGACGCCGGCTCCGCGGACCTCCTCGATCCGTCCGTTCGCATCGGTGATGATCCAGTGCCGCGTCAGCAGCTGCACGGCCTCGATACCGAGGTTGTCGATGCGGATGCTGTAGGCAAACAGCCAGCGGCCGAGGTGGGGCTGGGACTTTTCCGGAAGGAAGCGCGGCTCGACGGTCACCGCAATCCCCCGAGTTGTGGCGCGTGAGCCGGTCATCGCTGGCCTCCGTTGTGAGCGGGAACGAACCTCCACGATCTCAGATTCCCGGGTCACATGTGCGACCTGTCACTCCCCCCGGGGATCGCTCTGCGCTATCCTATCGGACAATGGATGTTGCAGGTCGCCACGCGCTGTTGGTGAGTGCCGACCACGGCCGATTCACCCGGTTCGTTCCAGTGCTCCAGCGCGCCGGCCTCGAGGTCCAGCGCGTGCTGCGGGGTTCGGCGGCGCTGAAGGTCGCCGAGACGGTGGGATTCGACCTGCTCCTGATTGTGGCTCCACTCGAGGACATGCTGCTGCGGGACTTCATCCGTGCCGTGCGGGCACCGTCTTCTCCCAGTCGCGAGGTCGGTGTGGTCGTGCTGTGCGAGGGACAGGACCTCGACACTGCGCGCACCCTGCTCAGCACGGGCGTCAACCGCGTGCTCCCGCTCGACAGCGACGACCAGGTCCTGATCGACACCGTCACCGTCCTGCTCAACGTGGCTCCGCGCCGTCGACTGCACGCCGTGCTCAAGGCGGATCTCGCATTGGGGCAGCGCCGGCGACTGGTGATGCATCAGACCGAGAACCTCTCGTTGACCGGAGCGTTGGTGCGCGGCGAGCCGCCGTACCCAGTGGGAACCCGGTTCAACTTCGAGATCGTCTTTCCGGGCGTGTCGGCGCCGATTCGCGGTACCGCCGAGGTGGTTCGCCACACCAACCTTTCGCGCGAGCAGGTCAAGGGTTTTGGAGCGACCTTCGTGTCGTTCGCCGGCGACGGCCGTCAGAGCCTCGAAAGCGCACTCGCACGCGCCTCCTGATCAGGGCGGCGGTGCGGCTTCCCCCGAGTCGGGATCGAGCTGCAGCACCGTTGAGTCGACGGCCTCGAAGTCGCGCCCCGTGACGGCGGAGAGGGCGCGTAGCACGTCGTTGTCCCAGCGCTCGTCGGGCTGCCCGGACAGGTACCAGTCGCTGCCGTTG
>CAZQYU010000218.1:0-3425 GCA_964597585.1 uncultured Thermoanaerobaculia bacterium
GCCGAGCGCGATGCCCGGATCCGCGTCATCCACCAGTCCAACCAGAAGCTGCCCCGCTCGCTGTCGAACGGCTTCCGCGCAGCGCGCGGCGAGCTGCTGACCTGGAGCAGCGATGACAACCGCCTCAAGCCCGACTGTCTGGCCCGTCTGGTTGACTGTCTCGATCGCCACCAGAGCTGGGACATGGTCTGGGCCAACGTGGACATTATCGGAGAGGACGGCCAGGACCTCGAGGGCTCCGAGTGGTACTACGGCTACCAGTGCCCCCCCGGCAGCCCCCACGTCCACTTCCCGCACGATCCGAGCGAGCTCAACACATGGCCCAACAACTACGTCGGCGCCGCGTTCATGTACCGCGACCGGGTCGCGTGGCTGCTCGGAGACTACTGTCCCGACCGCTTCACGGTCGAGGACTACGACTACTGGATGCAGGTCAACGAGTTCCTCACCCTCCGCCACGCGGACTTCGACGATCCGATCTACGACTATCGCTTCCACGGTAAATCTCTGACCTCGCGCGAGAAGGAGCTTCGTATCCTCGAGCTGCGTGAGCAGCTGATGGTCTTCGACGACTTCCGCCGGGACTTCGCGCTCTCACCGTTGATCTGGATGCTCGGGCCCGTGCCGGAGACCGAGCCTGCACGCGCTCTGCACGCCGCGATCCGGGAGCGAGCGCTCGCGCTCGGCCACACGGTTGCCGAGCCTGACACTTGGCGGACCGCGGCCTTGCCCCGGCTGTGGATGCCAACCGTGTACGTCCAGGTAGCCGACGGCGGCACTGCCGCCCCCCCGGACCGCGCAACCCTGCCACCGAACTCGGTCACGGTGTTGCTCACCCCGAGCGGTGACGACCTCTCGGCTGACCCCGGGAGCTGGGATCTGTGCGCCGCCGTGCACCCCGCACCCGCGCTGCACAGAACCCAGCGTCCGTGGCAGGGCTGGCTCGGCTTCGGCGATGTCCCGGCCTGCTGCCGCGCGCTCGACATCGCGGTCCGCGCACGCCATATCAAGGCGATCGAGACCGAGCTCGCGAACCCGGCCCTGAGCGACGTCGAGGCCACGGTCGTGGTGTGTACCTATCGCCGATCGGACAGTCTCTCCGCTGCCCTTTCCTCCCTCGGGCGCCAGAGCGTGTCCTCGGCGCGCTACGAGGTGGTGGTCGTCAACAACGACCCCACCGAGCAGCTCGACGATATGGTCGATGCTCTGCGCTCGCAGTCGTTCGCCGCGCACCCCGACCACGTCCGGCTCGTCCTGTGCCCGCTCAAGGGTCTGTCGCACGCCCGCAACGTCGGCATTGCCGAGGCGCGTGGCAGCGTTGTGTGCTTCATCGACGACGACGCCGTCGCCGAGCGCGAGTGGCTGGCCGGAATCCTCGCCGCCTACCGGACCGCCGACGGAGTCGGAGTGGCTGGTGGCCGCATTCTGCTGCGCGTCCCCGAGCCGCCGCCGCAGTGGCTCGACCGTTCGGGCTGGAGCTACTGGAGCCACCACGACCCGGGCTACCCGGAACCGACCGAGGTCGAGCAATGGTGGGAGTATCCCTGGGGTGCAAACTGGTCCGCGCGTCGTGAGCTGCTGGTCGCCATGGGCGGCTTCCGCTACGGCTACGGCCGCCGCGGCCATGATTTCGGCGGCGGCGAGGAGGTCGTCGCCGCCTCCCTCGCCCGGCGTCTCGGAGCTCGAATCGTGGTGACCCCTGCGGCGGTCGTCCGCCACCACGTCGACCCCGCTCGCTTCACCCGCCGCGACCTGTGCCACACCGTGCGCGCGGGGACGTTTGTCAACTACTTCACCCAGCGCGACCTCTACCTCCCAATGTGGCTCGGACCTGTCCACGTGCTCGAGCAGATGGGCAAGCGGCTCATGCGGCTCATGCTGCCGTGGCGGTTGAGCCGCTTCGAGCGGCTCGAGACCCTGTGCTTCCTCCGTGCGGAGGTCTCACTGCTTGCAACCACGTTGCGCGATTGGCGGGCGCGCGGCCGACACTCGACCTGAGACGCGGGGCCTGCGGCAAGAGCAGGACCGAGCGGAATGCCCCTCCGTAGGGACCTGTTGCGAACCACGCCGTGCTTCCTTATCCACTCCTTTCGCCTGTGAGCCTCGTGTTGCTTGGAGTTGCCATCGTGGACCACCCTTCGCCAGACCCCAATCAGCGGCACGAAAGCCGACCTCAAAACCGGCTCGCCCGCGAGAAGAGCCCCTACCTGCTCCAACATGCCGACAACCCCGTCGACTGGTACCCATGGCGTGAAGAGGCATTCGAGGCGGCACGACGGGAGGACAAGCCGATCTTCCTTTCGATCGGCTACGCCACCTGCCACTGGTGCCACGTGATGGAGCACGAGTCGTTCGAGGACCCCGAGGTCGCTGCGCTCATGAATCGTTCCTTCGTGTCGATCAAGGTCGACCGCGAGGAGCGACCCGACATCGACCAGGTCTACATGACGGTGTGCCAGATGCTGACCGGGTCCGGCGGCTGGCCGCTCACGATCCTGATGACCCCGGACCGCCGGCCTTTCTACGCCGCCACCTACCTGCCCAAGAGCGGCCGATTCGGACGACCCGGGATGATGGAGCTGGTACCGCGCGTCGATCAGCTGTGGCGCACCGACCGCGAGATGCTGCTCAAGTCGGCAGGCGAGATCGTCGGCCACCTCGAGCGCGCCGCGAACACCGCCGGAGCGGGCGAGCTTCCGACCGACCTGCCCGAGCGCGCCGCCAGCGAGCTTGCGGCCCGCTACGATGCCGAGCTTGGCGGCTTCGGCAGCGCGCCGAAGTTCCCGAGCGCGCACAACCTGCTCTTCCTGCTCGAGCACGCACGCCTGACCGGCGACGCCCACGCCGTCGAGATGGTCGACCGCACACTCGCAGCGATGCGCCGCGGCGGGATCTGGGACCACGTCGGCTGGGGCTTTCACCGCTACTCGACCGACCGCGAGTGGCTCGTGCCCCACTTCGAGAAGATGCTCTACGACCAGGCCATGCTCGCGCTGGCCTCGGTCGAGGCCTGGCGCACGACCGGCAACGAGGCTCACGCGCGCACCGCGCGCGAGATCCTCGCCTACGTGCTGCGCGACATGACGTCGGCAGACGGCGCGTTCTTCTCCGCCGAGGACGCCGACAGCGAGGGCGAGGAGGGCCGCTTCTACCTCTGGACCCGGGCGCAGCTCGCAGCGGTCCTGACGCCGAGGGAGCTCGAATTGGTCGAGACGGCCTGGAGCGTCCGCGCCGAAGGCAACTTCCGCGATGAGGCCTCCGGCCAATCTCGCGGCGCCAACATCCTTCACCTTGTCCGGCCGCTCGATGAAGTCGCTCACCTGCTCGGCGTGACCGCCGCAGAGCTCGAGAAGCGGCTCGAGGCGGTGCGAGAGAAGCTCTTCGCCGTCCGCGAGGAGCGCGTCCACCCGCTCAAGGACGACAAG
>CAZQYU010000218.1:3525-5905 GCA_964597585.1 uncultured Thermoanaerobaculia bacterium
ATGCCCTCGGCCCACAGCCACCTGATCGCGGCGCTCGAGCTCGCCGCGGCGCCCGCCGCCGAGATCGTCCTGGTGGGTCCGGCCGAGGACGAGAGCATGCGTGCGCTGCTCGACGTCGTCCGTCGCGACGCCCCGCCCGGATCCACGACCCTGCTCGTGGCCAGCGGACCGCGAGGGGATCTGGTGCGCCGACTGGCCCCGTTCACATCGGCGTTCGAGGCCTTGGAGGGCCGTCCGACCGCCTATGTCTGCCGTGGGTTCTCATGCCAGCTTCCGACCACCGATCCGATACGCATGGCCGAGCTCCTCGTTCCAGCCAGCCCCCGAGAGTGATCTGCCTCGACGGCGCTGTGTTACGCTCCAGCGCATGACCGCCTCGCCGCCAGACCTCATCGATCCGCTGCGCGATGCCGAAGCGAACGATGCTCTGACTGCCTACGTCCATCTCTACCGCGGCGAGATGCACCGGATGACGATGTGGCGTCAGCGCCTCGACATCACCTCGAACTGGGCGATCATCCTGACCACCGGTCTGACCACCTTCACGCTCGGCGCCCAGGAGGTGCCCCACTACACCTTGCTGTTGGGCCTCGGGATCATCGCCATCTCCATTGCGATCGAGGCCCGCCGTTACCGGCACCTGCACCACAGCAAGTGGCGTCTGTTTCTGCTCGAAAGCGGTCTCTTTGCCCAGCTCCTGGACCCGGCGGGAGAGCTCCCGGTGCCGGACTGGCGCACCATACTCGCCGAGGATCTGCGGCGAGCCGTTTTCGGCCTCAGCTGGTTCACCGCCATCCGTGCCCGCCTGCGCCGCAACTACCTCATGCTGGTTTACTTCGTGACCGCGGTCTGGATCGTCAAGCTGGTCATCCACCCCGAACCGTCGCACGGCTCCGACGAGCTCTTCCAGCACCTCTGGGTCGGACACCTCATTCCGCCGTGGTTCGTCGCCGCAACCGCGGTGCTGTTCATCATCGTCTCGACCATGCTCGCCGTGTCGTGCCCGACAACTGAGGATCTCGACGACTGGGGTGGACGTGCGCGTGGCGCACCTCCCCCCCCGTGCATCTGACGCCGGTCGGCTTCAGCCGTTCAGCCGCGCCAGCTCACCGAGGATCGCGTCGCGAACAGCGGTGATGGCGAGCGTGCCGTCGACCGAGATGAACCGCGGCGCATCTTCGCGGCCGGCCTTCGCCATGTCGCCGTAGAACCGCGACAGCACCTCGGTCTGGGCGTGGTAGGCCTCGAGTCGCTTGCGGATCGTCTCCTCCCGGTCGTCGTCGCGCTGCACCAGCTTCTCGCCGGTGACGTCGTCGATACCGTCGGCCTTGGGCGGATTGAAGACGACGTGGTAGGTCCTCCCCGAGCCAAGGTGGACCCGCCGTCCGGACAAACGCCGCACGATCTCGTCGTCCGGCACCACGATCTCGACCACGGCGTCGATCGCCACGCCGGCGTGCTGCATCGCTTCAGCCTGCGCCACCGTCCGCGGAAAGCCGTCGAACAGGAACCCTCCGGCGCAGTCCGGCTGCGTGATGCGCTCCTTGACCAGCCCGATGATGATGTCGTCCGAAACCAACTGGCCCGCGTCCATGACCGCCTTGGCCTTGCGTCCGAGCTCCGTGCCCGCCTTGACCGCGGCGCGCAGCATGTCGCCGGTCGAGATCTGCGGGATCCCGTGTGTCTCGCAGACGTACTGTGCCTGGGTGCCCTTGCCCGCTCCCGGCGGACCGAGAAGAATCAGTCGCATGGCTCCTCCTTCGTCACTGATCGCGCGCTGCCCCGCGGTGGTCCGCGGTCTCGCCCATCCGCTGACAGCGGCGTCGGCATCATAACCCCGCGAGACTCCATGTGTCGACACTTGAGGAGAGCTGTAATCTCAATACTGGAGTGAATTCTGACCAGCCGATTCGGTGTCTGATCCGCCATTCAGGAGCCCATCGGAGCCATCTCCGCCATTCTGTCACAAGGCCGTCACGACGACCTCGAAAACCAGGCCCAAAAGCTTGTGGCAAATATTCACAAACTCCAGATTCGCGAGTATCATAACCGCCAGATCTTCGCATTCGCACCATCGTGGAGTGCGGGGGTGGTTCGTCTCGCACGGCCGGGGCGCCGGCGCGAGACTTCGTTGGGGAGCACCGCAAAGAAGGAGGATATCGTGGAAGCGTCGTACTTCGTCTATCTCTGTCCGGCGGCCGCCGTGCTGGCGCTCATCTATGCCTTCATCAAGGCGTCGTGGGTGTCGCGCCAGGATCCAGGGACCGAACGCATGCAGCTCATCGGCGGCTGGATCGCGGATGGCGCGATGGCGTTCCTGAGGCGCGAGTACCGCGTTCTCGCGATCTTCGTGGTGGCGGTCGCCGTCATTCTCGGCGTC
>CAZQYU010000219.1:0-5903 GCA_964597585.1 uncultured Thermoanaerobaculia bacterium
GCGAGCTCGGGAGCGAACTTGAACGCCCTTCGATAGTGGTAGATCGCCTTCGACGAGTCGCCGGTCTGTTCTTCGAGCAGGCCGAGGTAGAAGTTGCACCAGCCATGGCCGGTAAGGATCTTGAGGCACTTGTGGTACGCCTTGCGCGCTGCCCGCAGGTTGCCCTCTCGATGCTCGACGAGACCGATCCGGAACCAGGCCTCCGCCATTTCGGGCTCGAGCTTCAGGGCGCGCTTGCACATCCGGATCGCGTCCTTCGGGAAGCCCTTGTCGAAAAGCATGGTGGCGAGGTCGACGTAGCCGGCGGCATCGAGCTCACCGGCCTCCGCGCTGCGCCAGTAGACCGCGATGGTCTCGTCGTGGGGGTTCCCCGGCGTCAGCCAGCGGACGAAGATCGGCTGATCGCGATCGCCCGCAGCCACCGCCGCCGCCGCGAGCGCGCAGCACGCCAGGACGATGACCCATGTAATCCGATTCTGTCGCGTCATTCCGTCACCCCTGCTGCCCACCGTGACCGGCCTTTCGAGCGGCGAGCCTCACCTTACCATCCTCGACCACGACGTCGAACCGGACCCGCCCTCCCAGCTTTGCCTGAAGCCGCTCGCGCTGCGCCTCGAGCTGAGCGAGGAAGGCCTCCCGCTGAATCGTGGTGCTCTGGCCGAGCTCGGCTTTGGCCTCCTTGAACCGATTCCAGATCGCGTCTCCATCCTCTGCGTGTACGGAGCCGGGACGCGAAGCGTCGGGTCGACCGCGGGCAGCGGACGCGGAGGTGGGGCGCGCGACCGCCGCTATCGGGAGGTTGCCCTCCTCCCGAGCGCGCAGCTGACGCTCCCACATCATGGTGTAGCTCATGAAGCGGCTCTGCAGCTGCTCGATGCGGAACTGGTCCGCGGCACGCGAGGCGCTCTCAGCGAGCATCTGCAGCCGGCGCTGCAGGGCAACCCGCTGCGGCTGCGGCGGTGTCCTGCGCTCGCCCGCGAAGAAGCGCTCCCACTCCACGCTCAGGTCACGCAAAGCCTGCTCGGTCTGCGCGATTGCCGCCTGCAGGTCCACGACTACCCCCGGGTTCACGGTTCGACGATCGGCAGGTCCGGGCTACAATGCCTGGCGTGCCGAACCCAGTCTACCGCCTTCTCCCCGCCGTCCATCTGCTGGCTGGAGACGAGCAGCTGCTCGCGGCCCGGGAGCGTTTCGGTCGTCAGGCCGTGATCGACGCCTGCCGCCACGAGCTCGCCGGCCTGCGCCGCACGATCAGGGCCGAGCGTCTCGACCCGGAGGCGGCGGCCGAGGCCGCCCGAGGGCTCATGGATGCTGTGCTCCGAAGGCTCGAACGCACCCGTCGACCCGCATATCCGGGGGTGGTCAACGCGACCGGGGTGCTCCTGCACACGAACCTCGGCCGGGCCCCGCTGCCCGACATGCCCCCGACGCTGCGCCACGCATACCTTGCCCTGGAGTACGACCTCGAGTCCGGGAGCCGCGGCCAGCGGCTCGCGCCGCTGGCACGCCGCCTCGCCGAGATCTGCAGCGCCGAGTCGGCACTCATGGTCAACAACAACGCGGCCGCGCTGCTCCTGCTCCTCGCCGGCATCGCCCGCGACCGCGAGGTGATCGTCGCACGTGGCCAGTTGATCGAGATCGGGGGGTCGTTCCGGCTGCCGGAGCTGATGGAGACCTCGGGCGCGCGCCTGGTCGAGGTCGGCTGCACCAATCGTGTCCACCTGCGCGACTATGAGGCCGCGATCTCGGAGGCTACGGCGGCAATCCTGGTCGCCCACCAATCCAACTTCCGGATCGTCGGCTTCACCACAGAGCCTCCCCTGGCCGAGCTCGCAGGCCTCGCCCACCGCTGGAACCTGCCGCTGCTCGTGGACCAGGGCTCGGGTTGCCTCCATGACCTCGCCCGCTGGAACCTGCCCCACGAGCCGACCGTCGTGGAGCTGCTCGGCGACGGTGCCGACGTCGTGTGCTTCTCCGGTGACAAGCTTCTCGCCGGACCCCAGGCCGGACTGCTCGTCGGCGCTGCGCGCTGGATCGAGCCCCTCGGGCGCCATCCGATGTACCGGGCACTGCGGCCGGACAAGACCGCCCTCGTGTGGATGGACCGGGTGCTCGCCGCGCACCGTGATGGCCGCCTCGCGGACCTGCCCCTGTACGCCCTGCTGGACGCACCG
Organism: uncultured Thermoanaerobaculia bacterium; assembly: GCA_964597585.1. Classification (GTDB taxonomy): domain Bacteria; phylum Acidobacteriota; class Thermoanaerobaculia; order Thermoanaerobaculales; family Sulfomarinibacteraceae; genus CAVSIS01. The sequence goes on from CAZQYU010000219.1 coordinate 2,175, forward strand.
CTGCCGACGCTGCGCCGCCGGGCCCGCCGCCTGGCCCGTCGTCTCGACGCAGCCGGCATCCCGGCTCGCGCCCGCGCGGTGCGCTCGGTGCTCGGCGGCGGCACGACACCGGACGCGACCCTGGCCAGCTGGGGCGTCGAAGTCACCGGCGGCCAGGCGCTGGCGGACGCCCTGCGTCGGTTCGACCCGCCGGTCATCGCGCGCCTCGAGGACGACGCCGTCGTGCTCGACCTGCGCACCGTTTTCGCACAGGAGGACCGCGCGCTTGAGGCGGCGCTCGCCGCCGCCTACCAGGGCGTGAAGGACCTCCAGGCCGGGGGCAGGTAGAGCCACAGAATGACCGCCCCGGACAGGAAGGTGCCGAACGGGAGTGCCGTGCGGGCGCCGCCGCGGCCGGCCGCGATCAGGCCCAGGCCGACCACGGCGCCGAGCACCGCCCCGACCACCAGCACCCACAGGCAGGCCTGGATGCCGAGCACCGCCCCGATCGCCGCGAGGTACTTGACGTCCCCCCAGCCCATGCCTTCCTCGCCACGCAGCAGACGGTAGACCAGGATCACCGCCGCGGGTATCGCCGCACCCACGACGGCGCCGAGCACCGCCTCCAACGGCGTGGTCAGCCCACCCCACCACGCGCACAGCAGCCCGAGCGCGATCGACGGCAGCGTGATGGCGTCCGGCAGAATCTGGTGGTCGAGGTCGATGAAGGCGAGCGCGAGCGCGATCCAGGCGAAGACCCCCGCTTCCACCCCTGCGACGGTCACGCCCCAGCGCTGCACCGCGAGGGCTGCGGCGGCGGCCGCTGCGGCCTCCACCAGCGGGTACCTGAGTGAGATCCGGGCACGGCACGCGCGACAGCGTCCGCCGAGCACGATCCAGGACACGATCGGGACGTTGTCGAACCAGCGGATCGGCGTGTCGCAGCGCGGGCAGTGCGAGCCGGGGCTCACGATCGACTCCCCGCGCGGCACCCGGTGGATGACCACGTTGAGAAAGCTGCCGATCACCGCCCCGAGGGCGAAAGCGACGGCGATCAGGACTGGCGCAGCCATCGATAGAGCTCCTCGTGCCGTCGCACCATCCGGTCGATATCGAATTCCTCGAGCCCCGCTGGAGCGGCCGCGGCGACGCGCGCATGGAGGATGTCGTCGACGAGCAGGTCCTCAACCCGTGCGGCCAGCGTCGCGATGTCTCCGGGATCCACGAGGAAGCCATTGCCGCCGTCTCGGACGACCTCGACCGTGCCGTCGACCGCGGTTGCAACCACCGGCACGCCCGCAGCCAGCGACTCGACCACCGCGCAGGGCAGGCCCTCGTGGCGCGAGGTCAGGACGGAGACCCGGGACGCGGCGAGTATGGCGGGGACGTCGTCCCACCAGCCCGGAAAGACCATCCGTTCGGCGACCCCGAGACGGCGGGCCAGTGCCTCGGCAGCACCGCGCAGCGGACCCTCGCCGAGCATCACGAAGCGCGCCGCCGGTACTCGCCGGGCGACCTCTGCGGCCAGCCGCACGAAGTCGAGCGGCGCCTTCTGGGGCTTGAAGTTGCCGATCTGCGTGACCAGCAGGGCAGCGGCTGTGACCTCGAGTCGGGCACGCGCCGCGGCCGCGCCCTGAGGATTGCGGAAGCGGGTGAGCGCAACCCCGGCCCGGATCACCGAAGCCCGCTCCGGGTCGAGCAGGCCGAGCTCCGCGCCGCGCTGGAGGTTGCGCTCGGACACCGCGACCATGTGGTCGGTCCACCGCGCCGCGAGCCGCTCGGCGAGGAAGAAGGCAGCCCGCAGCGGGAGCGGCTGCAGCGGTGTGAAGCCGAAGCCGTGCACCGTGTGGACCACCGTCGGCACCCCTTCGAGGCGGGCGGCGAGCCGGCCCAGAATGCCCGCCTTCGACGAGTGGGTGTGGACGACGTCCGGTCGAAAGCGCCGTATCGCCCGTCGCAGGTCGGCTACAGCGCGTCGATCGCGCAGCGGCGAGGGCGTGCGTACCAGGTCTGCCACCGGCGTACGCTCGAGGTCGGGGATGGCCTCGGCCTCGGGGTCGAGGAGCTCTCCCGGGCCCCATGCGAGACCGACGACGAAGTGCGCGCGGTCGAGGTGGGCGGCGGTGTGGAGGACGACCCGCTGGGCGCCGCCGACCTCGAGCCGGGTGACGATCAGCAGCACCCGGATCGGGGCGTCCGGCCAGTCCTTGCCGCGAGGGGCCGAGTCAGCCACCGGCGGCGTCCCGCGGGGCGTCACGTCCGGCGAGGACGCGCGCTGCCGCCATCCCGTCGAGCACCGCGTCCTCCATGGCCGAGTACTTCCACTCCGCCCAGCGCCCGGCGAGGCGCACGCCCGCCCCAGAGAGCCACCGGCGCAGCGTCGCGACCGCATCCCGCCGGGCGTGGTCGAAGACCACGTAGGCGGGGTCGAGCACGGTCACCTGGCGGACGCGGACCTGAGCGGGATCGAGCCAGCCGAGTGCGACCAGGTCTGCTTCGGCGGCAGCCGCGACCTCGTCCGGATCCCCGCCTCCGGGTTCGAGGCTGACCTCGAGCGACACCGTGTGGCACCCAGGTGGAGCGACCCGGCCGTGGTTGGACGGAAACCCTACCCGGTAGGCGGCGAGGTCCTCGTCCGGGAGGTAGAGCCAATGCTCACCTCTCGGTGCCGGACCCTCGACGCCGAGCGCGAGATTGACGACCCGTACCCAGCGCAGGACGCGCCGCGCGGACGCGACGTCCTCGGGGAGGGGATCCTCCACGAGGTCGACCAGGGACGGCAACGAGACCGTGGCGACCAGGCGGTCGAAGGGCACCCGATCGCCTGCGGAGGTCTCCAGCCAGCGCTCGGCGAGGGACAGCGATGTCGCGGCCACGCCCAGTCGCAGCTCCGGTAGCCGCGAGGCGACCGCGTCGGGCAACATCCGGATGCCGCCTTCGCTCGGGTAGCGGAAGACCGCGTTGTAGCCGACGCGACCCCGATGGAGCCCGAAGGCGCCATCGAGCACCTCCTCGAGGCTTGGCTTGGGGACGTAGCGGCCGACCCAGTCGAGCCCGAGCTCCTCGGGTTCGGCGTGGTAGAGCTTGCGGTTGTACGGAAAGAAGAAGTGGCGCGCGAAGCCGTCGCCGAATCGCTCCAGCACCCACTCGCGGAAGCTCGCGGGCGCCTCCCCGGCCGGCGCCGCCCAGGCGTGGACGAAGCCGAGCACGCAGTCCCGCCGGACCTCGGGCGCGAGCCCGTGGGTGTGGATCTGGATCGGGTACGGCGTGACCTCGGCGCCGATCCGGATCGCGGCTCGGCGTTCGTGGACGGCGAGCCGCGACCACACCCCGAGCTGGTCGAGGTAGGCTTCGGTCTCCGGTCGGGCGACGTGGAGGAGGTGGCCGGTGTGGTCGAAGACGAAGCCGTCGAGGGCGAGGGAGCGGCACGCGCCGCCTGGCTCGTCGGCGCGCTCGAGCACCGGCGCCGGTCTTCCAGCCGCGGCAAGGCGCTCGCCGGCAACGAGCCCGGTCAGCCCTCCACCGAGGACGACCACCCTCACGGCGGGGTCTCCATCGGGACGCGGGCCAGCCACACCAGGCCGGCGAGGACGACCACGCCGACCACCGCCGTCACCACCAGGGTGGTCGTCGGGTCGAGGAACATGATCGCGAGGCCGGTGGCGCCGAGGACCGTCGCAATCCCGTAGACCGTCACCACGGTGGCCACCGTCGACCCCCCGAGCCGGCGCCGCAGGCGGAGCGGGAAGT
>CAZQYU010000220.1:0-5832 GCA_964597585.1 uncultured Thermoanaerobaculia bacterium
ACGCGCCTGGTCGTCGGTGGGAGCCGAGGTGGTAATGGTCACGTTCATGCCGAGGGTTCCCTCGACCTTCTGGTACTCGACCTCCGGAAAGATCAGGATGTCGCGGACCCCGAGGGTGTAGTTGCCGCGGCCGTCAAACGACGAGCCGTTGACACCGCGGAAGTCGCGCACACGGGGCAACGCAATCGAGATCAGCCGGTCGAGGAACTCGTACATCCGCTCCCGACGCAGCGTGACCGTGCACCCGACTGGCATGCCCTCGCGCAGCTTGAACGCCGCGATCGACTTGCGGGCGCGGCGCAGGACCGGCTTCTGGCCGGTGATGTTCGCCAACTGCTCGACGGCGACGTCGAGGAGCTTGGCAGTCTTGGACGCCTCACCGACGCCCATGTTGCAGGTGATCTTCTCGATGCGCGGGAACTGCATCGGATTGGTGAGCCCGAACTCCTTCTTGAGAGCCGGCACCACCTCGTCACGGTACTTCTCAGCCAAGCGCGCCATCGTCCCTCCTACCGGTCGAGAATCGCGCCGTCGACCTTGGCGACCCGGACCTTCCGTCCGTCGTCGAGAACTTTGTATCCGATCCGAGTGCGACGTCCGCTGTCGGGGGATACGACCATTACGTTGGAGACGTGGAGCGGCGCCTCACGCTCGACGATACCGCCCTGGATCCGACGGTTCGGGTTGGGCCGGGTGTGGCGCTTGATCATGTTCACGCCCTCCACCACGATCCGCTCACGGTCACGGTCGACCCTCAGGACACGGCCTCGCTTGCCGCCGTCCTTGCCGGTGATGACCTCAACCAGATCACCCTTTTGCACTTTCATGTTGCCCATGGCGTCCCCCTACAACACTTCCGGAGCGAGCGAGACGATCTTCATGAACCGCTTCTCGCGGAGCTCGCGGGCGACGGGGCCGAACACGCGGGTGCCGATGGGCTCGCGCTGGGCGTTGACCAGCACCGCGGCGTTCTCGTCGAAGCGGATGTAGGAGCCGTCCCGGCGCCTGGTCCTCGACTTGGTCCGCACGACCACCGCCTTGACCACCGCGCCCTTCTTGACGTCGGAGTCCGGAACGGCCTCCTTGACCGAGCACACGATGATGTCGCCGACGCCGGCATAGCGCGGCGCCGAGGAGCCACCCAACTGGCGAATCGCCATCAGCTTGCGCGCGCCGGAGTTGTCGGCGACGGCGAGCATGGTCCCCATCTGAATCATGGTGCCACCTCCCGCCTACTGCGCCCGCTCGATGATCCGCCGCACCCGCCACCGCTTGCGCCGCGACAGCGGGCGGCACTCCTCGATCAGGACGCGGTCGCCCTGGTTGCAGGAGTTCTCCTCGTCGTGGGCCATGAAGGTCGACGAGGACCGGACGAAGCGGTGGTAGAGCGGATGGAGCACGAGGTTCTCGACTTTCACGACGACCGACTTCTCGGCGGAGTTGGAGACCACCACACCGATCTTCGTGGTCTTGCGACGGTTGCTCTCGGGCGCAGTCATGACGCACTCTCCTGCTGGCGCTCACTGAGGATGGTCTGCACGCGCGCGATGTCACGGCGGACCTGGCTGATCTTGGTCGGATCCTCGATCTGCCCGGTCGACTTCTGGAAGCGGAGCTTGAACAGCTGCTCCTCGAGCGTGCCGAGCGTGTTCTTGAGCTCGTCGGCGGACTGGTCGCGCAGCACCTTTGCCTTCATACCGCCTCCCCACGAGTGACGAAGCGGGTCTTCACCGGGAGCTTGTGGGCGGCCAGGCGCATCGCCTCTCGTGCGATCTCCTCCGGCACACCCTCCATCTCGTAGAGGATCCGCGCAGCTCTCACCACCGCCACCCACTCCTCCGGGTTGCCCTTGCCCTTTCCCATGCGGGTTTCGAGGGGCTTCTTGGTGATCGGCTTGTCCGGGAAGATCCGGATCCAGATCTTGCCGCCACGCTTGACATGGCGGGTCATCGCGACACGGGCCGCCTCGATCTGACGGGCTGTGATCCAGCCGCTTTCGAGCGTCTGCAGCGCGTAGTCGCCGAACGCCAGCGTGGACCCCCGGCTGGCAACGCCGCGGACCTTCCCCCGCTGTTGCTTGCGGTACTTGACCTTCTTGGGCATCAACATGGCGACAGTCCCTTCCTACAGGCGGCGGCGGATCGAGCGCGCACGATGGCGCTCGCCACGGTAGACCCAGACTTTGACGCCGATGACCCCATAGGTCGTAAAGGCGGTCTTGAAGCCGTAGTCGATGTCCGCCTTGAGCGTGTGCAGCGGCAAACGACCCTGCTGGTACCACTCGGAGCGTGCGATCTCGGCGCCGTTGAGGCGGCCGGCGCAGCGCACCTTGATGCCCTGGGCGCCGAAGCGGAGCGCGTTTTCGATCGCACGCCGCATGGCGCGGCGGAACGCGACCCGGCGTTCGAGCTGGCGGGCAACGTTCGCGGCGATCAGCTGGGCGTCGATCTCGGGTCGCTGGATCTCCTGGATGTTGATGTGAATGTCCTGGCCGTAGCGACGCATGAGATCGTCGCGCAGCTTGTCCACCTCGGCGCCCTTGCGGCCGATGATGATGCCGGGACGGCCGGACAGGATGTTCACCCGGATCTTGTTCGCGGTGCGCTCGATGTCGATCGCGCTCACCGCCGCGTTGGCGAGCCGCTGCCGCAGCTCGGACCGGAGCTGCAGGTCGTCGTGGAGCAGCTGGGCGTAGCTCTTCTTGTCGGCATACCAGCGCGACCGCCAGGTGTTGTTGTAGCCCAGCCGAAAGCCGTACGGATGTGTCTTCTGACCCACTACTGCCTCCTCACGAATCCCGCACGGCGAGTTCGACCGTGACGTGGCACATGCGCTTGAGGATCCGGTGCATCCGGACCCACTTCGAGGCCGGCCGACCACGCTTCATGCGCGGACCGTCGTCGACCACGATGCGCTTGACGAAGACCTGGTCCACGTCGACGCCCGGCTGGGTCTGCTCGAGGTTGGCCAGGGCCGACCTCACCAGCTTCTCCACGTCGCCGGCGGCGTACTTGGAGCTCAGCCGAAGGGTCGACAACGCCCGTTCAACGGGCTTGCCGCGGACCAGGTCGGCGACCAGCCGCACCTTGCGCGGCGAGGAGCGATAATAGCGGAGTTGCGCTCGGGCTTCCATCTCAGCGCGCTCCCTTCTCCCTCTTGCCGCTATGCCCGCGGAACGTGCGGGTCGGCGCAAACTCGCCCAGCTTGTGCCCGACCATGTTCTCGGTGACATACACCGGCACGAACTTGTGGCCGTTGTGGACGGCGATGGTCTGACCCACCATCAGCGGCGTAATCGTCGAGCGGCGAGACCATGTCTTGATGACCCTGCGGTCGCCGGCGGAGGCCATCCCCTCCACCTTCTTCATCAGGTGGTCGTCGACAAACGGGCCCTTGCGGATCGAACGAGCCATCTGTCCCCTCCTACTTCTTCCGCCGAGACACGATCAAGCGATCGGAGGTCTTGTGACCGCGGGTCTTGGCGCCCTTGGTTGGCTTGCCCCAGGGGGACACCGGATGGCGGCCCTTGTTGCGTCCCTCGCCACCACCGTGCGGGTGGTCGACGGGGTTCATCGCGGTGCCCCGGGTCTGCGGCCGGATGCCGAGCCACCGCGAGCGTCCCGCCTTGCCGATCGAAATGTGGCTGTGCTCCGGGTTGCCGACCGAGCCGATCGTGGCGAAACACATCGAGAGCACCATCCGCATCTCGCCCGAAGGCATGCGCAGGGTGGCGTACTTGCCCTCCTTCGCCATGATCTGGGCGCCGGCTCCGGCGGAGCGGACCATCTGGCCGCCCTTGCCCGGCTTGAGCTCGACGTTGTGGACCATGGTGCCGAGCGGGATGTTTCTCAGCGGCATCGCGTTGCCGGCGCGGACGTCGGTCCGCTCACCGGCGATGACGGTGTCGCCCACGGCCACACCCGCCGGCGCCAGGATGTAGCGCTTCTCGCCGTCCGCATAGTGCAGCAGAGCGATTCGCGCGGACCGGTTGGGATCATACTCGAGCGTGGCCACGGTGGCGGGCACGTCGTGCTTGTCGCGCTTGAAGTCGACGATCCGGTAACGCCGCTTGTGGCCTTGGCCGCGGTGGCGGGACGTGATGTGCCCGCGGTTGTCTCGACCCGAGGAGCGCGTCTTGCCCTCGGTGAGCTTCTTGTGGGGGCGCGAGGTCGTAATGTCGGTCCCATCGGAATGGGTGGCGAAGCGACGCCCCGGGGAGGTCGGCTTGTGGTTTCGAATCCCCATCGTGGCCTCCTCAGATCCCCTCGAAGAACTCGAGGGTCTTCGAGCCCGGTGCGAGCTTGACGTAGGCCTTGCGCACCATTGGGCGATGGTTGGCCACGCGGCCGAAGCGCATGACCGGCTTGCCCTTGCGGTTGACGACGTGAACGTCCACCACCCTGACGTCGAAGAGCTCCTCCACCGCCTTGCTGATCTGAATCTTGTTTGCACGACGGTCGACCTCGAAGCAGACCGTGTTGCCGAGCTCCTGCATGGTGGTGGTCTTCTCGGTGATCAGCGGGCGGATGATGATCTCCCGCGCGTTCATGACAGCACCTCCACCAGCGACCGTAGCGCGGGCTCCGACGCCACGATCCAGCGATGGTTGAGGACCTCGTAGGCGTTGAGAGAGGTCGCGTCGAGCATCTTCACCTCGGGCCGGTTGCGGCTCGCGAGGTGGAGGTTGAGGTTCTCCAGCCCTTCAACCAGCAGGATCTTCTCACCGGAGACACCGAGCTGACCGAGGTGGGCGATGAAGTCCTTCGTTCGTGGCTGGCTCAGAGTGAGGCTGTCGAGGACCAGCAGCCGTCCCTCGGCGAGACGTTGCGACAGCACCCCCTGAAGGGCGATCCGGCGCGCCTTCTTGTTGACCTTCATGGCGTACGAGCGCGGACGCGGGCCGTGGACGGTACCGCCCGAGCGCCACAGCGGCGAACGCCGCTCACCGGCGCGGGCGCGTCCAGTGTGCTTCTGCTTCCACGGCTTCGCCCCGGTGCCGGCGACCTCGCCGCGCTCCTTGGTCTTGTGGGTGCCGCGCCTGCGGCTCGCAAGGTGGGCGCGCACGACCTCCCACACCAGGTGCTCACTGACCTGGCGGGCGAAGAGCTCGTCCGGCAGCTCAAGGTTGCCGACGACCTCGTTGTCCCAGTTGCGCACGTCGATCTTCATGACTCCCCCCTCACGACGCCTTGACGATGCGGATGTAGGCGTTGGCCGCACCCGGCACGCCGCCCTTCAGGTAGAGCAGGTTGCGGTCGGCGTCGACCTTGACCACCTGCACGTTCTTCACGGTGACGCGCGCGTTGCCCATCTGGCCCGGCATGCCGGCGCCGGGGTACACACGGGACGGGTCGGCCGACTGGCCGATGCCGCCGGGTGCGCGGTGGAACATCGAGCCGTGCGTCGCGCGACCGCCGTGGAACCCGAGCCGGCGCATGACGCCCTGGAAACCTCGTCCCTTGGACTTGCCGACCACGTGGACCGTGTCGTCGGGCGCGAAAATGTCCGCGAGGATCGCATCACCGGGCTTGGCGGTGTCGCCGGCATCGGTCTGGATCTCAGCCACGAACCGGGTCGGCGGCACGCCGGCCGCAGAGAAGTGGCCCGTCACCGGCTTGTTCGCCTTACGGTGGGGCCGAGTCTCCACCAGGCCGAGCTGGACGCTCTCGTAGCCGTCGCGCTCGGTGGTCTTGCGCTGCACAACGACGCAGGGCCCAGCCTGGACGACCGTGACGGGTACGACCCGACCCTGGTCGTCGAAGATCTGGGTCATGCCAATCTTCTTGCCGAGAATGCCGCGTGTCATCTCGACCTCCTCAGCGGGCCCCGTAG
>CAZQYU010000221.1:0-5778 GCA_964597585.1 uncultured Thermoanaerobaculia bacterium
TGAAGAGCCTCGGGTCGGCCGCCGAAGCGAGCAAGGACATCGCCGCCCCGAGGCTGTGACCGACGGCGATGATGCCGCTCACCCGGCGCCTGTCGAGCTCGTTGCGCAGGTCGTCGGCGAGCTCTGACCAGCTCCCGAACTGGTCGGGCGGCTCAGCCGACCACAGGGGTCGCGCCGCGGTGGACACGACGTGAAAGTGCTCCGCGAGGCGTTCCAGGAGCTCGCGGTAGGTGCCGGGCGGAAAGCCGTTGGCATGGGCGAAGTGGAGCGTTCGGCCGGTTCCGCCCCAGTCCTGCCAGACCGGTCCGGCGGGATCGATCACGGTGCGGTCCGGGCGCACACTCGCCGCGCGCGCGGCCACGGCCGCTCGATCTCGTGTCACCTTGCGGGCTCGTTCTCGGCCTGCAGCCGGTCGACCAGGCCCTGCCAACGTTCGACGTACTCGGGCTTGTCCTGCCGCCACAAGGTACCGATGACGATCTTGCGGTTGGCCGCGCGCTGCTCGGGGTCGAGCGCGGCGAGGTCGATACGCGTGATGGTGTTCTGCTTGTACCACTCCCAGCTGGCACCGGCGTCACGGAGATCGTTGGTCTTGCCGTAGCCTGTCGGGCACGGTGCGAGGATCTCGACGAAGGCGAACCCCTTGGTGCGGAGTGCGGACTCGACCGCGGCGATGGTCTCGTAGGGGTAGCCCATGGTCCATCGTGCCACGAACGGCGCCCCCGCTCCGATCGCGAGACGGCACAGGTCGAAGGGCTGCTCGAGGTTGCCGTACGGCGTGGTCGCCGACAGGTCGTCGGTCGGAGTCGTCGGAGAGACCTGGCCGCCGGTCATGCCGTAGTTGAAGTTGTTGATGCAGATGACCGTCATGTCCACGTTGCGCCGGGCGGCGTGGATGAAGTGGTTGCCGCCGATCCCGGCCATGTCGCCGTCGCCGGTGAAGACCACGACCGTGAGCTCGGGCGCGTACACCTTGACCCCGGTGGCGAATGCGATCGCTCGACCGTGGGTGGTGTGGAGGCCGTCGGCGTCGATGTACCCCGGCAGCCGCGACGAGCATCCGATTCCGGAGCAGAAGACCGTCCGGTCGATGTCGAGGCCGATGCTGTCGACCGCCCGCAACGTGTAGTTGAGCACGTTGCCGATGCCGCAGCCGGTGCAGAAGATGGAGGGCCACATCTCGTCGCGGATGTACTTCTCGCGGATCCGCTTCGCCTGGTTGAACACGGGCTACACCCTCTCTCCCCCCTCGAGAAGAGCCTTCACGATCTCTTCCGGCCGGATCATCTCGCCACCGATCCTCGACACCCGTTCGACCCTCGCGCCACCGTCGAGCGACTCTCGCACCACGTGGCAGATCTGGCCGAGGTTGAGCTCGGGAACGACGACACGTTCGAGGCCCTCCGCGAAGCGACGGACGGCCGCCTCCGGAAACGGGAACACCGACACCAACCGCAGGTGACGGACCTTGATCCCCTCGGCCCGCGCGAGACGCACCGCTCCCGCGGCCGAGCGGGCCGAGATGCCGTACGACACGATGCCCAAGCTGGCGCCTTCCTGCTCGTCCAGCTCGACCCGCGTCAGGAGCTCCTCGTGGTCCCGGATCTTGGCGACCAGCCGGGTGACGAGCCTGGAGTGCTCGTCGGCGTTGTCGGTGGCCGGCAGCCCGCGCTCGTCGTGGGTGAGCCCGGTGACGTAGGTGTGGAAGCCGCTGCCGAACCTGGCCATCTCGGGAACCGACCCCTGCCCCGCGCGAAACGGAACGTAGGCCGCCGGCTCGCTGGTCGGCTCCGACCGGCTCCTGAGCTCGACCTCGTCCTCGCCGGGAAGGACGATCTTCTCCCGCATGTGGCCGACCTCGCCGTCGGTCATGACCAGGACCGGGTTCCGGTACTCCTCGGCGAGGTTGAAGGCGAGCCGGGTCAGGTCGAGGCACTCCTGCACCGAGGCCGGTGCGAGGGCGATGACCTCGTGGTCCCCGTGAGTTCCCCACCGCGCCTGCAGCATGTCGCCCTGGGCCGGTTCGGTGGGCTGGCCGGTCGACGGCCCCGAGCGCTGCACGTCGATGATCACGCACGGTGTCTCGGTCATGCACGCGTAGCCGATGCCTTCCTGCATCAGCGAGAACCCCGGCCCGGAGGTCGCGGTGAGGGCCCGCGCGCCGGCCCACGCCGCGCCGATGACCGCCGAGAGGGAGGCGATCTCGTCCTCCATCTGCATCACCGCGCAGCCTAGCCGCGGCAGCATGGCGGCCATGGACTCGGCCACTTCCGTGGCCGGCGTGATCGGGTAGCCGGCGAAGAAGTCGCAGCCGCCGAGGATGGCGCCGTACGCGCACGCCACGTCGCCCTGCGCGAACTGCTCGCGCGGTCCGAGGACCGCCATGACGCGGCCGTAGTCGAGGTCACGCGCCATCGTGTCCGCTCCTTTGGCCGAGGAAGAGGTCGCGTCCGGCCCGGACCGCTCGCCGGTTGAGCTCTTCGGTGCCGCTCGGGATGTTGGCGAGGACGGTTTCCTCGAGCAGGTCATGCGGGATCAGCTCGAGCAGGGCGGAAACGTAGCCGAGCATCACGATGTTGGCGACGATCTTGCGCCCGACCTCCTCGGCCGCCGTCGTGAAGGGCGCCGTCGTGACGCCCTCGGCCTCGACGAGGCTGCGGTCCACGATGACGGTGCCGCCGTCGGCGACGTCCCGTCCGTAGCGGTCGTAGCCGGCCTGCGACAGCGCGACGACGACATCGGCGTGGGTGACCCGCGGATAGTCGATGGGATCGGAGGAGATGACCACCTCCGAACGGGCGGCGCCCCCCCGCGACTCGGGCCCGTAGGACTGCGTCTGCACGGCCCGGTAGCCGGCCCGGACGGCCGCCTCGCCGAGCACGACGCCGGCGAGGATGATGCCCTGCCCGCCGAAGCCGCAGATCCGGATTTCCTTCTTCACTGCCCGACTGTCCGTGTCACGAGACCTCCACGCCCATCTCCACCCGCCCGTGGCGGATTCCCATGTCGAGGGCGGCAATGTTGGTGTCCTCGGTTCCCGGCGGTACGCTCTCCCGGACGGTGTGCACGAGTGATTCGTGCGACACGAGGCCCGCGATCGCGTTGACAAAGCCGATCATGAGCATGTTGGCGATGATCTTGCGGCCGAACTGCTTGAAGGCGAGGTCGGCGGCGTTGAGGCCATAGACCCGTACGCCTTCAGCCCCGGTCGGCTCGACCATGTCGGCCTCGTAGAACAGCATGCCACCGCGCACCAGGGCGCCGCGGTAGGCGTCGAAGGACTGCTGTGACATGGTCACGAGGAGGTCCATCTCATCGTGTCCCAGGTCGAAGATCTCACCCTCCTGGATCGTGACGTCGCTCTTCGTCAGACCGCCCCTGGAGGCGCTGCCATAGGACTGGGTGTGGATCGAGCTCTTGCCGTCGAGCATCGCGGCCTTGCCGAAGATGAAGCCGCACAGCACGACGCCCTGGCCCCCGAATCCGGCGAAGCGGAGCCTCATCGCCCGGTCTCCATGGCCGATGTGTCCTGGCGCACGCCGTGCCCGAGCTCGGCGGCGAGTGCCGCGCGCCGCTCGGCGATGAGGCGCCGTAGGCCGTCGCCGAGCTCGCTGCGCCGCCTCTCGACGAGCTTGCCGACGACGAACCTGTCCTCCAGCTCCTCTTCGGACATGCCGCGCGCGTCGTCGACGTGGATCGACGCGTCGCGCAGGTGCTGGAGCTGAGTGACGGGGTCGGCCATCCCGGTCATCTTGCCGAAGCTCACCGGGCACTGACTGATGATCTCGACGAAGCTGAAGCCCTTTTTGCGGATGGCGTTCTGCATCGACTCCATGAGCTGGAAGACGTGGTAGGTGGTCCAGCGTGCAACGTAGCTGCCGCCGGCCGCGGCGACCACGTCGGCGATCTTGAAGGGATGCTCCAGGCTGAGGTAGGGCGTCGTCGTGGTCCGCGTGCCGAAGGGCGTGGTCGGCGACGCCTGGCCACCGGTCATGCCGTAGATGAAGTTGTTGACCAGGAAGACCGTCAGGTCGAGGTTGCGCCGTGCGGCGTGCATCAGGTGGTTGCCGCCGATGCCGGCGAGATCGCCGTCGCCGGCGATGACGATCACCTTCATCTCGGGTCGCATCACCTTGACGCCGGTAGCGAACGCGATCGCCCGGCCGTGGGTGGTGTGGAGGGTGTCGCACAGGAAGTACGGGCTCGGGATCCAGGAGGAGCAGCCGATGCCGGTGACGCAGACGATCTCGCGAGGGTCGATGCGCATCTCGTCGATTGCGTGGGCGAAGGCGTTGAGCACGGTGCCGCCGCCGCAGCCGACGCAGAAGGTCGTGGGCAGGATCTCCCTCCGGAGGTACCTCAGAAGCCGGTGGTGGTGGGGTCCGTCGGCGACGGCCGACTGGTCGGGGAAGAGCCCGTACGACGGGTCCCGGGTGAGGGAGGCTGCCGGGTGCTGCGGTGGCCCCTCGCCGCCCGTCTCGGCGGAGAGGGCGTCAAAGAACTCGGGGTCGACGAACCGCCTCAGCATTCCCGAAGGGCCTCCGTGACGGCCGCATGGATCTCGCCCGAGCGGTGGACCACACCGCCGATCTTCGCGAGCGGCACGACCTCGCAGTCGACGAACCGCTCGACCTCGCGCGCGAGCTGCCCGAGGTTCATCTCCGGGACCAGCAGCTTCTTGAGGCCGCGGCACGCATCCTGGATCCGGGCGATCGGAAACGGCCAGATCGTGACCGGCCTGATGAAGCTGACGGGGTGGCCCTCGGCCCGGGCGCGCAGCACCGCTCCTCGTGCGGGCCGGGCGGTCGCCCCGTAGGCGAGCACACCGACCTCGGCGCCGTCCTGGCCGTCCACGTCGACGAGCGCGATCCGGTCTCGTGCCTCGTCGATCTTGGCCACCAGCCGCCGGACCAGCCGGTCGTGCACCGTCTGGGTCTGGACGTCGCGGAGCCCGTTGTCCTTGTGGGTCGAGCCGGTCACGTGGACGAAGCCGCCGTCACCGAACTGAAGCATCGGCGGGACCATCTCGCCCCCGAACACGTTGTCTCCCGCGCTCGCCTTGCGGCGTTCGCGCCGCTCGACCTCGCTCGGCCGCGGGAGCACGACGCGCTCGCGAAGGTGGCCGACCTCACCGTCCATCAGGTACACCACCGGGGTGCGGTACTCCTCGGCGAGGTTGAAGCAACGGATCATGAGGTCGAAGCACTCCTGCGCGGACGAGGGCGACAGGGCGATGATCTCGTGGTCACCGTGCGTCCCCCAGCGGGCCTGCATGACGTCGCCCTGGGCCGGCAACGTGGCCTGGCCGGTGGAAGGGCCGGAGCGCTGGACGTCGACGACGACGCAGGGGGTCTCGGTCATGCACGCGTAGCCGATACTCTCCTGCATGAGGGAGAAGCCGGGCCCGCTGGTGGCGGTCATCGCCCTGGCCCCGGCCCATGCCGCCCCGATGACGGCCGAGATCGAGGCCAGCTCGTCCTCGAACTGAAGGTAGTACCCGCCGACGTTCGGCAGCTCGCGCGCCATCACCTCGGCGATCTCCGAGGCCGGCGTGATCGGATAGCCGCCGAAGAACGTGCAACCGGCAAAAACGGCTCCCAGGGCCGCGGCCTCGTCGCCCTGGATGAAGAGATCATGTGCGGAGAGGCTCGCGAGGTAGAGGTCGGTGAGCGCCGCGCTCTCAGCAGGCTTGGTCATCAAGCCACTCGTTCACGATGAAGATCGCGAACTCGGGGCAGAGGAGCTCGCACAGCCTGCAGCCGTGACACTCGCGCTCCT
>CAZQYU010000222.1:0-5770 GCA_964597585.1 uncultured Thermoanaerobaculia bacterium
GCGACACGTCCCGCCGCTCGACCCTCTCGGTGGTCACGTTCATGTTCTGTTGCACCACCGGGTCGATGGTGACCGTGGCCCCGCTGGTTGGCGCCGACTCGGCCTCGTCGGCGTACACCGGAACGTAGTCCATGCCCATGTCGTCCTTGCGCGGTACCGGTGAGGTGATGGAGGGGTCCATGGGGTTGCGGTAGAAGAGGATTGTGCGTTCGCCGGTGTCCGCCGCCGCTCCGGCGGTGGAGTCAGAGGGGGCTGTTGCGACCGCGGCGGGCGGCTCGCCAGCGCCGCCCTTCAGCGGGACGAGGTCCATTCCGCAGATCGGGCACAGGCCGGGGTGGTCCTCGATCACCTGCGGGTGCATGCTGCAGGTCCACAGCTGCGTGTGCTGGGAGGCGGGACCTCCCGCTTCGGTGTCGTGCGCCGCTCGCGAGGTCATCCCCGCCGGCTCGTGCGAGCCGTGACGCTGGGCGCGAAACGGTCCGATCAGCACCAGCGCGGCGATCGCAGCGCCGATCGCGGCCCAGATGAGCGCTGCGGCGATGCGGCGAGGGGGGCTCGTGCGCGGCACGGGTGGGGTCGAGTTCGTGTCAGTCATGTCAGCTCTCCTGTCCAGTGACGACGGGTGCCCCGACGGTTCCCTCCAGCTGGGCGACCGCGATGGCGTAGTCGGCCAGCGCCCGCTCGGTCGCGATGCGCACCTCGAGCAGCACGCGTTCCGCGTCGAGCAGATCGAGGGCATTCAGGGTCCCGGCGGCATATCCGGCCTCGGCGGAAGCCAGCGACTGCCTGGCCTGGACGATCAAGACGTTGCTGAAGAGTTGGAGGCGGTCCCAGATGAGCGGGATTCGGCTGGTGAGGTCGGCGAGGCTCTGCTCGATGTCGGTCGCCGTGACGCGCCGGGCCTGCTTGGCCGCGAGGCGACGCTCTGTTGCCGCCTTGATGCCGGCCTCGATCTTGTCGCGGTGTATGGGCAGGGTGACGCCTCCGAACAGGGCGAGAATGTCCTGGCCGTTGCCCTCGGGAGGGTTGAGGCGGCCCGCGGAGTCCGAGCGCTGCCCGACGAGTGTGTAGCTCAGGCCGAGCGTGACATCCGGCCGGGTTGCCTTCTGCGCGAGGTCGATCTCGGCCTGGGCGGCTTGGATGCGGGCATCGGCCTCGGCGAGCTCGGGGCGTGCACCCAATGCTCGCTCGCGCAGCGCCCCAGTCGTCGGCGACAGTTGAGGGTAGGCAGTGAGGGCGGACACCGTGACCTGGCTTCCCGCCGGCCGGTCGCGCAGTCCGTTGATGGAGGCCTCCAGTGAGGCCCTCCGAGCGGCGATGTCGAGCAGTCTGGCGTCGTCCCGCGTGATCTCCGCCTGGATCTTGACCACGCCCTGCTCGAGCCCGACGCCGGACGCGTACCGGGCGCGGGCGAGCTCCTCGTAGTGACCCAGGATGGAGCGGTCTTGACGGACCACGCTCTCGTAGGCGTTCGTGAATGCGAGCTCGTAGGCCAGACGTCGGGTCTCGGTCACGAGGCGCAGCCGTTCGCTCTCGACGCGGGCCCGCGCCGCCGTGGCCTCCAAGAGAGCTTTTTGCTCTTTCAGGTGGAGCGTTCCGAACCACGGAAACCGCTGGGACAGGCTCACCATGGCCTGCTGAGGACCGACCCGGGTCTCGGGGCTGAGCAGGTAGGCGGTGACGCCCGCGACCGGGTCAGGCAGCGCGCGGACCTGAGGCGCCGTCTCGGCAGCGGCACGGGCCGCGGCGTCGAGGGCGGCCACCTTTGGGTTCCGCTCGAGCACCTCGAGGACGAGGGCCCGGCATGGTGGATCGTCAATGCTCCCCAGCACCGCCTCGCTCGGCGCGTCCTGATCGGACGTCGAGACCGCGGCGGGGGAGGTGGAGGGGGCCGGTGAAGGGACCGTCTCTCCGGCGCCTGCGGTTGCTGCTAGAACTACCCAGGCGCCCAGGACCATAGTCAGCTTGTGTGCGCGCAGCACGTCTTGTCTCCTTTCCTGAGATGCTCGCTTCCGAGGCGATCGGAAGCCGGGCCCGAGGGCGGTGCCCCTGGCAACACTCAGGAAAGGTTCAGATCAGGAATGCACACACGAGCAGAAAGACGGGGGGACTTCGATCCGGCGCGGCGGCGGTCTCCGATCCGACCAGTGGTCGGTTGGAAGGAGACGATACCGCCGGTTGCACCAACGCGCTCGAAGCCGTCACGGGAGGTTCGGGTTGGCTCGAGCTCGGCGTCTGTGCGGGTGGCTGCGAGTGGGCCGGACCGTGGTCGCAGCAGCACGGGTGCTCGACCGCGGCGCGGGGTTGGGCGGTCATGCGGGCCGTGCACCCTGACGGCTTGTCCGGCGTTGTCTGTCGATGGCAGCAGCTGTGCTCGGCGCTGGACCGTGCCACCTCTCCCGGGCATCCAGCAGCAACCCTCCCCGGCCACGAGGTGGCCAGGGTCAGCAACGCGATGATGCCGAGTGCGGTAGTGATTCGTCGCATGCGCAAGTATGCAAACACCCGGGGTCCAAGCTAAATTGCGCTGCGGCCTTTGTCAATTCGTTGCGCTGCCTGCGATTCGTACCACGGCGGTGGCCACCCGACCGTTGCTCAAGCTCCAGTCGGATCCAGTGGTGGGAACAAAAGGCATGTGATAGATTTCACGTGGCAGGGGGGGCTCTGCCCAAAGCACGTCCTTCCGTGGGGGTGAACATGACGCGTGTGGTGCCGTTCCGTGCACTGAGACCTCCGGTCGAGCTCGCCGCGAAGGTGGCGAGCCCGCCGTACGACGTGCTCTCGAGTGACGAAGCTCGTGAGATGGCCGCGGGCAACCCGCTCTCGTTCCTGCACATCAACAAGCCGGAGATCGACCTCGACCGTTCCATCGACCTTTACGCCGATGAGGTCTACGCCAAGGGTGCGGAGAACCTGCAGCGGTTCGTACATGAGGGGACCTTCCTCCGGGAGCCTGCGCCCGCGCTTTACCTCTACCGCCAGCGGATGGGCGACCACGTCCAGACCGGGCTCGTGGCCGGCGCCTCGGTCGACGAGTACGAGGCCGACCTGATCAAGAAGCACGAGCACACCCGACGCAAGAAGGAGGACGACCGGACGCGCCATACCGACGTGCTGAACGCCAACGCCGGGCCGGTCTTTCTGACCTATCGCGCCCGAGCGGAGATCGACGCGTTGGTCGCGCGCCTGACCTCGGCGCCGCCGACCTATGACTTCGTCTCGCCGGACGGCATTGGCCACACCGTGTGGGTGATCGCCGAGGCCGCCGATCGCGATGCGCTGGTGGATGCCTTCGCACGGGTGCCCGAATCCTACGTCGCCGACGGACACCACCGCTCCGCGGCGGCGGTCCGCCTGCGCGAGCAACGGCGAGCGGCCAACCCCGACCACACCGGAGAGGAGCCCTACAACTTCTTCCTCGCCGTGTTCTTCCCACATGACCAGCTCAAGATCCTGGACTACAACCGGGTCGTGCGGGACCTCGCCGGCATGACGCCCGAGGTCTTTGTCGAACACCTCCGTGAGCGTTTCGAGGTCGACGTTGCCGGGACCGGACGGCCCGAGCGGGCGCGCCGGTTCGGCATGTACCTGGGTGGTCGGTGGTACCGGCTGACCGCGCGTCCGGGGACCTTCCCGGCCGACGACCCGGTTCGCGGTCTCGACGCCGCCATCCTTCAGGACAACTTGCTCTCGCCGGTGCTCGGCATCGGAGACCCGCGCGCGGACGAGCGCATCGACTTCGTCGGCGGGATCCGGGGTCTGGGTGAGCTCGAGGGACTGGTGCGCTCCGGCGACTGGGCGGTCGCGTTCTCGCTCCACCCGACCTCGATCGAACAGCTCTTCGCGGTCGCCGACGCGGGTACCGTGATGCCGCCCAAGTCCACGTGGTTCGAACCGAAGCTGCGCTCGGGCCTGATCGTCAGGTCCCTCGCGGAATGACGAGGAGGAAGCCATGAAGATCCTGATCTCGGATGCCTTCGACCCGACCCTTGCGGGCAAGCTCGCCGCCTTCGGCGAGGTGACCGACGACAAGGAACGCCTGCCCGAGGTGGATGTCGTCCTGGTGCGATCAAAGACCAAGTGCGACCGGGCGTACATTGACCGCGCTCAGCGCCTGCGACTGATCATCCGCGGCGGAGTGGGTCTCGACAACATCGACGTCGACTACGCCCGTTCGAAGGGCGTCAAGGTCTACAACACTGCCTCCGCATCCGCGGTCGCCGTGGCCGAGCTCGCGTTCGCGCTCATGATCGGGGTTCCGACCCGGCTGATCGACGGGCACGAAGGCATGCGCCAGGGCAAGTGGCTCAAGAAGGAGCTCAAGCGGACGGAGCTGCTCGGCAAGACGCTCGGGCTCATCGGGGCCGGCAACATCGGCACGGAGCTGGCGCGTAGGGCGCTGGCCTTCGGCATGCGAGTGGTCGCCTACGACCCGCTGCTGAAGAGCCACGAGCTTGTAGAGCTGGTCCCGATGGAGCGTCTGTTCGCGGAGTCGGACTACCTCTCGGTGCACGTGCCGCTGACCGATGAGACCCGGGGCATGATCAACCGTGAGACGATCGCATCGATGAAGGACGGTGTCGTACTGGTCAACACCGCCCGCGGCAAATGTGTCGTCGAGGAGGATCTGGTTGCGGCGCTGCGCTCGGGCAAAGTGCGCGCCTACGCCACTGACGTGTTCTACTCCGATCCGCCCGATCCGGCGAGTCCGGTGCTCGAGGCGCCGAACGTCATCATGACGCCGCACATCGGAGCCTCCAGCGCAGAAAACATGCTTCGGATCGGCGACGTCGTGATCCAGATCCTCGAAGACTTCGTCAACCGGACCGCCTAGGAGGAGTACGACCATGAACCGCACACTGAACTTCTACGCCGGACCCGCCGCGCTGCCGCTGCCGACGCTCGAGCGCGCGCGCGACGAGATGATCGACTGGGCCGGGACCGGCATGTCGGTCATGGAAACGTCCCACCGGTCCAAAGAGTACGACGCGGTCCATCATGAGGCCATGGACCTGATCGGCGAGCTGCTCGGTCTCGACGACGACCACCAGGTGCTCTTTCTCCAGGGAGGCGCCTCGCTGCAGTTCGCGATGGTGCCGATGAACTTCATTCCGCCGGGAGGCTCGGCGGACTACGTCATCACCGGCTCGTGGGCTCAAAAGGCGCTCAAGGAGGCCAACATCGTCGCCCGTGGGCGTGTGGCGGGAAGCTCCGAGGCCGCGAGCTTCACTCGAGTCCCCACCCAGGCCGAGCTCGACCTCGACCCAACCGCTGCCTTCGTCCACGTGACCAGCAACAACACCATCCGCGGGACCCAGTTCCATGAGTTCCCCAAGACCGGCTCGCTGCCGTTGGTCGCCGATATGTCGTCGGACTTCCTGTGGCGCCCGATCGACGCCAACCGATTCCACCTGATCTATGCTGGGGCGCAGAAGAACCTCGGACCCTCCGGCGTGACCATCGTGGTGTTGCGCAAGTCGTGGCTCGCCAAGGCCAACAGCGGGCTGCCGACGATGCTCAAGTACAGCATCCACTCGGAGAAGGAGTCCCTCTACAACACGCCGCCGACCTTCGCCGTCTACATGGTCCGCAACGTCCTCTTGTGGGTGAAGGAGATGGGCGGTCTGACCGCCATGGAGACCCGCAACCGCGCCAAGGGCGACCGGCTGTACCGCGCTATCGCCGCCCATCCCGACTTCTACCGGTCTCCGGTCGACGCCGGGAGCCGTTCCTACATGAACATCGTCTTTCGGCTTCCCAGCGAGGAGCT
>CAZQYU010000223.1:0-5761 GCA_964597585.1 uncultured Thermoanaerobaculia bacterium
CGTGGCGGGACGACCGGTTCGAGTCCTTGATCAGGAACCAGTCGTGGCCGTCGAGCCGGGTGTGACCGACCAGGTGGATTCCGTGGTCGTCGGTGGTGACGCCCTCGGCGAAGCGCAGCTCGCGCGACGACTGGTCGATGAAGTTGCCTGGAATGTCGAAGCTCGGCACCACCGCAATGTCCTGCTCACCGTAGAGCCCGGGCTCGGAGACGTCTCCGCCGATCACGACGGTGATCCCCTTGTCGAGCGACCGCAGGATCACGCCGTACCAGACGTCGAGGGGAACGTTGACGTAGCTCGCGTCGTGCCACCAGTTGTCGGGCACCGCATACTCGCCGCGGGTGTAGAACGGCACCGACAGAGTGGACATCAGGCCGACGTAGTCGTCAGGTATCAGGTGCAGCACCCCATCGCGGAACTCCGCCGGAGTCATGGTCGAGCCGCGCCAGGTGACGGTCTCCGGCGGCGCCCCCATGGTGCGGTCGAGGATGGCGCGAATGCAGGTGACGATCACGTCCTCTTCCCAGTAGCCGGTGTCCTTGCACCACTGGAGGAAGGCTTTCATACGGGCCTGCAGGTCGGCATGGTCGAAGCGGCCGTCCTCGGCGAGCACGCCCGGGTACTGCTCGCGGGGAACGATTCCGCGCTCGCGCAACACGCGGATGGCCGCCGCCGACTCCGAGCCCTCCTCGAATGCTGTCGAGCCGCGGCTCTCGACGTAGCCGCGCGCCTTGGCGACGTACTCCCAGTAGGCCACCCACATCTCCGAGAGCTTGACGTCGACCCCGCCGAGGCGGTGCGACTCGGATTCGAAGAATGACACCGTCGAGAAGCTCCAGCAGGTCCCGGTGAGGTACTGCGCGGTCGGGGGCAGGTGCCACAGGTTGGTGGTGAAGGCGCCGGGGCCGGACGGACGGACGATGCCGCTGACGTCGAAGCGCAGCTCCCGCTCGGGCTCGGTGCGCGCCTTCTCGGCCGCCTTCTCGGCGGCCAGGATCTCCTCGGTCTTGGCCTTGGCGGCCTCGGCCGCAGCCGCATCGCGGTCCCTCATCTCCTTGATGACGGGGTCCTTGACCTTTTCGACGTAGCGCGCGACGTCGCGCTCCTGGGGTTGGGCGACGGCGGCGACGAGCAGAATGGGAGCGAGCAGAACGAGCGTCCTCGACGGCATGGTCTCCTCCAGTCTCCGAGAGTGTGCCTCGGAGACGTCAGGAAACTCAAGTCCGCTCGCGTCTCGCGCCGGCACTCTCATCCCGCCCCGCCGGTCATCACCACGAGCAACGCGAGCACCGCGAGGAGGATCACAGCCGCCACCAGGTTCGGCGACACGGGGCGGGAGCGGCTGGGGGTCACGGCGGCCTCCGCCTACCCTTCGCCCGGGGCCGTCGGCGCGTCAGCGGCGCCCTGCGCGCCGAGGATCCGATCGAAGGCGGTCATGCCGCCGAGGGCGCCGAGGTTCATGGTGTCGAGCGCGGAGGAGGGCACGATCACCATCGAACCCTTCTTCTTGAGCCCCTCGAAGACCATGTTCATCGCCCGCAGGTGGAGCGCCACCGGGTTGTGCCGGTACTGCTCGGAGGCGAGTGCGAACTTCTCCGCGATCTCGGTCTCGGCATTGGCCAGGATGATCCGGGACTGGCGCTCGCGCTCGGCCTGAGCCTGGCGGCTCATGGCGTCCTCGAGCTCCTTGGGGATGATGATGTCGCGGATCTCCACCGACTCCACGGTGATGCCCCAGGCGCTGGTCTTGGCGTCGAGCACCTCCTGGATCTCGCGGCCGAGCCGGTCGCGGTGCGAGAGCATCTCGGCGAGCTCGTGTTTGCCGATCGCGTCGCGCAGCCCGGTCTGGGCCGACAGCGTCACGGCGTCGTCGTAGTCGGCCACCTCGAGCACCGCCTTCTGGGCGTCCCACACCATCCAGAACGCGATCGCATCGACGTTGACCGGCACCGTGTCGCGGGTGAGTGTGGTCTCGGCCTTGAAGTCGGTGACCCGGATCCGCTGGTCGACGTAGTTGGCCACCTTGTCGATCACCGGCAGGATCGCGTAGAGGCCGGCCCCGCGCAGCGAGCGGAAGCGCCCGAAGCGCAGCACCACCGCTTTCTCCCACTGGTAGGCGGCCTGGATGCATGGCGAGAGCAGCCCGGCGAGCACCGCCGCGCCGACCAGAATCCAGCTCTCCGGGCGGTGCCGCAGGTACGCACCGAAAGCGATCAGGGTCGTGAGCACCAGCGCCGACTCCCAGATCTGGCTCAGCCGGAGAACAACGGCGAGCACGAGGGCCGCCGAGGCCATGGTCAGCACCGCCTCGAGGTGGAACTCGTACACCGCGAGGTGGGCCACCAGGCCGGCAAGGCAGAGACCGATCACGAGCGCTATGTTGAGCGGGCCGAAACGGTAGTCGGCCCGAAAGGAGACTGCGAAACGCTCCAGGACATCCAGCTTCAGCGTGGGCATCGGGTACCTCCCTGTCAGCGCCGCCTGCGCGGCCCGAGGTTGTCCAGCACGTCGTCGAGGGTGAATCCGTGGGCCGAGGCCCGCGAAAGGAACTCCTGGCACATCCGATCGAGCAGCCGGCGGCGCTCGACATCGTCGGGCGCGATCGGCCGCGAGCCGACGAAGGTCCCCGAGCCCATCTGGGTCTCGACCAGACCGGTGAGCTCGAGCTCGGTGTAGGCGCGGCTGACTGTGTTCGGATTGATCGACAGATCTACCGCGAGCTGCCGGACCGTCGGGAGGCGGTCGCCGGAAGACAGCTCACCGGTCGCGACGGCCGCCCGCACGCGGTCGATGATCTGGCGGTAGAACGGCACCCCGCTGGTGGCGTCGAGCTGGATCGAGATGGTCACCGCGTGCTCCAATGTGCCAGAGTCATAGTTCTCTAGTGTCCTAGTTCATTAATACAATCCGTCCGGCATTCTGTCAAGACCCCGCCGAGAAAGAAACACAGAGCCACAGTGGACACAGAGAGGCACAGAGCTGCCGGGTGGGAGGCGGTTCTCTGTGTTCCCCGGTGGTCTTTGCGCCTCCGTGGTATTGCCGTCAACGTCGGCGGGCCAAGGGCGTCCCACCCATGCCGGGCGGCGGGCCGAACCAACACGCCCGCTCACGACGCGCGGGCCCGCCCGCCCGGCGTCCCTCCCGCCGGCACCGCCGCCGCCGTGGAGCAGGGTGACACTCGGGGTCCGACATTCTGCTACCGTCGGGGCGTGCGTCTCGAGGACGTCAGCTTCGTCAACCCCCGCGGTCAGAGCCTGGCGGCGACGGTGCACCGGCCCCAGGGCGCATGGCCAAGCTGGGGAGCGGTCGTCGCCCACGGCATGCTGAGCTCGAAGGAGAGCCCCAAGCACGTCGCGCTCGCGAATCTGGTGGCCGAGCTCGGCGGTGCCGCCCTGCGCTTCGACTTCGCGGGGCGGGGCCGGTCCCAGGGCGACCCGACCGAGCTCACCGTGAGCGGCGAGGTCGCCGACCTCCACACCGCGCTCCTGTGGCTGCGCGGACGGCCAGTCGACCGGGTGGCCCTGATCGGCTCGTCGCTCGGTGGCACTGTGGCCCTGCTCCACGCCGCGGTCGATCCCGACGTCGCCGCTCTGGTCACGGTCGCCGCACCCGCGGTGCTGCCCTCGACACCCGAGGCGGTGCGGGGCGAGACGGTCCGCCGGCTACCTGGCGGGCTGGTCGAGACCGAGTCGGGTGAAAGGTTCCGGGACGTCTTCTTCACCGACGCGAACCGCCACGACCCGCTCGCGGCAGCGGGCCGGGTCGCGTGCCCGTGGCTGGTGGTGCACGGGATGGTCGACGCGGTGGTGCCGCCGGAGGACGCCTCACGGCTCGCCGGCGCCGCGACCGACGCCCGCGTGGTCCTGGTCTCGGACGCCGACCACGCCTCATTTTCCGACCGTGACCTGACACAGCTCGAGGCCGAGGTCCGCGCCTTCCTCAGCGAACAGCGCGTAGCGGTGCAGGCCCGCCGACGGTGAGCTATCGTGGTGCGGGGGCACCATGAGCCACGACAGCCCGGACACGCCCTACGGACGCATCGGACGCCGCGAGCTGCTCGCCACCTGGGGGCCCGCGGCGCTGGTCGGCGCCGGCCTCGCACTGGCAGGAGGCGGACTGGTCGGCCGCGAGGGGCGACACCGGCCACCGGAATCGGGCGTCGCCCTCGCGCCGCCGGACTGGCGGGTCGACCCCGGCGCCGCGAGCCGCCTGGCGGTCGCCGGCGGGAGCGGCCCGGCGGAGAACCTGCGCAGGACGTTGGCCGCGATGGGCGGCATCGAGCTTTTCGTGCACCCCGGTGAAAGGGTCGCGATCAAGCCCAACGTCGCCTGGGACCGCACCGCGGAGCAGGCGGCGGACACCGACCCGACCCTGGTCGCCGAGCTGGTCCGGCTGTGCCTCGCCGCCGGTGCAAGACAGGTCACCGTGCTCGACAGCACCTGCAACGACCCGGGGCGCAGCTTCGAACGCTCCGGGGTCGGCCCGGCGGCTCGCGCGGCGGGCGCGAGGGTGCTCCACCAAGGCACCGCCGGCACCGTCGAGCTCGACCTCGGTGGCGTCGCACTCGGCCGTTGGCAGGTGCTGCGGCCGCTGGTCGAGGCCGACCGCGTGTTCAACCTGCCGGTGGTCAAGCACCACTCGCTGGGTCGCGCCACCCTCGGCATGAAGAACTGGTTCGGGGCCTTGATCGGACGTCGCGGCTCGCTCCACCAGCGTCTCCCTCAGGTCTGCGCCGAGCTCGGTGCGGCGCTGCGACCGACCCTGACGATCGTCGACGCGACCCGCGTCATGACCGCGGGCGGGCCGACGGGCGGCTCCCTCGACCTGGTGCGCGCCGACGACCTCGTGGCGGTCGCCACGGACCCGGTCGCCGCCGACGCCTGGGGCGGCGCCCGGCTCGGCCTCGGACCACATGAGCTCCCGCACCTCGAGATCGCGGCCCGCCTCGGCCTCGGCACCCCCGACTGGGCGTCGATCGCGACGGAGACCTGAGTGGCGCCCGGGGCGCGGAGGCTGCGCGTCGTCAGTCAGGTGTTCTTCCTGGCCGCCTTCCTGGCCCTGTTCTGGGGGCTCTCGGAGAGCCGCGTGCCGGGGGAGACCGCCTCCGCTCTGCTCGCGCTCGACCCGCTCACCGGAGTGACGACGGCCCTCGCCGACTGGACCGTTCCGCGGCTGGCCTGGATCGGCCTGCTCGTGCTCGGCATGACCGCGGTGCTCGGGCGCATTTTCTGCGGCTGGATGTGCCCGCTCGGGACCCTCCAGCAGCTCGTCTCGTGGATGGCCGGACCCGAGCGTCGCAAGCGCGCCAAGCTCAACCGCTACCGACCGTGGTTTGCGATCAAGTACCCGCTCCTCGCGGTGCTCCTGGTGTGGTCCGCGCTCGGCTCGCTGCGGGCAGGCTGGCTCGACCCGATCCCGCTGCTCGAGCGCGGCGTGGCGGCCGGAGTGTGGCCGCTGTGGAAGGGCCTGCCGGCGCCCGGCGGTTGGCTCGCGGTCACCCTGCTGGCCGCGGTGCTGCTCGCCTCGGCGGTGATGCCACGGCTCTACTGCCGCGCACTGTGCCCGCTCGGCGCACTGCTCGGCCTGGTCGCCCGGGTCGCCCCGGTCCGCATCCGCCGCGCCGGCGGCGCCTGCAGCGGCTGTACGCTGTGCACCTTCGCCTGCCAGGGCGCCGACGAACCCCTCGGCGACCACCGCGTGAGCGAGTGCCACGTGTGCCTGAACTGTCTGCCGACCTGCCCCGAGGCGAGCCTCGACTACC
>CAZQYU010000224.1:0-5754 GCA_964597585.1 uncultured Thermoanaerobaculia bacterium
CGAGCAGGAGCGCGACCACCGGCGCGAACACCCGCATCGGGGCGAAGTAGGCCCCGGTGCGGACGATGACCTGGATGAACCGGGCGGTGTCGCGCAGCGGACGGATCTTCGACAGGCCGACGCGCTCGTGGTACTCGATCGGTACGAAGCAAACTCGGTAGCCCCGGCGCATCATGATGACCGTGATCGAGGTGGTGAAGCTGAACGTATCGGGGAGCATGTGAAGGTACCGCTGGAGCACTTCCCGGCGCATGGCGCGAAGCCCGGAGTTCATGTCCGGTACCGGACGCTTCACGAGCCACGAGACGTAGCGGCGCAGGAGCGCTCGCGGAAGTCGACGCGCGAGCGGACCGACGGGGCCCGCGGCGAAGCGGTCACCGACGACCATGTCGGCATCGACTGAGGCGCGGACGAGCTCGGGGATGCGCTCGACCGGGTAGGTGCCGTCGGCGTCGATGATCACCACGAGGTCTCCGGACGTGGCGCGAATGCCGGTCTTGAGCGCGGCCCCGTAACCGAGATTGCTCTCGTGGCGCATCACCCTCACATTGTCGAGGTCGGCCGCGGCCTCTTCCGCCACCGCCGCCGAGCCGTCCCGTGAGCCGTCGTCGACCACCACAATCTCGGTTTCCCCGCCGACCGCGGCGGCCAATCGGCGCAGCGTCTCGCCAACCGAGCCGGCCTCGTCGTAGCAGGGCACCACCACGCTGACCTTCATGCTGCCATTCTTCCCGGTCGGGCCGGCCGACGCAACCTGCATGGGGTCAATCCTCGACAACGTGGCCCAGGAACTCCCTGCGGTGGCCGCGCCAACGCTCGTGGTCGAAGCTGCCGTCGGGCGCGAGACAGTCGACCGCGGCATAGGCCATCGCGAGGGTGTGATGGGTGTTGTCGTGAGCGAAGAGGCCCTGCCGGCCGAAGCTGAGCAGCCAGGGCAGTCCCTCCAACCACTCATCCAGACGCGCGAAGCCGGCCAACGAACCCCGCCTGTAGACCGGATAGGCATGGGGTAGACGGCGCACGGCGACCCTGCGCAGCGGGGCTCGCAGCTCGAGGCCGGTCACCGTCATCCCGTCCACGACCCGGCAGGCGAGGTCGTCGTCGTCGGCCGTCCACACATCGTCTCCGATTTGGCAGGGCAGCTCCGCACACAGCGCCGTCAGCTCCTGGGGACCCTCCCCCGCCGCGTAGTTCTTGGGCTCGGAGAGCCGGCTCATGGCGACATCGGGCTCGGGGAAGTAGTGCGCGTCAAAGGAGCTGAAGCGATCGCGCTCGAGCACCAGATAGACCAGGACCATGGCCCGAAAACGAAGCTGGTCCGCGGCGGTCAGCGCGCCCGACGGCGGTTCGGCGGCGAGGGCACGAGCCAGGGCCGTGACCGGTATCGTCGACCATACGCGGTCGGCAGAGATGCGGATCTCGCCGTCCTTCCCGACCGCCACAACCTCGCAGCCGTCCTGGCCCCCCACGACTTGGCGAACCTCTGCGCCGAGCAACACCCGGACGCCGTGTCTCCGCGCCGCATCGAGGTAGGCCTCCGCGATCTGGCCGAAGCCTCGACGGGGGTAGAAGAAGCGGCCTGTCCCCGGTCGGCGCAGTCCGGGCAGCGCGGACAACGCCTTGGCAACGAGCCGCCCAGGGGATCCGGCCGATACCCGGCGCCTCGCCTGCTCGGCCTCGAGCTCGCTCGGTTCGACGCCCCAGATCTTGCGCGCGTAGGGGAAGTAGAACATCTCGGCCATGGTGCGGCCCAGACCACCGCGCAGCACACTCGCGAAGGTGGCGTCCTCGGCGAACTCGGTTCGCCGGGCGACCACCTTCCGCGTCACGTCCGCCGCGACGCCGACGGCGAACCGAGGCGGCAGCCGCAACGCCAAGTCGAGCGGCCGCAGTGGGAAATGGATCCACCTGCCCTGCAGCCGAATGCGACCGTGCCGTGGGCGGTCGAGCAGGTCGTCGCCGAGCAGGCGACGCAGGTCCGCGAGGATCTCCGGCGGGCATGCGGGATGGAGCCGGTGGCTGCCGTAGTCGAGACGCAGCCCGTCGAGCTCGAAGGAGCCCGCGTTGCCGCCGACCGCAGGAGCGCGCTCGAGGACGGTGACCTCGGCGAGGCCCCGGGTCGCGGCCCGCCAGGCCGCCCCGAGCCCGGCCGGACCGGCACCGAGCACAACCAGCCGCGGGCGGCTCACGGCGGCTCTCCGTCACTCACGTAGTGCTCGATCGTCAGGCTCGCGCCGCCGACCACCATGACCTGATGATCCGCCCGACGCCACGACCTGCCCGCGGTAGCCAACGTGGCGCCCGGATCGAGTGAGACCTGGGCGAGGCCTTTCACGGAGGCGAACGCGAAACCTGCCTCGCCGATCGCGGAGAGCCTTCCCAGCGCCTGGGTGAGCGCACGGTCCGAGGCGCAGAACAAGAATCGGCGACGGGCGAAGTCCGCTCCGGCGCCAAGGGGCAGCATCGCGGTGTCGGTGAGGATTACGTCACCGTCGGCGGTCGCACCCAGAACCGACCGGACCAGGCGGGCGTGAATGGCAATGCCATGGCCGAGCAGTGCGACCCCGCCCGCCTGCACGACGAGAGCGGCGACCAGGGCCGCCACGGTCGCCGCACGCACCCACCGCGGCGTCCTCGCCGAGAACGGCTCGAGGGCCAGCAGCGCCGCCGTCGCCAGGAGCACGGACGGCAGCAGCAGGCGGTGGCCCCACTCCGGGCTGCGGGCGGGCTTGGCCAGGCTGACCGCGACGAGAAAGGTCAGCGCCAGCAGCGCGATGACCTGCCACCGCCGATCGCGCACACGATCGGGGTTCACACCGATGGCCAGCGGCAGCGGTGCGAGCACGATCCAGGCCGCAATCGGGGCGGCGTAGGGGAAGGCCTCGGTGGGCCGTGCACCGGCGAGCCAGCGCAGGCCGGGCGCTATCAGCGCCGCCGCCACCGCGGCGACCACCGCAACGGCGCCCCACAGACGCGACGCGGATGTCGTTCGGGCCCTGGGGTGGAGGGCGGCCAGCAAAGCGGCAACCCACACCAGCGTGGCGACCGCCGTAACCGGATCGGGAGTCATCGTCTTGACGAAGGTCCCCACGCGTTCGCCAACGAGATGCCCACCGCGCGTGAACGGTCCGGTGTGATAGGCGAGATGGAGTGGCAGCCACGCACCGAGGGTCAGGCGCTGGACCAGCGCACCCGCGAGCGCCCCGGCGGCCGCGCCCACGCCGCCGCCGAGTGCCGCGACGAGGCCTGCCGCGCGATGCAGCAGCACCGGCACCGCGAGCACCAGGGGGACCAGGACGAGGAGCTCGGTGCGGACCCAGCAGGCCAGGCCGAGCAGGACGCCGGCGGCCGCCCACCGTACCGGCGCTCTCAGGGGCTCCGCCTCGGACCGCCCGATCACGAGCAGCAGGGCGGCCATGACGATCAGCGCCGCGAGCGTCTGCTCCCAGAAGGTGAGCGAGTAGAACGCGAGCGGCGTCGCAAGGAGTGCGATCGCCGCCGGCGGCGCGGGCGAACCCCCGCCCCCGAGGCGACGGACCAGCAGTCCGATCAACCAGGCGGTCGCGAGCCCGGCCGCGAGCGGCAGCAGCCTCAAGGCTCCCACTCCGGCGGCGACTGCGAGGGGCGCCGCAGCGAGCGGGAACAGCACCGGGTAGACGGACGCCGCACCCCCAGCGTCGGGGATCAGAAACGGCGGCAGGAAGCTGCCGTCTGGATCCAGTGAGGCCGACGGATAGGGGATCGGCCGCGGCCAGCCGTGGTCGTGGGCGAAGGCCAGCGTCTGAAGGGTCTTCGCACCCGCGTCGATCGAGAACGGCGCGCCGCCGGGAAGGACCACCATCGCAGTCAGCAGCACCGCGCCGGCGGCCACGAAGGCAAGCTTGTCGCGCATCGAACGGCAGTCTACAGGGACGACTCGGTCTCTGTAGACTCGGTGCACCGTGGCCGTGATGGACCCTGCCCGCCTGCCCGCCGACCGCCGCCACCTCGACGAGGCCGATCGAAATGCGCTGCTGCGCTTCGAGCTGCTGGTCCAGGTCGGACGATTCGACGACGCCCAGGAGATTGTCGAGGACCTCTGGCGCGAGGCCGTCGATGCGCATCGGAGGTTGTACCAGGGCCTCGCCAACGCGCTCACCGCGGTCTGCGCGCGCGAGGCACGCCAGGTTCGCGGCGCACGGGAGATCGCGGCACGGACCCGGGAGATGCTCGCGCCCTACCCTCGCCGCGCCCTGGGATTCGACCTCGACGCTCTGCTCGAGTCGGTCGACGAGCTCGTCCTGCGCGGCAGCGGCCCGGTCCTCCTCCAGCGCCAAGGCTAGCGTTTCAAAATCCCCCGCGACCGGTTGCGCGCTGGCTGTGGGAGCGCGAGTCAGGTCCGGCACGCTGCGTGCGATGAGGGAACCGGGCGGAGACAAGCTCCGCCCCTACATCTCGCTTCTTGCGTGTCACGTCTCGCGTTCAGTGAAGGGTCATGGCGTGCAGGGTGGGCATCCCTTGTCGAACACGATCCGCCATCCGTCGCCGTCGCGTCGCCACACCGAGTTGAAGGTCCCGATCCGGTTACCCTCGGGGTCAAAGACGGGACCGCTGGTGAGCCCGAGCGTACCGGAGTCGAGCACCGCGACCTCCTCGGGAGTCCAGGAGAACGGCGCATCCGGCCCCTCGAAGAAGCGGGCCCATGCGGCGGCAACAGCGTCCTTGCCTCGCAGCTGGCCGCGGCTGCCGAAGAAGACCGTCTCGTCGGCGAGCAACGCGGCGAACGCCTTCAGGTCGCGGTCCGCCATGGTCTTCGCGAACGCTGTCTCGGTTGCCTTGAGCTGCACTTCGAGTGCAGCGCGGTCCATGGGCGGTCGGGCCTTCGCATACGGAACCAAGCCGAAGAGGAGACAGACCGCCACGGTCGACATGACGACTCGCCTGGACGTGCTCGCGGCGTCGGCCACGAGCGCAGTTCTGCTGGTTCGAGCCATGACACCTCCCGTGAGAGCCCCCGGCTCCAGGTACTCATACGGCGTCGCAACGCCGAGGTTCCAGCAGACTGGCGAGAGCGACCCCTGACCGAGGCCACCGGTCTGCCGCCCGAGGCGCAGTTCAAAACCTCAGGGTCAGACCCACGAGCAGCCGGTCTTCGGTGAAGCTCTCCTGGTCGAGCCGCTCCAGGTCGAACAGCACCGCCCAGGTGCGCGACAGCGTGACGGTCGCGGCGAGGGCGTAGCGGCTGCTGTCCGGACGCAGCTCAACCAACCCGCCGTCCCGGCTGCGCAGGTGGTAGACCGCCAGGGCCTTGTTGTAGTCGAGCGACACGTAGACGCGAGAGCCGAAGCTCCGCCCGATCGATGCGTACAGCGAGTCGGAGCCGTCGGCGCCTCTGTCTGAGCTCCAGTCCGATACACTGAGGTCGATTCCAGAGCCGAAGAGGTCGCGCGCCGACAACCCGAGGTTGAAGCGGTTGTTCGCCGGGTCGCCGCGGTCGTTGCGGTCGTGTCCAGCGCCCACCCAGAGGCTCAGCCAGCGCTCGGGTCTCCACGTGACGCGGAGCCGGGACGACTCGTAGAGCAGCCCGGCAAGGGAAGCCGGGTCGACTGGCCGCCCGTTGAGCTGGTCTTCGGTCAGGCCGCGTCGGTCGATCGAGACGCCTCGGTGGTAGGTCGCCTGGAAGTCGATGGCGCGCACCGGTGTCCAGTGCAGATTGACCAGAAGATAGGTGAGCTCCGAGCTCCCGATCTCGCCGGGCCCCTGAAGGTCCATCTC
>CAZQYU010000225.1:0-5725 GCA_964597585.1 uncultured Thermoanaerobaculia bacterium
GCCGCAGCAGACGCGGCCCGGAATCCCCAGGCTAGTCGAGATCGATGTCCCGGATTTTGGGACCTTCGTCGGGCTCGTCCTTCGCCTTGTCGAGCAGGTTCTTGAAGCGGTCCGCGAGCAGCCGCTCCCGGTCCTTTTCGCTCCGCATCGCCTCTTGCATGCGCTCGCTGGCGCGGCGCTTCTCGACCTCGAGCTGACGCAGGCGGGTCTCGAAGTCCACCCGATCCGAGGGCGGCGCGGCCGGCCGCTCGTGATGGACGACGACGCCCGCCTCGAGATCGACGGTGAGGGTGGCCTCGCAGTGCGGGCACGAGATCGTAACGGTACGGCTCATGGACTTCTCCCGAGCTTCTTCGCGAGCTTGTTGGCGGCCACCAGCAAAGGGTCCCAAACCGGTGCAAAGGGTGGCGCGTAGACCAGGTCGAGCCCCTGGAGATCGGCAACTGTCTGATGCGTCGCGAGGGCGGACGCGAGGACGTTGACCCGAAGCGCAGCACCTTCGCGAGCCACCAGCTCGCCCCCGAGCAACAGGCCGGTTGGGCCGTCGGCCACGAGGTGGAGCTGGATCGGCGCTCCGTCGGGGAAGGCGTGGCCCCGAGAGCGCTGCCGGATCGTCACCTCCACCGGGTCGAACCCCTCCGCCCGCGCCTGCTCCATGGCAAGCCCGGTGCGGGCAACCTCGAGATCGAAGGTCACGAAGCCGGCCGTGCCGACGATTCCCCGAAAGCGCTCGTTCGCGCCGACGGCGTTGGCGCCGGCGACCCTGCCCTGCTTGTTGGCGGTCGTGCCGAGCGGGATCCAGGCGTTGCGACGAAGCACGCGGTGATAGGCCTCGGCGCAGTCGCCTGCCGCCCACACCTGGGGGTGTGAGGTCTGCTGATACTGGTTGACCCAGAGGGCGCCCGTGTCGCCGACCTTGAGGCCGGCGTCGAGTGCGAGGCTGACGTTGGGCCGAACGCCGACCGCAAGGAGCACCAGGTCGGTGGGGATCGGGCCGTCGTCGGCCGCGACCGTCGCGACCCGCCCTTCGCTTCCAGCCTCGAGAGCGGTGACCGTGATTCCCGTGCGCACGTCGACACCCTCTCGGGTCAGCGTGTCGAGGACGGTCGCGACGGTGTCGGCGTGCCACCCAGGGAGGATCTGCGGCATCTTCTCGATCAGGGTGACCTCGAGCCCTCGAGCCGTCAGTACATGTGCCATCTCGAGGCCGATATAGCCGGCGCCGATGATCGCGACCCGGTGCACGGTGCCCTCGAGCTCCCGCTTGAACCTCTCCCCATCGGTCAGCTCACGAAGGATGAGGACCCCGGGCAGCTGGGCGCCGGCCAGCGGCGGGCGCGTTGCGCGTGCCCCTGTGGCGAGCACGAGGGCGTCGAATGGTTCATGACCTTCGCGATCGGTTCCGAGGTCCCGCACGCTGAGCAGCTGCCGCCCAAGGTCGATTCCGTGAACCTCATGGTGAAGCCGTAGATCGATGCCACGCTCCGAACGCGCCTGCTCTGCGGTGAGCACGACCAGGTCGTCCATGCTCCGGTCCGGGTCCTCGATGTTGTAGGGCATGCCGCAGGCGCCGTAGGAGATGTAGGGCCCGCGCTCGAAGACGACGACCTCTGCCGATGGGAGCCGTCGTCGCACCTGGCTCGCGGCGCTCATGCCAGCCGCAACGCCTCCTACGACCAACACTCGGGGCGATGCGGTCACCCTGACCTCCCCGCGAGCCCGGCCGCCTCCGTTGAAGCCCGCCCTCCGAGTGTGCTATCGGGGGGCTCCCGGACCCCAGGCCCGACCACCCCATGGTATCACCAGGGTCACCGTTCGGGCCCCGCTGCGGTGCTATGCTGCGGGTAGCGGCGAGGTCGGCAGGGTTTGCGTGGTGCGGGTGTCGGAAGGGAGCGGAGATGAGGACTCTGGAGCATGTGGTCATCGCCCTTGCCCTCGCCGTGATCGGTTTCGGCGCGGTTGCCTGCGAGGACACGACGCCGACTCCTGAGCAACGGCAGGCCATCGAGCAGCGCGTGAAAGGGTACCTGGAAGCCCTGGCAGGCGCGTACTCGAGCCTCGACGCCACGAAGCTGGAGCCGTGGGCCAGCGACAACGAGATCGCAGCCGTCCGAAAGGTCCTCAGGACCCTGATGGAGTCCGGAGACCGGGTGGACGCCAAGCTCCTTCAGGTCGAGTTCGAGGATGTGGCGGTGTTCCGCACGATCAACGCCACGGTCCGCACCATGGAGGTGTGGGATGTGGGCCGCTTCGACCCCTACACAGGCCGCGAGAAGGGTCGGAACGCGTCTTCCGTGCAGCACGCCATCATTCAGTTGAGGCTGATCAGCGGGAACTGGGTGGTGACGGCGCGACGGGTCATGGAGTCCAGCGGTCCCAATCGCTGGGGGCTGCCGACGCCGGGGCCGAAGGGCGGAAGTACCGAGTGAGCCCGCAACCGGTGCTGGTGATCGTTGGCCGGCCCAACGTCGGCAAGTCGACGCTGTTCAATCGACTGACGAAGTCTCGAAGGGCACTGGTCCACGATCTGCCCGGGGTGACCCGTGACCGGATCATCGGAGAGGCACGCATCCCGGGCGGCGGGACCTGTACGGTAGTGGACACCGGCGGGTTGCTGCTCGACGACGAGGACCGCTGGATTCCGCTCATCCGGTCGCAGGCGATGTCGGCGGTGGAGACAGCTGACGTGGTCATCTTCCTCCTCGACGGCGACGCCGGACCGATCCCGGAGGATCGCGAGATTGCAGAGGTTCTTCGTAAGCGCGAGGCGCCTGTGGTCGTGGTCGTCAACAAGGCCGACCGTCGCGGCGTGGAGCTCCAGGCCGAGGAGTTCTACCGGCTCGGTCTGGGACGTCCGGTCGCGATCTCCGCCGAGCACGGGATGGGCATCGCCGAGCTGTGGGAGGCGATCGAGGAGCACCTCGGTCCTGCCAGCGAGAGCCCGGACGACTCCCTCGAGGAATCGTTCGCCGACGAGTTGCGCGTCACCATCATCGGTCGCCCGAACGTCGGCAAGAGCTCGCTGCTCAACCGTCTCGTCGGGGACGAGCGGGTGCTCGTCAGCGAGGTCCCGGGCACCACCAGGGATGCCGTGGACGTGGTCGTCGAGCGCGACCAGACCCGCATCCGCTTCGTGGATACCGCCGGCATCCGCCGCAAGGGTCGCACCGACACCGGTCCTGAGGTGCTTTCCGTCGTCCAGGCGCGCCGGTCGCTGGAGCGTGCGCAGATTTGCCTGGTCGTGATCGACGCGGTCGAGGGCGTGACACGTCAGGACGCCCACGTGGCCGGCTACGCATGGGAGGCGGGACGTGCGATCGCGGTGGTGATCAACAAGTGGGATCTGGTGGAGGATCGCGCCGACGCCGCCCGCGATCTTGAGGACGCCCTCGATCGCGATCTCGCATTCGCTCGCTCGGCACCTCGCGTGTTCGTTTCGGCACTCACGGGCAGGGGCGTGGGCAGGTTGTTCCCGACCATGAGCCAGCTGCGCAGCGCCTACCAGCGGCGGCCGTCGACGTCCGAGCTCAACCGGGTGCTCCGAGCCGCCTG
The DNA here is from genome assembly GCA_964597585.1 of uncultured Thermoanaerobaculia bacterium. Taxonomy (GTDB): domain Bacteria; phylum Acidobacteriota; class Thermoanaerobaculia; order Thermoanaerobaculales; family Sulfomarinibacteraceae; genus CAVSIS01. The sequence goes on from CAZQYU010000225.1 coordinate 3,553, forward strand.
GCAGCACCGACCCCCGCCCTCCGGAGGGCGCAAGGAAGCGCGCCTGTTTTACGCGAGCCAGCTCCGTCACCCGCCGCCGTCGTTTCTGCTCTTCACGAACCGAACCGGTCCGCTCCATTTCTCGTATCTGCGCTACCTCGAGAACACTCTGCGTGAAGCTCTGGGTTTGGCGGGTGTGCCGATTCGAGTTATGATCAGGGGACGGGACAGCTGAGGGTCGCTGATGGTCTTCTTCAACTACGCACTGCGTAAGCTCAACGCCAAGATCGTCTACTACGGTCCCGGTCTGTGCGGGAAGACGACCAACCTCCAGTGGATCCACGATCACTTCGAGGGCGGCCAGCGCGGGCGAATGATATCGCTCGCCACTGAAGGGGACCGGACGATCTTCTTCGACCTGCTGCCACTCGAGATCGGCACGATCCGCGGGATGCAGGTCACCCTGCAGCTTTACACAGTGCCCGGCCAGGTTCACTACAACTCAACCCGGCAGTTGGTGCTCAAGGGCGCGGACGGAGTCGTTTTCGTCGCCGACTCGCAGCGTGCGATGCTCAAGTCCAACCAGGACTCGTGGCGAAACCTCCAGGAGAACCTGCTCCTGCAGGGTGTCGAGCTGCGCGGATTCCCCCATGTCGTCCAGTTCAACAAACGCGATCTGCGCGACATCATGAGCATGGAGGACCTCGACTCCTTCCTCAACCAGTACGACTGCCCCATCTTCGAGGCGGTCGCGACCGACGGTGTCGGTGTGCAGGAGACTCTCGAAGGCATCGTGAAGCTGGTCATGCGCAGCCTCAAAGAGCGCTACGAGCCGGTCGCGGCGGGTACTGTGGGCCCGCAACCGGCATCCGGAGTCAGGCCCGGTCCGTGGCCCGTCGCCGGCGCCCCGGGCGCGTCGCGTTCGATCCCGGTGCCGCCCAGGCGTCCCGTGCCCGCGCCGCACGGCGCTGATGGCGCCACCCAGCCGCTGTCGGCAGAGCCGTCGGGGGTGGTGACGCGCGACCTCGACGTTCCGGCTTCCTCTCCTCAACCTTCCCAGGCTCCGCCTTTCGACCCGACCATGCGTGACGAAACCGACGACGTGCCGACCCTGGTATCCGAGGAGGAGACTCTCGGGGACCGCGACCTTGTCATCCCGACCGCGGCACCGGAGATCCAACCGGACGAAGGCGACACCGCGACCGGACGCGACCTGTTCGGATCAGACGAGCTCGAATCGGTCGAGACGGGCAAGGGTGACCTGCGCGACGATCCGACCGAGACGTCGACAGGGTCCGAGGACTGGGTGCACGACGAGGCCGCTCGGGAAGCCTCGCCAGAGATCAAGATCGAGACCTGGCCCGATCACGAGCAGCATCCGTCGGCGGCCGAGAGTGACAATGCAGAGCCACTTGCAACAGCAAGGGACCTTGGGGGCGGTGAACCCGATCTTGAACCTGGCTCCTCCGCGGCCGACGAACCCTTCGAGCCTGATCTTGACGTCGCTCCCCCTGGTGGTGGCGAGCCATTCGAGCCAAGCGGCCCATCCCCGGACGAGTCAGTCTGGGAAGACGACGAGATTCCCGGCCCCTTTGCCGCGGTGGGTGAGGACTTCGCGGAGCCGGCTCCCGGGCACCCACTGTCCGATGGGGTGATCGGTGAGCCACTGATGGCGGACGTGACCCCGGCCGTGGTCGATGTGGACGTGGAGGCATTGCGTCACGGTTCCGCAGACGAGTCCACCGACGAGGATTTCGATCGGGTGGAGTTCGACATCGCATCGGCAGTCGAAACCGATGTCCTTGCAGAAGCGCGCCGGTTGCCGCCGTTGCGACCGCAGGAGGAGGCCTTCTTCGTTTCTGACGAGGAGCCTTTCGACGACGTGTACGACGTCTTGGTCGACGAGCCCAGCGGCGCGCGCGAAGTGACTGCGGAAGCCTCCGCACTGGTGTCGTCGCCGGGTGCGAGAGTCGGTGCCATCGATGTCGACCCGGCGAGCAACCAGCTTCATGTCCGGCTCCACGGGAAAGGGGCCTTGGCCGAGTACGGTCAGGTGCGTGAGCTCGACATCGTCGTGCCGGTTCCCGGTCAGTGGATCGGCAACCGCCGCGTCACGCTCCAGCTGCGGCTGACCCTGTCGCCGATGGCTGAGGGCGAACAGGAGGGGCCGGATGGAGCTTCCTGAGGGGCAGGA